>NZ_JBHJVK010000173.1:0-1028 GCF_042264695.1 Kitasatospora sp. NPDC056138 | reverse complement strand
CGACCAACGCGTTCATCAACAACGGCGGCGACGACACACACAGCCCGGGCTGGACCAACTGGGGCCAGATCGCCACAGGCGTCTGACACACCACCGCACGGAGACGGGAACATCATGAAGCGAGTACTCGCGGCCACCGTGGCCGCATCCATCGGCCTCCTCGGCCCGGTGGCGCTGTCGTCGGTGGCGAGCGCCACGACCGGTCCGGTCATCAGCCCGCCGCTGCTCAAGGTCATGCCCCTGGGCGACTCCATCACCGTCGGATACCAGAGCAGTTCAGGCGCAGGTTATCGACTGCCGCTGTGGAACGAGGTGGCGAGCCAGTCACGTTACCAAATGGACTTCGTCGGCACGGTACAGGGCGGCGCGGTGCAGGACCCGGACAACGAGGGGCACAGCGCCACGATGATCGACGACATCCGCGGTCAGATCGACGGCTACGTCGCCAAGGACCAGCCGGACGTGGTGCTGCTGCACCTCGGCATCAACGATCTGGACCGCGGCACCGACAAAGCGCACGCCGGCGACCGGATGACCGCGCTGATCGACCAGATCTTCGCCGACCGCCCGGGCGTGACGGTCATCGTTCAAGGGTTGCTGCCCACCACGCCGAATGTGGACAACGACCTGATCGCCGCCTACAACACCCAACTCGCCCAGCTCCAGCCGGCCGAGCAGACCGCGGGCCACAAGTACCGGTTCGTCACCGGCCCGAGCCTGTCGGCCAGCCAGTTCGCGGACGGCCTGCACCCCAACGACCAGGGCTATGCGCAAATGGCTCAGGTCTACTACCAGGCCCTGGACAGCGCCTTCACGGACGGCTTCGCCACCCCCATGCCCGTGCACCACGCCGGTACGGAGTCGGGGTCGGGGCGGGTTCGGTTCGCTGATTGGGACGGTGACGGCCGGGCGGACTACATCGTGGTGAACGACGACGGTTCGGTGCACGTGTACCTGAACCGTGGTGGCGACGGTCACGGGGGCTGGGTGGATGACGGTGTGGTCGCGACCGGGATGACGACGGACAA
>NZ_JBHJVK010000172.1:0-1104 GCF_042264695.1 Kitasatospora sp. NPDC056138 | reverse complement strand
CTAGGGCGGGTATCGGGTCGTGATCAATCTGTGGGATTCGCTCTCACGGCGAGGCCTGATCAGGTAGATCATGTCGCGTGACGCGAGTGCAACTGACGGATGCGGAGTGGGAGTTCATCGGGCCGTACCTGCCGATCGGCGAGTACGGCCCGTACCCGGAGCGGCTGCGGCAGCAGTTCGAGGGCGTGATCTGGCGATTCAGGACCGGAGGGCAGTGGCGGGAGATGCCGGCGGAGTTCGGCGCGTGGTCGACCGTCTCCAACCGCTTCCGGCAGTGGCGTGACGCGGGCGTCTTCGAAGCCCTGCTGGAGGGCGCGATCGCGGAGGCCGCGAGGCGGGGCGAGGTGGACTTGTCGCTGGTCAGCGTGGATTCCACCACCGTTCGGGCCCACCACGACGCCGCCGGGATGCACCTGCGCCCCGACGCCCTGGCGGCCCTGGAGAAGGCCGCCGACGAGGCGGAGAAGGCCCGGCAAAAAGGGGCGGCCCGGAAGAACAAGACGGGCAGGACACCGCAGATGATCCAGAAAGCGAAGAACGACGACGTGCCCGGCGGCGGCGCAAGCTCCGCCTGAAGGCCGCACTGCTCGGACGCTCCAGAGGTGGGCAGACCAGCAAGATCCATGTTGCCGGTGAGCGGAAGTGCCGACCGCTGGTGTTCGTGCTGACCGAGGGGCAGGCCGCCGACAGCCCGCAGTTCATCCCCGTGCTCAAGAAATTACGGGTCCGCGGGCCGGTCGGCCGTCCCCGCACCCGGCCCGACGCGGTCGCCGGGGACAAGGCCTACTCGTCCCGCGGCAACCGCGCCCACCTGCGTCAACGCGCGATCAAGGCCGTCATCCCGGAGAAGAAGGACCAGGCCGCCAACCGGACGAGGAAGGGCAGCCGTGGCGGCCGGCCCGTCAGCCACGACGCCGACCTCTACAAGGAGCGCAACACCGTCGAGCGCCTGATCAACAAGCTGAAGGCCTGGCGAGGCATCGCCACCCGCTACGACAAGACGCCCGCCAGCTACCTCGCCGGCCTCCACCTACGCGGCGCAATGATCTGGATCAAAGACCTCAGCAGGACCACTCCTTGATCGCGATCAAATACGCTCCCTAG
>NZ_JBHJVK010000171.1:0-1306 GCF_042264695.1 Kitasatospora sp. NPDC056138 | reverse complement strand
GGCGAGCCAGAGGTCGGGGCCGAACACCTCGTAGTGGATCGCCTGGGCCGGCACGCCGCGCCGCAGCAGCTCGGCCCGCGCCGCGCGCATGAAGGGCAGCGGTCCGCACAGGTAGGCGCGGACGCCCTCCGGTATCTCGATCTGCGCCAGGTCGACCCGGCCGGTCCGGGCCCCGGTGCCGGCGGGTGCCGCGCCGTCCTCGGCGGGCTGCTCGTACCAGCGGTGCAGCGCGGCCCCGGGCAGCGCCCGGACCAGGGTCTGCAGCTGCTCGGCGTGGGCGTGGTCGGCGAGCGAGCGGTCACCGTGCACCACGGTGACGGGGCGCCCGGAGCCGGTGGCCGCGAGGTGGTCGAGCATGCCGATCATCGGGGTGCAGCCGATCCCGGCGGAGGCGAGCAGCAGCGGCTCGGTGCCCTCGGCCAGGGTGAGGTCTCCGGCCGGCCGGGAGACGGTCAGCACGTCGCCGGCGTGCACGTTGCCGTGCAGCCAGCCGGATACCTCGCCCTCGGGGGTGTCGCCGCCGTGCACCCGCTTCACGGTGATCCGCCAGTGCGCGCCGCCGGGCGCGGTGGAGAGGCTGTACTGGCGGATCTGCCGGGCGCCGTCGGCGACCCGGACGGCCACGCTGACGTACTGGCCGGGACGGAAGGCGGGGGCGGGGCCGCCGTCGGCCGGGCGGAGGGTGAAGGAGACGGCGTCGCGGGACTCCTGGGTCCGGGCGACCACGGTCATCTCCTGCCAGGTCTCGCCCGGTGCGACGCCCGCCTCGGCGTACAGCCTGGCCTCCAGGGCGATGAGTTCGCCGGCCATCAGCCAGTAGACCTCGTCCCAGGCGGCGGCCACCTCGGGGGTGACGGCCTCGCCGAGCACCTCGACGATCGCGCCGAAGAGGTACTTGTGCACGATCTCGTACTGGTCCTCGGTGATGCCCAGCGAGATGTGCTTGTGGGCGATCCGGGCCAGCATCGCGCCCGGCCGGACGTCCGGCTGCTCGACCAGCAGGGTCGCGTACGCGGCGATCGCCCCGGCCAGTGCCCTGGGCTGCTCGCCGGCCGCCTGGTTGCCGCGGTTGAAGAGGTCGCGCTCCAGCTCGGGGTGGTCGGCGAACATCCGGCCGTAGAACAGCGTGGTGATCTCGCCGATGGCGGCGCCGACCACGGGCAGGGTGGCGCGGACGGTCACGGTCGATTCAGGGGAGAGCACGGGTTCCTCCAGCACGGTCCGACGGGTCTGCCGGTGGTTCGGCAGCGCCATCAATATATCGGATGCTCATCCTTTTAAATACAGGCCAGTCGCCGCCGACGCC
>NZ_JBHJVK010000170.1:0-1322 GCF_042264695.1 Kitasatospora sp. NPDC056138 | reverse complement strand
GACGCCGTCTTCGGCGCCTCCCAGGTCGAGCACTTCTCCTGGAAGGGCATCCTCGACTTCTCCACCTGCACCGAGTGCGGCCGCTGCCAGTCGCAGTGCCCGGCCTGGAACACCGGCAAGCCGCTCTCGCCCAAGCTGCTGATCATGGGCCTGCGGGAGCACGCCTTCGCCAAGGCGCCGTACCTGCTGGCCGGCGGCGGCAAGGACATGGAGGGCTCCGAGCGGGCCACCTCCGAGCAGCTCGCCAACGTCCCCGCAGCCGCCCTCGCCGAGGCCGAGCGCCCGCTGGTCGGCACCGCCGAAGAGGGCGGCGTGATCGACCCGGACGTGCTGTGGTCCTGCACCACCTGCGGCGCCTGCGTCGAGCAGTGCCCGGTGGACATCGAGCACATCGACCACATCGTCGACATGCGCCGCTACCAGGTGATGATCGAGTCCTCGTTCCCGACCGAGGCCGGGACGATGCTCAAGAACCTGGAGAACAAGGGCAACCCGTGGGGCATGGCCACCAAGGCCCGCCTGGACTGGGTCAAGGAACTCAAGAAGGAGACCGGCATCGAGGTGCCGGTGATCGGCCAGGACATCGAGCCCGCCGAGGTCGAGTACCTCTACTGGGTCGGCTGCGCCGGCGCCCTGGAGGACCGCGCCAAGAAGACCACCAAGGCCTTCGCGGAGCTGCTGCACACGGCGGGCGTCAAGTTCGCGATCCTCGGCAAGGAGGAATCCTGCACCGGTGACTCCGCCCGCCGCCTGGGCAACGAGTTCCTCTTCCAGATGCTCGGCGCGCAGAACGTCGAGACGCTGAACGCCGCGCTGGAGGACGCGCCGGTCAAGCGGATCGTCGCCACCTGCCCGCACTGCTTCAACACCATCGCCAACGAGTACCCGCAGCTGGGCGGCCACTTCGAGGTCATCCACCACACCCAGCTGCTGCAGCACCTGATCGACGAGGGCAAGCTCGTCCCGGTCAACCCGGTCGAGGGCCTGATCACCTACCACGACCCCTGCTACCTGGGCCGCCACAACAAGGTCTACAGCCCGCCGCGCGAGATCATGGACAAGGTCCCCGGCCTGCGCCAGCAGGAGATGCACCGCCACAAGGAACGCGGCTTCTGCTGCGGCGCCGGCGGCGCGCGGATGTGGATGGAGGAGCGGATCGGCAAGCGCATCAACACCGAGCGCGTGGACGAGGCGCTGTCGCTCAACCCCGACATCGTCTCCACCGCCTGCCCGTTCTGCCTGGTGATGCTCTCCGACTCGGTCAACGGCAAGAAGAACGAGGGCGCCGCCAAGGAACACCTGAAGGTGGTCGACGTCGCCCA
>NZ_JBHJVK010000169.1:0-1397 GCF_042264695.1 Kitasatospora sp. NPDC056138 | reverse complement strand
CCGTAACCGAACCCGGCAGCCGCGAAACCCTCATACAGACCGTCGACCGGCACAGCCTCCGCACCCACCGGCGGCCACTCCACCAGATCGAACGACTCCGCAGCACCGCCCTCCGCCAGCAGACCCGTCGCATGACGCGTCCACGGCTCCTCGACCGGCGCATCCTCCACCCGCGAGAAGACGGACACCGGACGACGGCCCGCCGAATCAGGCTCCCCCACCGAAACCTGGACCTGCATCCCGCCCTTGGCGGGGAGGACCAGCGGCGCCTCCAGCGTCAGCTCCTCGACACGACCGCAGCCGACCTGGTCGCCCGCTCGAACCGCCAGTTCCACAAAGGCGGTTCCCGGCAGCAGTACCACCTCACCCACGGCGTGGTCGGCCAGCCACGGGTGCGCGTCGAGCGACAGCCTCCCGGTGAACAGGACGCCATCCGCATCCGCCAGAGCAACGAAGGCGCCCAGCAACGGGTGCTCCGCCAGGTCCAGCCCGAGGTGAGCGGCTGCCGCCTCGCCCACCAGGATCGGCGGGGCCTCCAGCCAGTAGCGCTCGTACTGGAAGGCGTAGGTCGGCAGGTCGACGCGCTGCGCGCCGGTGCCCGCGAAGACCGCCTGCCAGTCGAGCTTGAGACCCCGGACGTGCAGCTGCGCCAGAGCAGTCGTGAAGCTCTGCGCCTCGGCGCGGTCACGGCGCAGGACCGGTGCGAACACCGCCTCCTCCGCCACGCACTCCTGACCCATCGCCGAGAGCGTGCCGTCCGGACCCAGCTCCAGGAACGTACGGACGCCCTCGCCCTCCAGCACCTGGATCGCGTCGTGGAAGCGGACCGCCTCGCGGACGTGGCGCACCCAGTACTCGGGGGTGACCAGCTCCTCGGTGACCTTGCCGGTGAGGGTGGAGACGACCGGGATCCGGGGCTCGCGGAAGCTCAGACCCTCCGCGACCGTGCGGAACTCCGCGAGCATCGGCTCCATCAACGGCGAGTGGAACGCGTGGCTGACCGTGAGCCGCTTGGTCTTCCGGCCGTCGGCCGCGAGCTTCTCCGCAACCTCCAGCACCGCCCGCTCACCGCCGGAAATGACCACCGACGAAGGCCCGTTGACCGCCGCGATACCCACCTCGGCGGTCAGCAGCGGCAGGACCTCCTCCTCGGACGCCTGCACCGCCACCATCGCACCACCCGAAGGCAGCGCCTGCATCAGACGCCCACGAGCCGCCACCAGCGCAGCAGCGTCAGCGAGCGAGAGAACCCCGGCGACGTGCGCGGCCGCCAGCTCACCGATCGAGTGACCCGCCAGGAAATCCGGCCGCAGACCCCAGGATTCGGCGAGGCGGAACAGCGCCACCTCGACCGCGAACAGCGCGGGCTGGGTGTACTCGGTGCGGTCGAGCAGGCC
>NZ_JBHJVK010000168.1:0-1418 GCF_042264695.1 Kitasatospora sp. NPDC056138 | reverse complement strand
CGAAGCAGCCTTCGAGCAGAAGCAGGTGACGCTCGACTTCGCGGGATTCTCCAGCGAGACGCTCCACAACGCCCTGCAGGAGCCGCTCGACAAGGTTCGCTCCGGCAGGCTGGCTCCGGAGTCCCTCACCGTGCGGCTTCTCCTGCCGGACACGTCGGAGCCCATGGCCGTGCCGGTGCTGGTGGACGGTCTCAAGGACGAACCGGCACTCCGAGAGCGCGCCCGCAACATCGCACTGACCAACGCCGGCGGCATCGCCCACTCGGTCGAGGTGCTGGCAGAACTTGGTCTGGTGCAGACCGCCACGGTCCAGGTAAAGGTGCACCGCGCATCCAGCCTCTTCAAGCTGTACATCCTGAACCGCTCGGAGGCGTTCTTCGGGTTCTACCCACTCCGGGAGCGGACGGTAGCGATCAACGGCAACGACCACACGTTCTACGACGTCACCGGCAAGGACACCACGCTGTTCCATCACGCCGCCGGACCGGACGATGCCTCGCTCGGCTCGCAATACGTCCAGCAGGCACAGATGTGGTTCGACAGCGTGTGGTCCACGATCGCGTACGAGCGTCAGCCGTGACCGGCGCTTCCCCGTCGCTCGCCGACGTGCTTCGCCCTGTGAAGCACGTCCTGCTCGACTTCGACGGCCCGGTCTGCTCGGTCTTCGCCGGGCTTTCGGCGCCAGAAGTCGCGCGACGCCTTCGTCTGGGCCTGCTCGCTGCCGGCGAGCGGGCCCCGGCCGGGGGCGAGACAGAGACTGACCCGCTCGCCCTGCTCCGCCTGATCGCAGAAGCCCGCCCAGACCTCGCAGTGGTGGCGGACAGCGCGCTTGCGTCGCTCGAGACCGAGGCTGTAAGGATCGGTCGGCCAAACCCAGGGGGCGAATCGGTTCTGCGTGCATGCGCGCGGTCCGGCCGCTCCGTCTCGGTGGTCAGCAACAACGCGGGCGTGGCAATCGAGGCGTACCTCGCCGACCAGGGGCTCACCAGTTACATGACTGGCGTCTTCGGACGGGCCCCGGGCGATCCGTCGTCCATGAAGCCGAACCCGCGTCTTCTCCTGGAAGCGATGGACGCGGCTGGTAGCAAGCCGGAGGAGTGCATCTTCATCGGCGACGCCGCCCGGGACGTGGAGGCCGGAGACGCGGCGGGCGTAGCAACCATCGGGTATGCGAACAAGCCGGGGAAGGATGCGAGGCTGGCTGCCGCCGGCGCGGTCGTGATTGTGGACTCCATGCAGGTCATCGCGGACGCCCTGGGCTGATCGGTGTATGCCAACGTGTATGCCAACAGCGGCGTACAGCAACACCCGACCGAACACGTCCAAGGACCGACAACCTTGCGAGTCACACCAGGATCAGGTTCATCACGCGGCCTGAAAAGCGGAAGGTCGCCGGTTCGACCCCGGCCCTGGCCACA
>NZ_JBHJVK010000167.1:0-1474 GCF_042264695.1 Kitasatospora sp. NPDC056138 | reverse complement strand
AGCTTGGCGTTTATGGTCGCTGGTCACTCGACCGGCTGAGGTCTCCGGGATCCGGGCGCACGTGACGCGGCCGTTCTTCACGCTTCGAGATGTCGAGTCACGAAGCACGGAGGAACGGCCGCTTCCTATGAGTCTCCCAGCTGAGGTGCCCGTAGGTGGGGCATTGGACCTCTTGTCCCGCTTTCGGATTGAGTTTTACGACTGCCTGTACGCCCGCGCGGACGCGCTCTTCGAGCTCACCGACGCGGTGCTGTGCACGGACGGGCCGGTGAAGACCCTGGTCGAGCTGTCGCTGGCAGTCGAGCACCGACGCGGGCACGGTGCCCTGTACGCCGCCCTGGACCGGGGCTGGTTCGAACCGACGCGCTTGCGCCGCACTCTGGCCGCCCTGCCACTGCCGAAGGCGGCCGACGGGCGGATCGTGCTGGCCGTCGACGTGTCCAACTGGCTCCGCCCCGACGCTCCGACCAGCGACGACCGGTTGTTCTGCCATGTCTACGGACGTGGCGACCGCAAGACGGACCAGTTCGTGCCCGGCTGGCCGTATTCCTTCGTCGCCGCGCTGGAGTCCGGCCGCACCTCCTGGTGCGCGCTACTGGACGCCGTACGCCTGAGCCCCGCGGACGACGCGACCGCCGTCACCGCCGCCCAACTACGCGACGTCGTCGAGCGGTTGACACAAGCAGAGCACTGGCGGCCGGGCGATCCCGAGATCCTGATCGTGATGGACTCCGGCTACGACGTCGCCTACCTCTCCCACGCCCTGAAGGACCTGCCCGTCGTGCTGCTCGGACGTCTGCGCTCGGACCGCGTCATGCTCCGAGACGCAGGATCCGCCCGCTCCGGCCCGAAGGGCGGCCGTCCCCGCCGGCACGGCGGCATCCTGACCTTCGCCAAACCCGACACCTGGCACCAGCCCGACGTCACCACGGCCACGGACACCACCCGCTACGGCAAGGCCGAGACCATCGCCTGGGACCGTATGCACCCCAGACTCACCCACCGCGGCCCCTGGCTGGAACACGCGAAAGAGGAACTGCCCATCCTGCACGGCACATTGATCCGCCTCAAGGTCGAGCGCCTGCCGGGTGACCGCGACCCGAAACCGGTCTGGCTGTGGTGCTCGACCAGCACCGCCACACCGGCGGACGTGAACCGCTGGTGGCAGTCGTTCCTCCGCAGATTCGACCTGGAACACACCTTCAGGCTGATGAAGCAGACCCTCGGCTGGACCGCCCCGAAAATCCGCCACGCGGACACTGCCGACCTGTGGACGTGGCTGATCATCGCCGCCCACACCCAGCTCCGCCTCGCCCGACACCTCGCCGAAGACCTCCGCCGCCCCTGGGAACGACCGGCGGCCGAACCCCGCCGCCTCACCCCCGCCCGGGTGCGGCGCGGGTTTCGCAACATCCGCGCGATGGCGGCCTGCCCGGCGGCCGCGCCGAAACCCTCCCGGCCGGGCCCGGGACGG
>NZ_JBHJVK010000166.1:0-1503 GCF_042264695.1 Kitasatospora sp. NPDC056138 | reverse complement strand
CTGAGGACAAGCCCTCGGCCTATTAGTACCGGTCAACTCCACCCCTCACAGGGCTTCCATATCCGGCCTATCAACCCAGTCGTCTACTGGGAGCCTTACCCTCTCAAGGAGGTGGGAGTGCTCATCTCGAAGCAGGCTTCCCGCTTAGATGCTTTCAGCGGTTATCCCTCCCGAACGTAGCCAACCAGCCATGCCCTTGGCAGAACAACTGGCACACCAGAGGTTCGTCCGTCCCGGTCCTCTCGTACTAGGGACAGCCCTTCTCAACACTCCTACGCGCACAGCGGATAGGGACCGAACTGTCTCACGACGTTCTAAACCCAGCTCGCGTACCGCTTTAATGGGCGAACAGCCCAACCCTTGGGACCTACTCCAGCCCCAGGATGCGACGAGCCGACATCGAGGTGCCAAACCATCCCGTCGATATGGACTCTTGGGGAAGATCAGCCTGTTATCCCCGGGGTACCTTTTATCCGTTGAGCGACGGCGCTTCCACAAGCCACCGCCGGATCACTAGTCCCTACTTTCGTACCTGCTCGACCCGTCAGTCTCACAGTCAAGCTCCCTTGTGCACTTACACTCAACACCTGATTGCCAACCAGGCTGAGGGAACCTTTGGGCGCCTCCGTTACTCTTTAGGAGGCAACCGCCCCAGTTAAACTACCCACCAGACACTGTCCCTGATCCGGATCACGGACCCAGGTTAGACATCCAGCACGACCAGAGTGGTATTTCAACGTCGACTCCACGACAACTGGCGTTGCCGCTTCAAAGTCTCCCACCTATCCTACACAAGCCGAACCGAACACCAATATCAAGCTATAGTAAAGGTCCCGGGGTCTTTCCGTCCTGCTGCGCGAAACGAGCATCTTTACTCGTAATGCAATTTCACCGGGCCTATGGTTGAGACAGTCGAGAAGTCGTTACGCCATTCGTGCAGGTCGGAACTTACCCGACAAGGAATTTCGCTACCTTAGGATGGTTATAGTTACCACCGCCGTTTACTGGCGCTTAAGTTCTCAGCTTCGCCCGACCGAAATCAGACTAACCGGTCCCCTTAACGTTCCAGCACCGGGCAGGCGTCAGTCCGTATACATCGCCTTACGGCTTCGCACGGACCTGTGTTTTTAGTAAACAGTCGCTTCTCGCTGGTCTCTGCGGCCACCCCCAGCTCAGAGTGCAAGACTCATCACCAGGAATGGCCCCCCTTCTCCCGAAGTTACGGGGGCATTTTGCCGAGTTCCTTAACCATAGTTCACCCGAACGCCTCGGTATTCTCTACCTGACCACCTGAGTCGGTTTGGGGTACGGGCCGCCATGAAACTCGCTAGAGGCTTTTCTCGACAGCATAGGATCATCCACTTCACCACAATCGGCTCGGCATCAGGTCTCAGGCCATATGAACGGCGGATTTGCCTACCGTTCGCCCTACACCCTTACCCCGGGACAACCACCGCCCGGGCTGGACTACCTTCCTGCGTCACCCCATCGCTCACCTACTAC
>NZ_JBHJVK010000165.1:0-1505 GCF_042264695.1 Kitasatospora sp. NPDC056138 | reverse complement strand
CAGGAGGATTCCCAATGACGCTGTCAAGCTGTCTTGAGGGGCTCTCGGGAGCTGTCTCACGCCGCAGCGGCAGCTGGCTCGGGTGGCCGGGCATCGAAGGTGCGATGGTCGCGTATGAGGGCCCAGAGCACGTTGAGACGGCGCCTGGCGAGCGCCAAGACGGCCTGCTTGTGGCTCTTCCCCTGGTCGCGCTTGCGCGTGTAGAACGCCTTGGAGACGGGGCAGTGGATGGCGGCGACCTGGGCGGAGAGGTAGAACATCCGCAGCAAGCGCCGACTGTAGCGGCGCGGGCGTTGAAGGTTGCCGCTGACCTTGCCCGAGTCGCGTGGCACCGGCGCGAGGCCGGCGACGCCAGCCAGGCGGTCGGGGCTGCCGAAGGCAGCCATGTTGCCGCCGGTGGCGGCGATGAACTCGGCACCGAGCATGTCGCCGATGCCGGGCATGCTGGTGATCACCTCGGCGTCGCGGTGCTCGCGAAACCGGCCCTCGATCAGGGCCTCCAGCTCGGAAATCTCCTGATCGAGGGCCATCACCTCCCTGGCCAGGGTATGGACCACCTTCGCGGCGGTCTTCTCCCCCGGGACGACGGTGTGTTGGGCCTCGGCGGCGGTGACCGCGGCATCGGCCGCGCTCTTGGCGATGGTGGCCGTGCGGACGCCGTGGTTCTTGAGCCAGGTCGCCAGCCGGGCCCGGCCTATGCGTCGCAGCGCGCCCGGCGTTTGGTAGCCGGTCAGCAGGACCAGGGCGCTTTTGGAGGTGCTGTAGTCGAAGGCCCGCTCCAGGGCCGGGAAGTACTCCAGCAGCTGGGCGCGCAGCCGGTTGATCGCGCGGGTGCGATCAGCGGACAGGTCCATGCGGCGGGCGGTCAGGATCCGCAGGTCCACGGCGATCTCGCTGGTCTGCTCCAACGGTTGCAGGTCGCGGCGCATGCGGGCGGTGTCGGCGATGACGAAGGCGTCCTTCGCGTCCGTCTTCCCGCTGCCACGGTAAGCGGCCGAGGCGTAGTGCACGGTCCGGCCGGGGATGTAGAGCAGTCTTTGCCCGTGCCCGACCAGGAGCGCAATCCACAATGCGGCCCCGCCGGCGTTCAGGTCCACCGCCCAGGTCACCGGGCAATCGTTGGCCAACTCCACTACGTTGCCGAACAGTTCAAGCAGCTCGGTCTCGTTGTTCGGCACCCGCCGGGAGAGCACCGTCTTCCCGTCAGTGTCGATCACCGTGCAGTGATGCTCGGCCTTGCCCGCGTCCGTCCCCGCCCACAGTTCGGGCACCTGGTCCTCCTCGCTCGGAGTGCATGTTCACGATCCCAGCAGACGACCTCGCCGACGTTTCCATACGAGCGATTCAGTTCGCGCATCCCAATCAGTGGCCGAGTCGTCGCGGGGTGCCGGGCGGCCAATCCTCCTCAGCCACAACATCGGCTAACACATGACAGCCACGCCCAGCACCCCTGGGCGTCCCGATCTTACGAATGATCCGAACAACCCATGAAGAAGGGTATGGAA
>NZ_JBHJVK010000164.1:0-1534 GCF_042264695.1 Kitasatospora sp. NPDC056138 | reverse complement strand
CGGGTGGCCGAGCTGCACGATCTGCGGGAGAAGGTCCGCCGGGGCCCGAGTGAGAAGGCGACCGAGGCGCAGCACGCCAAGGGGAAGCTGACGGCTCGTGAGCGGATCGATCTGCTGCTGGACGAGGGTTCGTTCCGTGAGGTGGAGCCGTTGCGGCGGCACCGGGCCACGGGTTTCGGGCTGGAGGCGAAGAAGCCGCACACCGATGGTGTGGTGGTCGGCTGGGGGACGGTGCACGGGCGGACGGTGTTCACCTATGCGCACGATTTCCGGATCTTCGGTGGGGCGCTGGGTGAGGCGCATGCGCAGAAGATCCACAAGATCATGGACATGGCGATCGCGGCGGGTGCGCCGCTGGTGTCGCTGAACGACGGTGCGGGTGCCCGGATCCAGGAGGGTGTCACGGCGCTGGCCGGCTACGGCGGGATCTTCCAGCGCAACACCCGGGCGTCGGGGGTGATCCCGCAGATCAGTGTGATGCTCGGTCCGTGTGCGGGTGGTGCGGCGTACTCGCCGGCGTTGACGGACTTCGTGTTCATGGTCCGTGAGACCTCGCAGATGTTCATCACCGGTCCGGACGTGGTCCAGGCGGTGACCGGGGAGAAGATCTCGCAGAACGGTCTGGGCGGCGCGGACGTGCACTCGGGTGTGTCGGGTGTGTCGCACTTCGCGTACGACGACGAGCAGTCGTGCATCGAGGAGGTGCGCTACCTGCTGTCGCTGCTGCCGCAGAACAACCGGGAGATGCCGCCGGCGGCGGTGAACGACGATCCGGTGGAGCGGCGCAACGAGTCGCTGCTGGACCTGGTGCCGGTGGACGGGAACCGGCCGTACGACATGCGCAAGGTGATCGAGGAGATCGTCGACCACGGGGAGTACCTGGAGGTCCACGAGCGGTGGGCGACCAACGTGCTGTGCGTGCTGGCGCGGATCGACGGGCACGTCACCGGGATCATCGCCAACCAGCCGCAGTCGCTGGCCGGGGTGCTGGACATCAATGCCAGTGAGAAGGCCGCCCGGTTCGTGCAGATGTGCGACGCGTTCAACATTCCGCTGGTCACGATGCTGGACGTGCCCGGGTTCCTGCCGGGGGTGGACCAGGAGCACGACGGGATCATCCGGCACGGTGCGAAGCTGCTGTACGCGTACTGCAACGCGACGGTGCCGCGGATCCAGCTGATCCTGCGCAAGGCGTACGGCGGGGCGTACATCGTGATGGACTCCCGGTCGATCGGGGCGGACCTGTCGTTCGCCTGGCCGACCAACGAGATCGCGGTGATGGGCGCCGAGGGCGCCGCGAACGTGATCTTCCGCCGGGACATCGCCGGGGCCGAGGACCCCGAGGCGATGCGCGCGCAGAAGATCAAGGAGTACAAGAGCGAGCTGATGCACCCGTACTACGCGGCCGAACGCGGCCTCGTCGACGACGTCATCGACCCCGCCGAGACCCGGCAGGTCCTCGCCTCCTCCCTCGCCATGCTCCGCACCAAGCACGCCGACCTGCCCAGCCGCAAGCACGGCAACCCACCGATGT
>NZ_JBHJVK010000162.1:0-1660 GCF_042264695.1 Kitasatospora sp. NPDC056138 | reverse complement strand
GGGGGGGGGGGTCCGCGGGGGCCTCACCCCTTGCGGGGGGCCCCCCCCCCCCCCCCCCCGACCCCCCCGGGGCCCCCGGGGCGGGGTCTTCGCGAGGCCGCCGCCGGTCCGTGTTGACCGCGGCCGTCGTTGCTCTACTCCTTCTCGGTGCGGGTGGGAACGATCGCGTTCTCGGCGAGCTTCCGGAGCTTGGCCTCGACGAGGGGGCCGATCTCCCGGAACATGTGCGGCGTCGTGATGGTCTGGTGGGTGCAGTCCACCTCGTAGTGGGCGACGTCACCGTCCACGTACGCGCTCCAGGCATCCGCCGGGATGACGTATCCGGAGCGGTGGCGAGTGGCCGCAAAGATCACCGCGTTGGTCGAGACCCGCTCGTGGCGGTACTTGCCCATCAGCATGATGTTGTTCTTGATGACGCTCATCAGGGTGACGAACCGGCTCTCCTCGAGACTCCCGAGGACCGTGTTCGTCCCGCGTGCGAGCTCGGCGAACTCCTCGAACGTGGGCGTCCCGTTGGCCAGCTGCTCGGTGTTGACCCCGAGCGCCTCCAGAATCGCGCCGTACATCAGCTGCATCTCGTCCTGGCCCTGGAGCAGGTCCTCGGGGATCGGCTTGGCAGGATCGGAGTCCAGGAAGACCAGGAGGTCGACCCGCTCACCGCGCTCCTCGAGCCGCGCTGCTATGGCGTGGGCCAGGATTCCTCCGAACGAATGCCCCATCAGGTGGTAGGGCCCCTCGGGCTGCACCTTCAGCATCTGCTCGATGCAGTCGTCCGCCACCTCCTCGACGCTGTTCCTGAGCTCATCGGGATGAGCCAGTCCGTGGGCCTGGAGTCCGTAGACCGGGAAGTCCGCGCTGAGGTGCGGCAGGAGACCGGCGTACGACCAGCACATGCCCGCTCCCTGGTGCACGACGAACAGCGGAGCGTGCAGCCCTCGCTTTCGAAGCGGCAGCAGGACCTCGTAGGCACTGCTGGGCGTGCCGGCGTCAAGGCTCGCGGAGAGCTCGGCGACGGTCGGCGCCTCGAAGAGCGCCTGGAGGGGCGTCTCGGTGCCGAGGGTGGTCCGGATCCGGCTGGTGAGCTGGGTCGCCAGCAGCGAGTGGCCGCCGAGGTCGAAGAAGTTGTCGTCGATCCCGACGCCGGGCAGGCCGAGGATTTCGGCGAACAGGGTGCAGAGGAGCTCTTCCTGCGGCGTGCGCGGTGCACGGCCACCAGCGGTGGATGTGTAGTCCGGCGCGGGAAGGGCCTTGCGGTCGATCTTGCCGTTCGGGGTCAGCGGAATGTGGTCGAGGGTGACGATCGCCGACGGGACCATGTAGTCCGGCAGCTGCGCCTGCAACGCCTGCCGCAGAGCCGTCACCAACGCCCCGCTGGTCCGGGATCGGGCCGGGGAGTTGGTCAGAGCGGAACCGATCCGCCCCGGCTGGTAAGTGCCGGTGACCGCCAGGCCGTTGACCGCGTCCAGCAGGACCGCGTCGAACGCCGCCGGCTGCTCGGAGCTCCACGTGGTGACCGCCTCGAAGCCACGCTCGGCGGCCCACCGGTGGAAGGCCTCCGGGTCGACCCCGGCACCCGAGCCGAGCGCCGACCGCACGGCGGCCAGGTCCTCCCCGGCGTCCAGGGCCTCGACGGCAGCCGCCTCACCCGTCAGACGCGCGT
>NZ_JBHJVK010000161.1:0-1681 GCF_042264695.1 Kitasatospora sp. NPDC056138 | reverse complement strand
GCCGAACGAGGTACCGGCACACATCCCCGGGCAGCCGAGACGAACGTCAACCCACTAGGAAAATAGGACAATTGATGTGAGATTAGCCCTTCCGGTTGAACCCTGACACCTGCTCACACCATCGGCCGCCGGACACCCCAAACCGCCCGGACACGGTCGAGATGAACCACCGTCAGAGAACGAAGACACCCCCACGGACAACCCAGCGCCGGGGACGACACGAGATGAACCACCGTCAGCTGGCCGGACACCCCGGTAGGGACGGCCCCGTCTGCCGGGCGCGGCGAGATGAACCACCGTCAGCAGACGAGAGGCCCCAAGGGCAGAGCCCCCAGCGCCCGGCGCCCGGCCACACGCCGTCCCCCACCGGCCCACCCGCCAGGCCCCACCCACTCTCACCGACGCCCTGCACCCCCAGGCATTCCCGTCCTCACTGCCGCGGCCGGGATCAACAGCCTGCCGAATCTCCTGCACGCCGGACAGGCACTGGGCCCGCTCACCGCCCCGGCCGGCAGCAGCACCGTCGACGCCCGCATCACAGCCGCCCCGATGGCCGACGCCGCCGGGAGCGATCACCCCGGCCGGCCATGCGAACAGGCCGATCACACATCGACCGGTCGAGGGCCATGGGCGGCAGGCCGGGCCGCCGATCAGTCCGCCGAGCCGGACCGCCACTTCGCCGCACTGCTCGGCCACCGGGCCGCGTGGCCTCCGGGACGCTGCGGGAGACGCGGGAGACATGGAACTTCCACCCGACCAGCGCCGCCACCCGCGCACCGGTCCACACCTGGCCCCGGTCCCAGCCGGGCACGGCCGGCCCCCTGCCCGAGGCATCCGGCCGGCTTCTCCTGGCACCACGCCGACGGCTTGCGCCGCTGCCCGCCCAGCCCCCGTGCAGCCAAGGCCCCGGCCCTTCCCGCCAGGCCACGTGCCACCGGTCGACCGATTCGCGCTCACCCGCAATCTGCGGGCAACCTCCCGCGGCCGGAGAGCCTCGGCGAACAACGCGACGGCCGCCTGAGCGCAAGCAGCGGGCCGGTGTGGTCGATGATTCGGTCGGCCGCCGACTTGGACACCCCGAACAGCGGCGCGATCTGCCGAAGAGTCAGGTTCGTCCGCCAGTAGGCGGCAACCAGGAGCACCCGGTTCTCGAGGGGAAGGCTCCACGGCCGGGCCGGCCGCACCAGGTCGGCGCCCTCGCCGGGCAGACCCCGCACGCGCGAATGCCTCGTCCAGCTCCAGGCGGTCTCCGTCCCCGGCGTCCTCCGGGCGCCGGAAGGGGTCGGCGTAGTGCCGCCCGGCGGCTTCGGACACGTGCAGATGGCCCTCGCCCCGGCCCATCAGCGCCCGCAGGCTCCCGTGCGGTTCACCGAGGGTGGCGTCGGCAGGGACCTCCACCCGTCGCCGGACCGAAGGATTCCGCTTCAAGGTGACCTTCAGTCGCAGTACGGGCGGGCAGCGCCGGGCGTCTCCCTCGGCCTCCACCTGCTCCAGGGCCGCGACGAGCCCCTCTGCCTGCGGATGGCCGCCAGCGCGGAGGAGCGCGATCCGCTCGGTCAGGTTACGGCGGCCGGCTGCACCCGACGTGTCGGGGGGGGGCGGCCGCCGCCCCGCCCCCCCCCCCACCCCCCCCGCGCGGGGGGGGGGCGTCTGGGGGGGGCGGCAAATCAGGAACAGGGTG
>NZ_JBHJVK010000160.1:0-1801 GCF_042264695.1 Kitasatospora sp. NPDC056138 | reverse complement strand
CCCGTTACCTTTTCCGTGGCCCCGCAATGGGGCTCCCGGCCTCCGGCTCGGCATGACTGTTCCCCCCTGTAGTTCGCATGATCCGGGGGGTGGTGTCACCGGGCCGGAGGCACCGGTAGACCGCTGATAGGGGCAGGACCACCAGCTCGCTGGGAGGCTCTTCGTAACGTGGATGCCGGCGACTGGTGCCACGCCAACGAGGCCGGGACAGCACGACCTCGTAAGGGATCAGCATGATCGACACCGGCGATGTGGACGTCTTCCTCGGCCTGGACGTCGGCAAGGGCGAGCACCACGGGACCGCCCTGACCCCGGCCGGCAAGCGGGTCTTCGACAAGCGGCTGCCGAACAGCGAACCCAAGATGCGGGCCATGCTGGACAAGCTCACCGCCAAACACGGCACGGTCCTGGTCGTGGTCGACCAGCCTGCCTCCATTGGCGCCCTGCCGCTTGCGGTCGCCCGGGACGCCGGCTGCCGTGTCGCCTACCTGCCCGGCCTGACGATGCGCCGGATCGCCGACCTCTACCCCGGCGAGGCCAAGACCGACGCCCGCGACGCCGCGATCATCGCGGACGCCGCCCGCACCATGCCGCACACCTTGCGCGGCATCGAGCTCACCGATGAGACCATCGCCGAGCTGGAGATGATCGTCGGCTTCGACGACGACCTCGCCGGCGAGGCGACCCGCATCGCCAACCGCCTGCGCGGCCTCCTCACCCAGATCCACCCGCACCTCGAACGCGTCCTGGGGCCGCGTCTGGACCACCCGGCGGTCCTGGCCCTGCTGGAGCAGTTCGGCTCACCGGCCGCCCTGCGCAAGGCCGGACGACGCCGACTTCTCGCCATCGCCCGGCCCTTGGCTCCACGTATGTTCGAGCGCCTCGTCGAGGACCTCCTCACCGCGCTCGACGAGCAGACCGTCGTCGTCCCGGGCACCGAGGCGGCCGCGCTGATCGTGCCGAGCCTGGCCGGCTCGCTACGAGCCGTCCTGGGCCAGCGCAAGCTCCTGGAGAAGCGGATCCAGGAGCTGCTGGACGAGCACCCGCTCTCGAAGATCCTCACCTCCATGCCCGGCATCGGGACCCGGACCGGCGCTCGCGTCCTGATCGACGTCGGCGACGCGAGCGCCTTCCCGACCGCCGCCCACCTCGCCTCCTACGCCGGCCTCGCCCCAGCCACCCGCAGCTCCGGATCGTCCATACGCGGCGAGCAACCCTCCCGCCGCGGTAACAAGCAGCTGAAACGGGCACTCTTCCTGGCCGCGTTCGCCTCGCTCAGCGACCCGGCCTCCCGGGCCTACTACGACAAGAAGATCGGCCAGGGCAAACGCCATACCCAGGCCCTCCTCTGTCTGGCCAGGCGCCGGGTCGACGTCCTGTTCGCCATGCTCCGCGACGGCACCTTCTACGAACCCCGGCCCGGCGGGTCAGCCTGAATCGCCGAGAGCCCGCCTTGCTTCAGCCCACAGCCGCTCGAACTCCTCCGCGGGGATCTCGGCTGCCTGGGGCTGGTCCTGCCAGCCGTCCATGGGGCCCTCGGCGAGAACGCCGTACTGCCGTTCATAGCGGCTCATCGCCGCACGGTCGGCGTCATCACACGAGTGCAGCACCTCGCGCAAGGAGGCAGCCACCACCGGCCGCGCGTCCTCCCCCCGAACCTCGATCTGACGCAACGGCCAACCCTCGTCGTCAGTCTCGAAGTACAGCCACAGGTCTTCGCCCTCGTCATAGGTGCGGAACCAGGTAGTCATACCGCCATCCTGACCCACCCCCTTGACCAAACACATAGGGGCACCCCCCC
>NZ_JBHJVK010000159.1:0-1934 GCF_042264695.1 Kitasatospora sp. NPDC056138 | reverse complement strand
ACCGAACGGGACCGGCTGCTGATCTTCACAGCGGCCGAACTGGCCCGTGCCCGGCGCGCCAGGGGCGTCCGCCTCAACGTGCCCGAGGCCACCGCCCTGATCGCCGACACCGTCTGCGAGGCGGCCCGCGACGGCCGCCGCCTCGCCGAGGCCATCGAGGCCGGACGCAGTGTGCTGACCGCCGACGACGTCCTGCCCGGCGTCCCGGACGTGGTCACCGTCATCCAGGTCGAGGCCGTCTTCGACGACGGCACCCGGCTCGCCGTGGTCAACGACCCCTTCAAGGGCGCGGGCTCACTCGGCGACGAGGCCCCGGGCGCCGCACTGATCGGCGAGGGTGCGGGCTACGACCCGATCGAGGAGAGGGTCGTGCTGTCCGTCCACAACACCTCGGCGGTACCGATCTCGGTCACCTCGCACTTCCACTTCTTCGAGGCCAACCCCCGGCTCGCCTTCGACCGCGAGGCCGCCTACGGCACCCACCTCGCCGTCCCGGCGGGCTCCTCGGTCCGCTTCGACCCGGGCGCCACCGTGGAGGTCGGCCTGGTGCCGATCGGCGGCGAGCGCGTCGCGATCGGCTTCGCCGGCCTGGTGGACGGCCCGCTGGACGCCCCCGGGGCCCGCGACGCCGCACTGGCGAAGGCCCGCGCCACCGGCTACCTCACCAGCTTCGACGACGCGGAGCCCGAGTCGTGAGCATCCGCACCACCCGAGTTTCCACCCGCTTCGACAGCCCGGAGACGGCCGCATGAGCGCGATCACTCCCCATGACTACATCTCGGTGCACGGCCCCCGCGCGGGTGACCGCATCCGGCTCGGCGACAGCGGCCTGATCGTCCGGGTCGAGTCCGACTCCCAGGCCCCCGGCGAGGAGTTCCTGGCCGGCTTCGGCAAGACCGCCCGCGACGGACTCCACCTCAAGGCCGCCGCCGTCCGCGACACCTGCGACGTGGTGATCAGCAACGTCCTGGTCATCGACGCGATCCAGGGCATCCGCAAAACCTCCATCGGCATCCGCGACGGCCGGATCGTCTCCATCGGCCGCGCCGGCAACCCCGACACCCTCGACCACATCGACGTCGTCGTCGGCACCGGCACCACCATCGTCTCCGGCGAAGGCATGATCGCCACCGCCGGCGCCATCGACACCCACGTCCACCTCCTCTCCCCCCGCATCATGGAGGCCTCCCTCGCCTCCGGCGTCACCACCATCATCGGCCAGGAATTCGGACCCGTCTGGGGCGTCGGCGTCAACTCCCCCTGGGCCCTGCGCCACGCCTTCAACGCCTTCGACGCCTGGCCCGTCAACATCGGCTTCCTCGGCCGCGGCTCCTCCTCCGACCCCGCCCCCCTCATCGAAGCACTCGCCGAAGGCGGCGCCTCCGGCTTCAAGGTCCACGAAGACATGGGCGCCCACACCCGCGCCCTGGACACCGCCCTGCGCGTCGCCGAGGACTACGACGTCCAGGTCGCCCTCCACACCGACGGCCTCAACGAATGCCTCTCCGTCGAAGACACCCTCTCCGTCCTCGAAGGACGCACCATCCACGCCTTCCACATCGAAGGCTGCGGCGGCGGACACGTCCCCAACGTCCTCAAAATGGCCGGCGTCCCCAACGTCATCGGCTCCTCCACCAACCCCACCCTCCCCTTCGGCCGCGACGCCCTCGGCGAACACTTCGGCATGATCGTCTCCGCCCACGACCTCAAAACCGACCTCCCCGGCGACGCCGCCATGGCCCGCGACCGCATCCGCGCCGGCACCATGGGCGCCGAAGACGTCCTCCACGACCTCGGCGTCATCGGCATCACCTCCTCCGACGCCCAGGGCATGGGCCGCGCCGGCGAAACCGTCCGCCGCACCTTCGCCATGGCCGGCAAAATGAAGACCGAACTCGGCCCCCTCGACGGCACCGACTCCTACGGCACCACCG
>NZ_JBHJVK010000158.1:0-2196 GCF_042264695.1 Kitasatospora sp. NPDC056138 | reverse complement strand
CCACGACTCGATCTCGTCCAGGTCTGGCTGATCTCTTCCACTCACGGCCTCACCGTATCCAGGCCAGGGCAAAGGTTGTCTGACGCGGCACTAGTTTGGGCCTGTCGGGTCGCGATTTCGGTAACTGTCAGGCCGCATCAGCAACTTGTTCCCGTTGTCTCGTGCGCTGCCAGCGGAGAGTCTTTCCGGACACGAGGCGTCCGCCACGAGCAACCTCGACCTACAGCCCCAGGAACCCTGTCCCAGCGCGCGGCCCCGGAGGATCTGTCATGCCCATCCCTAGTTCTGAAGCTCTTGCGACACGCTCGGCGGCCGGTCAGACGGCGGCTCAGACGGTTCAGAGGCTCCGGGTCTGGGAGAAGGAGTTCATCGCCCACCCTGCATCAGTGCGGCTCGCGCGGGACGACGTCCACGCCGAGCTGGTCGTTTGGGGCTGGGAACAGGAGCGCGCTGATGACGTGGCGTTGATCTGCTCCGAGCTGGTGACGAACGCCATCAGGCATGCCTGCGAGCCGGGAGATTCGATTCCTGTGCGGCTTCAAGAGTGTGCGGGTGACTGCCGCCTCGAAGTCCGAGACGGCCGAGGTGACCGGATGCCCATCGCCAAGGCCGTCGGCATTCGCGAGCACGGTCACGGGCTGCGGCTCGTGGCAGAGATGTCGGAGGACTGGGGCGTGGCGAGACGGAAGGGAGACAAGGTGGTGTGGGCAAGGGTGCTGCACGCACCGGCCGCCGGGAAGCCGGAGGTGGCGGCATGAGGGGCCTGCTGCGTCGCGCCCTGGGGAAGCGCCGGGGCCAGGCGGCGAAGCGCCCGTCGGCTCAGACAGGGCCCGCCAGCCGAGTGGCCCAACCCCCTGCGGAACACCAGATCGCCTCAGCCCGCCCGAGCGTCTTCGTCCGCCAGCGGCCCTGGGAGACCGCTGAGCCGTTCTGGTGCACCTTGACCGCCTTCTTCAGCTTCGGCCAGCCCACGACTCTGTGGAGTGGAGGAGCGCCCGATGCCCGCCTGGCCACGCGAGCGATGGTGAAGCAACTCCAGGACCTCGTCACGAAGTTCAGCCTTGACGAGGGCAGTGCACCCGGGAATTGGCTGTCCAACCGGGACAGGCACGACCGGGCGGTCTACGACCTGTCAGCCGGCCGAAGCTACGCGGTCACCTTCACCCACGGCGACGTGACCTACGTGCTTATGGCCGCTGTACGCGAGGGCGTCGAACCGCGGCGCCTCGTCGTCAGCACCTTCTGAGAAGCCCGCCCCGCCCTCCCATCCCGCGGTCGCAACGGCCGTGGTGGCTATACAGACCCTCGAACGGACCCGAGAGCAGACCATGACCTACCGCTTTCCACGGTGGACCGCCGCCGAGCCCAGGCCGGAGCAACCCCGGCGTTGGCTCTCGGCCACCGAAGCCATCGACACCCCGTCCGCGATCAGGCCGCCCAGGCCGGCCCCCGGCGGGTACTCCGTCCGCAGGCGCGCCACCGGGCGGGCTGCGCTGCCGGGTTCGAGTGACGCGAGTACCCAGAAGAGCCCGAAGCCAACAACCCCGCCGGACGCGGCATGAACCCCAGCCGCGTCCTACCAGGCATCCTCGGCTCGCCCTCGGGGCCGCCGCGCTGGGACGTGCCGGTCACCGGCGGCAAGTTGCCGCGCTTCGGGTACGAGCGTGCCCTGATTTACGTTGCCGCCGAGCTGTGCTGGTGGACCGGTCAGGGTCCGCTCGATGACCCCGGCCCCGGCGAGTTGGCGGACCTGTGCGCTCGGGTGAACGCCTCCCTGCCCTCCGACAGCCTGGACGGGATCGCCGGTGAAGCCCTCGCCTCCTGCGAGGAGCACCTGCGCGCGGCCGACCGGCTGAGGGGCGCAGCGCCGGCCATCCGGCTCTATCAGGTCCGCAGCGCGTGCGCAGCTGCCGCCCTGGCACGCCTGCTGGGCGTCAGCGCCCGCGCCGCACCCAGAGCGCCACAGGTCATCGACGGCCTGGTGCTCTCCTTCAGCACCAACTGACCGCCCCCTGGCGGGATGGCCCGCCAGGGACTTAGAAGTCATCTCATTTGGGCGACTGGGTAGGCTTCGCGGGTGATGATCGTGGAGCGGCTGGTGCCGGACGAGTTGTGGGAGTTGTTCCAGTTGGTGGTGCCAGCTGCGCCGACCCGTCCGCAGGGCGGTGGTCGGCGTCGGTATGGGGACCGCGAGGT
>NZ_JBHJVK010000157.1:0-2272 GCF_042264695.1 Kitasatospora sp. NPDC056138 | reverse complement strand
GCAGGCCTTGCTGTACCGCGGCGCTCAGATCGAGGTCGCCGAGCAGGGTCGCGGCCAGCAGGTGCGGCGGTCCGGTCAGGGACGCGGTGGGGTGGTCGACCCGGCCGGCGTGGGTGTGCACCGAGCCGTCCTTGACTTCGATGACCAGGTCTTCGTTGCCGTCGGCGTGCAGTTGCAGGGCGATTGCCGGCTGGTCGGGACGGTGGTCGGTCAGTGCCCGGGCGGGCATGTCCAGCCAGTGGGTGCGGAAGGTGTCGCTGCCGGCCGGCTCGCGCAACAGCGGAATTCCCCATCGGCTCAGTTCCTGCAGCACCGGCTCCAGCGCGCGGCCACGCTCGGTGAGGGAGAACAGGGTGGTGGCCACCGGCGGCGGGGCGGCCTTGCGGTGGATCAGGCCGGCTTCCTCCAGTTCGCGGAGCCGGTCGACCAGCAGATTACTGGCGATCCCGGGCAGCCCGTTGCGCAGGTCGGTGTGCCGGCACGGACCCAGGGCGAGCAGTTCACGGACGATCAGCAGGGTCCACCGGTCGCCGATGGTGTCCAGTGCTTTCGCGATGCCGCAGTACTGCCCGTAGGTGCGCATGCCACCACCCTACCTTGCGGCGTTGAGATTCAGAACTCTCTTGTTGACTTTCTCAACAACGGCGGTCTAGCGTCGCTGCCCATGACCACCACCCTTTCCGTGCGTCGGCTGGCCTGGGCCGGCGTCGAGATCCGTCTCGGCGACACCCGCCTGCTGATCGACCCGCTTGAGAACGTCGCTCCGCTGGCGCCGGTGATGGGGCCGCCGCACCGGCCGGTCGACCCGGTCGACACCCCGCCCGGCACCCACGCCCTCATCACCCACCTGCACCCCGACCACTACGACCACGACCTGATCGCCCGGATCGCGGCCACCGGCACGATCGGCTGCCACACCCCGAGCGCGGCGGCGCTGCAAGAGGCGGGCATCACCCCCGTTGCCCAGGACCTGGGCCGGTCACGCCGCATCGGAGAGCTGACCGTCACCCCGGTGACCTCGCTGGACTGGCGCGGCAACGACTGCGACCAGGTCGCCTGGGTCGTCGAAGGCGCCGGTCGGCGGATCATCCACTGCGGCGACACCCAGTGGCACGGCAGCTGGTGGCAGATCGCCCGCGACCACGGCCCGTTCGACGTCGCGTTCGTCCCGGTCAACGGCGTCATCGCCCACTTCGAGGGCTACGCGGCCAACGTCCCGGCGACCATGACCCCCGAGCAGGGCGTCGAGGCCGCCGTCGCGCTCGGCGCCGGCACCGTCTGCGCCATGCACTACGGCCTGTTCCACAACCCGCCGTTCTACACCGAACAACCCGACATCGAGCAGCGCTTCCAGCACGCCGCCGACGAGCGCGGCATCACCGCGGCCATCATCGCCGACGGCCGGCCCGTCCTTTGACCATCAGAAAACATCAGAGACCATCAGAAACAAGGAGCAACACATGAAGATCGTCCTGTTCGGTGCCGGCGGCAACATCGGCCGGCCCACCACCGAGGAACTACTGCGTCGCGGCCACACCGTCACCGCGGTCACCCGAGCCGGCCACGTCGACGGACTCAAGCACAAGGCCCTGACCGTGACCACCGGTGACGTCACGGACGCCGCCGCGGTCGCCGGCCTCGCCGCCTCCCACGACGCCGTACTGTCGGCCGTCGGCCCCCGGATCGGCCAGGAGGACGACCGCGCCACGATCGTCGGTGCCGCCCGTGCGCTGATCGACGGACTCCGCCGAGCCGGCGTCACCCGCCTGGTCACCATCGGCGGTGCCGGCAGCCTGCGCACGCCGACCGGCGCCCGGGTCATGGACGACCCGGACTTCCCCGCGCTGTGGAAGGCCAACGCCGAGGCCCAGTCCGAAGCGCTCGACCTCTACCGCGGCGTGCACGACCTCGACTGGACGTACGTGTCGCCCGCCGCGGTCATCGCAGCGGGCGAGCGGACCGGGGCCTACCGCAGCGCCGGGGACACCCTGCTCACCGACGACGACGGCAACAGCCGCATCTCGTACGCCGACTACGCGATCGCCTTGGCCGACACGATCGAGAGCGGCACCGCGATCCGCCGCCGCATCACCGTGGCGTACTGAGCCATGAGCAACGACGCCGCCGGCCCGCACACCCGATTCATCGTCCTGCTCGCAGCGCTCGTGGCCCTGGGACCACTGTCCATCGACGGCTACCTGCCCGGACTGCCGGACCTCGCCGGCGACCTGCGCGCCAGCGCCACGGCCACCCAGCTCACCATCACCGCCTG
>NZ_JBHJVK010000156.1:0-2309 GCF_042264695.1 Kitasatospora sp. NPDC056138 | reverse complement strand
ACTAGGGCCTGTTGCGAAAGTGCTGGTCAAAGCCATTCATTGATGGCCGCGACCAGCACTGTTGCCTCGTAGCGGACGGCGAGCTCGTCATAGCGAGTTGCAACGGCCCGGTGGCGTTTCAGCCGGTTGATCCCGCACTCCACGGCGTGGCGCGTCTTGTAGTCGTCCTTGTCGAACTTCGGCGGCCGGCCGCCTCGGGAGCCGAGCTTCTTTCAGTTGCGGACCTGGTCGGCCTTCTCCAGGATCGTGCAGCCGATCCGGCGTCGCCGCAGGTAGGAGCGGTTGGCGCGGGAGCCGTACGCTTTGTCGGCCCGTACCTTGTCGGGGGTGGTGCGGGGCCGGCCCGGTCCGACGCGGGGGACTCGGATGCGCTCGAGGACGGGCTGGAACTGCGGGCTGTCGTGCCGCTGCCCGGCGCCGATCAGGAACGACATCGGCCTCTGGCCGTGCTCGACCGAGAGGTGAATCTTGGTGGTCAGTCCGCCGCGGGACCGGCCGAGGGCGTGGTCGTCGGGCTCAGTGTCGACGCCGCCGGGCGGCTCCCGCTGCAGAGCCCTTTTTTACGCGCTCCGGCGGCGTGCTGATGGGCCCGGACCGCCGTGGAATCCACGCTGACGTCCCATGTGATCGAGCCTTTCGCGTCGGCCTCGGCCTGCAGTTGCTCGAGGATCCGCTTCCAGGGCCGTTGCGCTGCCACCTGCGGAACAGGTCGTACACGCGGTCCCACGGGCCGTACCGCTCGGGGATGTCACGCCACGGCGTGCCGGCCCTGGTCCGCCACCGTATGTCGTCGATCAGCTGTCGGCGCGGCCACACCGGCGGCCGCCCCGTTTTCTTCCCCAGCGGCAGCAATGGCTCCAGCCGGGCCCACTGCCGATCCGTCAGGTCCCCACGCGCCACGACACGCGATCATGCACAACCTTGATCGACTTTCGCAACAGACCCTAGTAGAATTTCGCGGCTAATTTTTGGGATATAGGTGGCGCAGCTTGATGCGTGCGTCGTGGGTGGTGAACTGCCAGTTCACCTGACGTTGGTTGGTGTTGGTGGCGTTCTGCCGTCGCCAAGACCGTGTACCCGGTCGACGGTAGATGATGGCGCAGTCACGGAATGCATGTGCATGCCATGTTAGTCTGACGCCCCATCGTATAACCGACCGCCTGACCAGCGGGGAGTTGGCTTCTGGCGGCTCCTGTCGGCTGGTTGAGGCGCTGAGGGGAACATATGAACAACGGTAAGAAGAAACTGCTGACCGCTGTCGCCGCTTCGGCGGTGCTTTCGTTGTCGGTGCTCGGGCTGGGCTGGCACGCGGCTGCTGAGTTTCATGGGGGTGCCAGCAAGTCCGTGGCCACTCAGTGGCCTGGTGCTCAGGGGTCTTCCGTCGGGGCCGGGGTCGTCTAAAACGACCTCGTGCATGGTTAGCCGTGGCCTGCAGGCGGCGGGCTCGTTGGGCCATCCGTGGTGGGGATCGCGGCACGTGCATTGATCGTCTCGGAGCGTCGGATTACCGGCTTGTCGCCGGTGGTGATCGCTGACCTGGTGGCCGAGCTGGGGCCGGTCTGGCAAGCCCGGCATGATGCCGAACTCCGCAACCGGCCGCGTCGGCGGGCGGTCGGCGCCGGAGCGAAGTACAAGCTGGTCTTCGTCGACCGGCTCCTGGCGACCCTCGTCCACCTGCGGCACGGCGTCACCCACGACGTCCTGGCCTGCTGGTTCGGAGTGAACCGCTCCACCGTCGCCCGCGCCATCGGCGAGATCCGCCCACTGCTGGCCGAGCGCGGCTGCCGCATCCCACCCGGCCTTCGGCTTCGCACCCTCGCGGACGTGATCGCCCGCCTGGGCGCCACCGGACAGACCGGGATCATCGATGCGACCGAGATCCGGGTCCGCCGTCCGGCGGCCAACCGGCCCGGCCGGAACCGCTTCGTGTCAGGCAAGAGTCGGATGAACGCCATGAAGGCGCTGGTGGTCACCGACGACCGCGGCCGGGTGCTGTTCTGCGGTGAGGTACGGGCCGGGTCGGTCGCCGACATCACCCAGGACCGCGACGCCGGCCTGGTCGACCTGCTCGCCGACACCATCCACCTGGAGATCCTCGCTGACGCCGGCTACCAGGGCCTGGGCGCCCAGACCTGCGGCCAGGGTGGTCACCCCGCCCCGCAAACGTCGCGGCAAGTACCTCGAGCAGGTCCAGTGGCTCATGGCCCACCACGACCAGGCCCGCTTCGAACACTCCTTATGCCGCATGCCGGTCGAACACGGCATCGCCCACCTGAATAGTTGACCAGCACTTTCGCAACAGGCCCTAG
>NZ_JBHJVK010000155.1:0-2556 GCF_042264695.1 Kitasatospora sp. NPDC056138 | reverse complement strand
GCCTCGCGCGCACCGCGCGAGACCGCCACGCGGACCCCCGGGTTCGGTCGGTGCCCGTCGGCCCGGTGGGCCGATCCGTCCCCCCACGAGATCGGATCGGACCACCGGCAGCCCGGCGGGCGGGTCAGGCCGCAGCGGCAGCCGGAAGCCAGGGCGCGAACTCGCCCTCCTCACCGCCGCGCAGGCCCAGCGCCATCATCAGACTGGCCTGAGGCGTCGGCTCGAACGGTCGCCGGAGGAGCCTCATCCCGGCCTGTTCGGGCGTCCGGTCGGCCTTGCGCTGGTTGTCCTCCGCACATGCCGCCACGGTGTTCAGCCAGCTGTCCGCACCACCGCGCGACCTCGGCACCAGGTGGTCGACCGTGCTGGCCCGCCGCCCGCAGTACGCACACATGTGCTGGTCGCGTATCAGCACCCCGCGCCGTGACCACGGGGCCCGTTGTCGGAACGGCACCCTGACGTACCGGCGCAGGCGGATCACCCGGGGCACCGGTACGGACACGCCGGTCCCGCGGACCACGCCCAGCGGATGCGCGTGCTCGACCACGGCCTTGTCCTGGAGGACCAGCACCACGGCACGCTTGAGCGACACCGTCGTCAGGGGTTCATAGCTCGCGTTCAGTACCAGCGTGTTGCGCATTCCGGCCACCCTCCCTGTCCCGACCGCGCCCGACGGCCCGGCCGTCCCGTCCCATGCCTGTCGGCCACCCGTTCCCCGGCGGCAGTGGCGTCGGCACCACTTTGAACGCGCCCGGCCCGCCCGAACAACGGAATTTCGACGGCACAGCCGCAGCAGCCGGACGACTGGGCTGAAATCCGCTGGCCGGGAACGCGTACCCTCTAGAACGCTGGAGTCGTCCAGGCAGAGGGCCCGACGGAACGGCCCACCCGCACACGCCTGGGTGCCCGATCGAAGGAGAAGCGTGACCGTGACGGACATCGTCGACGAGCTGCGGTGGCGTGGGCTGATCGCCCTGTCCACCGACGAGGACGCACTGCGCAAGGCGTTCGCGGACGGCCCGGTCACGTTCTATTGCGGCTTCGACCCGACGGCCCCCAGCCTCCACCTCGGCAACCTGGTGCAGATCCTCACCATGCGCCGCATCCAGCAGGCCGGAAACCTGCCGCTCGGCCTGGTCGGCGGCGCCACCGGTCTGATCGGAGACCCCAAGCCGACGGCGGAGCGCGTCCTCAACGACCCCGAGGTGGTGGCCGGCTGGGTCGACCGCCTGCGCGGCCAGATCTCCCGCTTCCTCGACTTCGAGGGCGAGTACGCGGCCCGCATGGTCAACAACCTGGACTGGACCTCCGAGATGTCGGCGATCAGTCTGCTGCGCGACGTGGGCAAGTACTTCCGCGTCAACAACATGATCGCCAAGGAGGCGGTCGCGCGCCGGCTGAACTCCGACGCGGGCATCAGCTACACCGAGTTCAGCTACCAGATCCTCCAGGGCATGGACTACCTGGAGCTGAACCGCCGCTACGGCTGCGCCCTGCAGACCGGCGGCAGCGACCAGTGGGGCAACCTCACGGCCGGCACCGACCTGATCCGCAAGGCCGAGGGCAGGTCCGTGCACGCCCTCGCCACCCCGCTGATCGTCAAGGCCGACGGCACCAAGTTCGGCAAGACCGAGTCCGGGACGGTCTGGCTGGACCCGGAGCTCACCACCCCGTACGCCTTCTACCAGTTCTGGCTGAACGCGGACGACCGGGACGTCTCCAACTTCCTGCGCATCTTCTCCTTCCGCACGAGGGAGGAGATCGAGGAGCTGGAGCGCGAGACCGCCGAGCGTCCCGCTGCCCGCCTCGCGCAGCGCGCCCTCGCCGAGGAGCTCACCACGCTCGTCCACGGAGCGGAGCAGTACCAGCGCGCGGTCGCGGCCTCCAAGGCGCTTTTCGGCCAGGGCGACCTCGCCGATCTGGAGCCCGCGACCCTCGCCGCCGCTCTGGCCGAGGTCCCCAAGGCCACGGTCGCCGAGCTGCTCCCGATCGTCGACCTCCTGGTCGAGGCCGGCCTGGCCCCGAGCCGCTCGGCCGCCCGCCGCACCATCAAGGAGGGCGGCGCGTACCTCAACAACGCCAAGGTCACCGACGAGGAGGCCGCCCCGGCCGACTCGGACCTGCTGCACGGCCGGTGGCTGGTGCTGCGCCGGGGCAAGCGCAACCTCGCCGCCGTCGAGCTCAAGTCCAGCTGACGTCCCGCTGGCGCAAAACAGACCCGGGGTGAGCAGCCTCTTCGGGTGGAAGGGGCCGGATCGAGCCAGATCCGGCCCCTTCAGGTTTGACTCTCGATGGGCGGTGCCCTAACGTGGAACGAGTCGCCTGATTCGGGCGGACCCCTTCTCCAGCGAGCGATTCGCCGCGAACCCTTTTCGATTCCGATCGAGCAGGAAATGCGGCTGAATAGATCTGCTAGAGTTCGGGAGCGCCGAAAGGCGAAAGCAAATCCGATGAAATTCGGTCCGGAAAACGGAGCGGAAAACATCTGATAAGCTGGAAACACGAAAGAACGAAGCGCCCGGAGGGCCCGCTGGAAGGCGGCCTGAAGGAAGCGTC
>NZ_JBHJVK010000154.1:0-3380 GCF_042264695.1 Kitasatospora sp. NPDC056138 | reverse complement strand
CACGCCCTCATCGGCCACAGCCTCGGCGAACTCGTCGCCGCCACCCTCGCCGACGTCTGGACCCTCGACGACGCCCTCCACATCACCTGCCTACGGGGCAAGCTGATGCAGCAGCAGGCCCCGGGCGCGATGCTGGCGGTGTCGCTCGGCGAGGCCGAGGCGACGGCGTTCGTGACCGACGACTGCGTCCTGGCAGCGGTGAACAGCCCGCGGCAGACGGTGCTCTCCGGCACCCACGAGGCGATCGACCGGGCGGCCGCCGCACTGACCGAGCGCGGCGTGCGGCACCGACGGCTGGCCACCTCGCACGCCTTCCACTCCCCGATGATGGAGCCGATGCTGGCGGAGTTCGAGCGGGAGATCGCGCGGCTGGAACTGAAGGCACCCCGTATCCGGTTCGTGTCGAACGTGACCGGCGACTGGATCACGGCGGAGCAGGCCACCAGCGCTTCCTACTGGGCCCAGCACATCCGCAGCACCGTGCGGTTCTCCGCCGGCCTGTCCACCCTCCTGCGGGACGAGCCCGACGCCGTGCTGCTGGAGGTCGGGCCCGGCGCCGCGGTCAGGATGATGGTGGCCGACCACCCGGAGGCCCGCGAGCGGATCCTGCTGCCCTCCATGCGGCACGCCCGCGAGGACCGCGACGACGTCCAGGTGGCCCGGGAGTCGCTGGCGCGGCTCTGGGTCAACGGCGCACCCGTCCGCTGGTCCGCACTGCACGAACACCGCAAGCCGCGGAAGGTGCCGCTGCCCGCTCACGCGTTCGACCACAAGCGCTACTGGATCGAGCGGGCCGCCCAGCGGCCGTCGGGTCAGGACGGGACGCGACTGTTCCGGCCGGTCCTCCGGAAGGCAGCCTCCCCCGCCGCCACCACCGAGCCGGGCACGGCGCGCTGGCTGGTCTTCACCGACGCCGCCCCGGCCACCGACCGCTGGACGGCACGGCTGCGCGAGTCGGGCGAGCAGGTGGTCACGGTGACCGCGGGCACCGACTACGAGCGCACGGCCCAGGACGCCTTCCGCGTCCGGCCCGAGATCGCCGCGGACTTCGAGCAGCTGGTGGACGCGCTCCAGGAGCAGGGCGGACCCCGCACCTGGAACGTGCTGTACCTGTGGGACGTCGAGGCAGGCGCGAGCCTGGAGCAGGCCCGCGTCCGGTCGCTCGACGGCCTGGTGCTCCTGGCCCGCGCCGTGGGCCCGCGCCGTGGCGCCGACGCCACCCGGCTCGCCGTCGTCACCCGTGGTCTGGCCCGGCTGGAGGGGCGGGAGCCGACGGCTCCCTCGGCACAGGCGCTGGTCCTCGGCCCGGTGCGGACCCTTCCGCTGGAGTATCCGGCGCTCACCGCGTCGGTGATCGACTTCGAGGCCGCGGCGGACGGCGCGGAGGACGGCTTCGAGGCGGCCTTCCAGTCGGTCGTCACCGAGGTGCGCGCGGCGCTGCCGGACAGCCTGGTCGCGTACCGCGGCGCGGTCCGCCATGTCGAGCGCGTCGAGCAGTTGCCGACCGCCTCCGCCGCGGCGCGGACCCGTTTCCGCCAGGGTGCGGTCTACCTGGTCACGGGCGGCTTCGGTGGCATCGGCAGCGAGATCGCGGGCTGGCTGGCGCGCAGCTACCAGGCGCGTCTGGTGCTCACCGGGCGCACCCCGCTGCCGCCGCGCGAGCAGTGGGCGGAGCTGGAGGGTGACCCGGGTACCGAGGCGGAGATCCGCCGCAGGCTGGCTCTGGTCCGCCGACTGGAGTCGGCCGGCGCCGAGGTGCACGTCGAGTGCTTCGACGTGACGGACCGGGAGGCGCTCGCGCAGGCCCTGGGCCGCGCCGAGGCGCGTTTCGGGCCGGTTGAGGGCGTGATCCACGCCGCGGGCCTGGCCGGAGGCGGGCTGGCGCAGTTCCAGCAGTCCGAGGCCATGCGGCAGGTGCTGGCGCCCAAGCTGGACGGCACGCTCGCCCTCGCCTCGGCGCTGCGGGAGCACCGGCTCGCCTTCTTCGCCGTCTTCTCCTCCGTCAGCGCGCTGCTGGGCAACGTCGGCCAGGTCGACTACTGCGCCGCGAACGCCTTCCTGGACAGCTGGGCGTGCTCGCCCGAGGCTCCGGAAGGTGCCGTGACCATCGCCTGGGACACCTGGCGCGGCGTCGGAATGGCGGCGCCCGAGCGCCTGCCTGCGGCCGTCGTCGCCGCCCACGCGGATCACGAGCGGTCCGGGATCTCGGCCACCGCCGCCCTGGCGGTCTTCGAGCAGGCGGTCAGCGGTGGGCAGCGGCGCGTCGTGGTGTCGACCGGCACGCTGCCCGACCGTCTCGCCGCCCGCGGCGCCCGCCACCTCGAACCGACCCGGCACGACGCCGGAGCGCCGGTCGAGCGGTCCCGGGCCGAGGTCGAGGAGACGCTGATCGAGATCTGGCGGAACCTCTTCGGGCGTTCGGAGATCGATGTCGACGCGAACTTCTTCGAACTGGGCGGCGACTCGCTGCTCGTGATCGAGGCGGGTCGGCAGATCAAGGAGCGGCTGCAGACCGCACTCCCGGTGTCCGACCTCTTCAAGTACCCGACCGTCGCCCACCTGGTCGACCGGCTGTCCCCGGATCCGGCGGCGCAGGCGCTCCCGGCCCAGCGGACCGCGGAACCGAGGCCGGCGGACGACTCGGCGATCGCCGTGATCGGCATGGCGGCCCGTTTCCCGGGCGCGGACAACGTCGAGGAGTTCTGGCAGAACCTCGTCAACGGCGTCGAGTCGCTGGTGCCCACTTCGGAGCCGGCCGAGTCGGCGATCGGCCCCCGCGGCCGGTACGTCGCTGTGGCCGGCACCCCGAACGGCGTCGACCAGTTCGACCCGGGCTTCTTCGGCTTCTCGCCGCGCGAGGCGGAGGTCATGGACCCGCAGCAGCGCCTGCTGCTGATGTGCTCGTACGAGGCTCTGGAGGACTCGGGCTACGACCCGCGGAACTACCCCGGGTCGGTCGCCGTCTACGTCGGCGCCGCGATGAGCAGCTACCTGCTCAACAACCTGGTGCCCCACCGCGGTACCTCCGACCTCGATCCCCTCTTCGTCGGGATGGGCAACGACAAGGACTTCGCGGCGACCCAGATCTCGTACCGGCTCAACCTGCGCGGCCCGAGCGTGAGCGTCAGCACCGCGTGCTCGAGCTCGCTCGTCGCGATCGCGCAGGCCTGCCGGAGCCTCGCGGCAGGAGAGTGCGACGCGGCGATCGCGGGCGGGGCGAAGGTGCGCGTGCCGGAGCGCGGCGGCTACCTCTACCAGGACGGCGGGATCCAGTCTCCGGACGGACACTGCCGTCCGTTCGACGCCGACGCGAACGGCACGGTCTTCGCCAGCGGCGTGGGCATCGTCGTCCTCAAACGCCTCAGCGACGCCCTGCGCGA
>NZ_JBHJVK010000153.1:0-3626 GCF_042264695.1 Kitasatospora sp. NPDC056138 | reverse complement strand
CCCTACGGGCCTTCGGCCCTCCGTGCGCGGTCGCCTTCGGCGACCGGCGGACCCGCTCCGCGTGTCCGTGACCTGACCTTCGGTCAGGTCGTCCCGGGCTTCGCCCGGGCCTGTCGGTCACTCCGCTTCGCTCCACTCCCTCCAGTGGCTGATGTCCATTCAAGTCGTTGATCTGGGATTTTGGCTGAACTTAAGGCGGGCTGACTAGGGGAAGGGGTGGGTGCCGGGGTGCGTGCGGGTTGGCTTCACTCTTGTTGAATTGGTCTAGACCATGGTCCAGACTGCTGTTTCGATCCCATCGCCGGGTGGGGTGCGCTACCCTGGCAGGGTGAGCAACGGTCCCCGATGTATCAGTCTTGGAGTGTCGGAGGATCCCGCCGGAAGCGGGGTTCGGATCCGAGCTTTTCGGGTATTCGCCGGTCTCCTCGGCCGGGGACTAATATCCTGCCGGATGGCCGCTTCAATCGGGCTTGTATTCCGGTCAGCTGGATTCCTTTGCCGGTCCGTCGAATGTATCAGTAGGGCACTGTCAGCATTTCCCGCGTGGTCCCTGGTGTGGGCTCGGGAATGGGTGAGGGGAGACACGTCTTCGTGAACGTCGTAAAGCCCGGCCTGATGGCCGCTCAGGCAACCTCCGGCATCTCACTGCGCGGGCACCAGGAGGAGGCGCTGGAGGCCATCGTTCGGGGCCTGACGCCCCGTCCGGGGCACCCGGCTCCGAACGGGCTGCGGGTGACGGTGCAGATGGCTACCGGCTCCGGCAAGAGCTACGTCGGGGCGGCGGCCGGCCAGAAGCTGGTGCCTCGCGGCGTGGTCCTGGTCGTCGTGCCGACGCTGGACCTGCTGGTGCAGATGATCGGTTCCTGGCGGGCGGCCGGGCGCTCCGGGGACATGCACGCCATCTGCTCGCTGGTCGACTCCGAGCTGCCGTACGGGGTGATGGCGAGCACCAGCCCGCTGATGATCGGCATGTGGCTGGCCGGCGCCGCCAAGCGCCGCCGGCCGACCACCCTGTTCACCACCTACACGTCGGTTGGTGCGGTCGAGGACGCCTACACGTACTGGGCCGAGCGTCAGGGCGAGCTGCTGCCCCCGCTCGGGCTGATGGTCTGTGACGAGGCGCACCGCTCCTCCGGCAGTGTGGAGAAGACCTGGACGGTGGTGCACGACCAGGCCGCCATCCCCGCGGAGCGCCGGCTCTACATGACGGCGACCCCGCGGATCTGGGCGCCGCCCAAGCGCCCCGTCAAGGGCCGTGAGGGGGCCTTGCAGCCGCTGCCGGAGGAGCTGGCGGTGTCCATGGACGATGTGCGGATCTACGGGCCGCACGTCTACTCCCTGGGCCTGGCGGAGGCCATCGACCGCAAGCTGTTGGCGCCGTTCGAGATCGTGGTGTTGGAGCTGCGCGACCCGCTCGGCGACCGCCAGGGGGCCGAGCGGCAGGGTGTGCCGTGGGGTCCGGGCGTCGGCGAGGAGAGCGACGGGAGCGAGGACGAGGTGCCGGCCGCGCGCATCGCGGCGATCCAGGCCGGGCTGCTCAAGACCGCCGTCGAACGGGACCTCCGACGGTGCATCACGTTCCACAACCGCACGATCGAAGCCCGGTATTTCTCCGAGACGCTGAATCAGACGGCCGAGAAGCTGCACTTCGAGAACCCGCAGAAATACCCGCCAGAGATCTGGGCGCAGTGGCTCTCCGGCGAGCACGAGATCGACTACCGCAAGGAGCTCATCGGGGACTTCGGAAAGGGCGAGGAAGACGACGGACTCAAGCACAGGATCTTCAGCAACTGCAAAGTCCTGGGCGAGGGTGTCGACATGCCGAATGCAGATTCGGTACTTCTGCAAGGCAGGGGCAGCATGGTGGATATCGTCCAGGCCATCGGCCGAGCCCTGCGCATGCAGCCCGGCGAGGGGAAAACCGCGAGCCTGATCGTACCGGTCTTCCTCAAGCCCGGCGAGCAGCCCGGGGACATCCTGGCGTCCGATTCCTACGGCCCCCTGGTCAAGATCCTTACCGCGCTGCGCAGCCACGACGCCAAGGTGGTGGAGGCCTTGGCGGTACCGCAGAAGTCCGGCAAGCGGACCCAGGGGCGCAGCGCTGAGGCTGCTGTCGGTCCTGGTGAGAGCGGTGGGGGTGTGGGTGGGTCGGGGGCGTTCACGTTGCCGGTGCGGTTCCAGACGCCGGTGGACGAGAACGTGCTCGCGCTGTTCATCGCGTCCCGGGTCCTGGTTGGTGAGACGCAGCTGTGGCGTGAGGGGATCGGTCACGCCCGGCGGTGGTTCGAGGAGACCGGCGGGCTTGACGTCCCTTATTCCGAATTGGTTGGAGAAAACGGGAATTACCCGCTCGGAAAGTGGCTGTCGGACCGGCGTGGCGAGAATGCGAACGGAGAACTGGCGCCATACCGGGTGGAGATGCTGGACGCGCTCGGGATGATCTGGTCCGTGAGCGACGCCCGGTTCGAGGCCGGATTGGACTGGGCGCGGGTCTGGGCGAAGGGCCACGGCGGGTCGCTGGCGGCGCCGGCGCGGGCCTCGGTCGGCGGGTACGCGATCGGGACGTGGCTCTCCGAGCTGCGGGCCTCCGCCCAGGTGCCGGCCGGGGAGCAGGGCGCGCTGTCGCCGGAGCGGCGCCGCGCGCTGGAGGAGATCGACCCCTTCTGGTGCCCGGTGTGGCCGGTCACCTGGCAGCGCGCCTACGCCACCGCCCGGCAGTGGTGGCTGGAGGCTGACGGGCGGGTCGACTGGGCGCAGCTGCCCGCCGACGTCGTGTTCGAGGGCGAGCAGCTCGGGCGGTGGGCGTGGGCGCAGCGGGCCGGTTGGCCGGGTCTGGAAGCAGACCAGCGGGACCTGCTCGCCGCGATCGGCATCGAGGAGGACCCGGAGCTCGTCGCGGCGAAGGCCGCCGCCGAGGCCAAGCCCAAGGTGTCCCGCACCGACCGGTTCCAGCTCCACCTGACCGCGCTGGCCGAGTTCGTCGAGCGGGAGGGCCACGCGAAGGTGCCGCGCGGGTTCAAGACCACGGAGGGGTTGTCGCTGGGCGCCTGGCTCAACAACACCAAAGCCCGCCGGGCCAAGCTCAGCGAGGAACAGATCGGGCAACTGGAAGCCCTGGGCATCGCCTGGTAGACCCGGCCCGATCACGCCGCGGCGTTGCGCACGGGGCTGCTTCGTGACAGTGCCGCCTGTAGGACCGTCACCGGCGGCGCTTCGCCCGCGGCAGCGGAAGTCAGGAAGGTTCGGCGCAGATGCGCCGTCAGGTGTTCCGGTACGGCCGGGTAGAAGCGTCCGGAGAGGTAGCCGTCCGGGCGGATCAGGAGCGCCTCGCCGTCACACGGCGCATAGGCGTCGCGGAACTCGCCCGCCGCGTCGCGAACCCGCGGCGGGCGCAGGCCGACCGGGCGGGCGTCCTGTGGTACCTCTGCGGCGGTGACCAGATAGGCGTCGAGCAGGCCGTGGGCGGCGCGATGCGCCTCGGCGGCGCAGGCCTCGAGTCGGGCGGCGCCGTCGCCCGAGGCGTGCTCCGATCCCACGAACAGCAGCAGTACGTGCCGCGGGGTGCGCAGCAGGTCGAACAGCCGCCGCGGATAGGCGGCGAGGTCGCTCAGCAGGCCGCGGCAGTC
>NZ_JBHJVK010000152.1:0-4244 GCF_042264695.1 Kitasatospora sp. NPDC056138 | reverse complement strand
CGACATCTCGAAGCGTGAAGAACGGCCGCGTCACGTGCGCCCGGATCCCGGAGACCTCAGCCGGTCGAGTGACCAGCGACCATAAACGCCAAGCTTAGTCCCAGTCCTGCAGCTGCTGGAGCAGGTCGGCGTCGCCCTCCATCCGCAGCGAGCCGGCCGGGATGCGCATGTACATGAGCAGGGCCATCTCGCTCGCCGTGCCGTAGATGGCGGCGGTGGGCTTGCTCTCGGCGGCCTCCGCCGCGGTGAGGCGGGTGAAGCGGGAACCGGCGGCGTCCACCGTCTGGCGCCAGGAGCCAGCCTCGGCTGCGTGGTAGTCCATGGTGGCGGGCTCGCCCGGCCACGGGACCGTGACGGTGCAGACGGTGGCGAGGAACTCCTCGATGGCGTCGACCGCCTCGGTCGTCGGCAGCTCCTGCGGGGCACCGGAGGCCAGCTGGGCGTCGTAGGTGTGGATCAGTGACTCCGGGACGCGGCGGCGGGCCACGGCGGCCACCGTGTGCGGCGAGGCCAGCGGCTCCCACCAGGCCCAGCAGCCCCGGTCCGGGCCGGCCTCGCGCAGAGCAGTAAGCAGCTGCTCCGTCGAGTCGGCCAGCCAGGTTATGAGGGCCTCGCGCTCCCTGGGCGCCGCCAGCCCGTCCTTGCTCGGCCGCTCGTCGCCCGGCGCGGTGTTCAGCACGATGTAGGCCCAGAAGCGGTCCCCCTCACTGAGGTGGTTCGCCAGGTCGTACAGCGTCCAGCCCGGGCAGGACGGGACGTCGGCGTCGAGGCTGGGGGCTGCGGCGACGGCGGCGCGGAACGCGGCGGACCGCTCGTCGATCATCCGCAGCAGGGTGGGGAAGTAGAGATGCTCAGTCACGCAGACCTTGTATCACCCGGACCGGGACTCTCGCACTCGATTAAGACACCGTCGGCGGCGGAACGGTGCTCGGCGAGGCTGATCACCAGCTGGCCGGTCGCCATGCTGCGGGCGACGTGCCCGGTCGCCGCGTCCAGAGGCGGGAACGAGAGCTGCGCGGTCACGGCGTGCTCGTCCATCGTCGGAAGGTTCGTCAGCACGTCGGCGAACGCCGCCCGGTGCCCAGGCTCGGGAAGGTGGAGGAAGCGCCCGACCGAGACACCGGCCGCCCGGGACGCCGGCACCGCCTCCAGCCGGAAGTCGCCCCGGTCGAGGGCCTGCTGGGAGCCGGCGTGGAGGCGCGCCAGGATCTCCAGATGCGGGGGCAGCCGAAGCTCAGCTGGGCCCAGATCGAGCCTGGACAGCAGCACCTCGTCGAGGACGACCTCGCGCTCGCCGTCGAGCGCGGCCCGCTGCGCGAGGGCGGCGAGCAGCTCGTCGCGTTCGTCGAAGCGTGGCACTTCGGAAGGCCGGGCGCCGGGGTAGCCGTCGGGCCGGCCGATCCCGCTGTCCGCCACCGTGTCGAGTAGTGGCACCAGCGCGCCGCGGCCGTAGCGCTCGTAGAACTTCTGATGGTAGGCCCGCCATGCTGCTGTGCCGTTGGGAGCGGCGCTGAGTCTGGCCAGCAGCTGGGCGGCTCGGGCGGCCTCGTCGGCCACCGCGTGCGGGAGGACGAGGTCGGAGTCCAGCCGCAGGTCGACAGCCGGAGCCGGAAGGCTGCTGTCAGCGGTACGCATATCCGCCAGGACCCCGGCCGCATCGGCGACTTGCTCGGCTCCGGCCTTCTCCAAGGCGGTCAGGAGACGCCTGAGGGGATCGGGGTCGGTCGCCGGGGCGTGCAGGTTCGTGATGAGCGCCCGCTGGGTGACGAGCTCGGACAGGATGCCGGTGACCTGTTCGGCGGTTGCGGTGGGGAACTCGTCGTGGACCTTGTCGGCTAGGTCCTGGAAGCGGAGCGGCTGGCGTGCGGCGGCGAGGGCGAAGGCGACGGGCCGGGTGTGGCGCAGGGTCGTTTCGCCTGCGGCCGTTCCGCCGCCGGGCCAGTGCGTTCACCGCCTGCTGCAGCGGGGTCGCATCCTCTGGTTCGGGCAGACAGGAAAGCCGGCCCTCGGCCGAGGCGGCGTTCGCGACCGCGTCGGCGAGCCGCTCCATCTCTCGCAGGGTGGTCGAGTTCGGAGAGTTCAGGTCGCGTCACGGTGGCCAGTCTCGCAGCGGTGCACGGCCGGGGCACCCCGGTTTCCAGGCGCATCGGAGACTGAACCGGGCCCTTGTCGGCCGGGCCTGTCGGGGGCCGGCCCGAGAGGACCCGGGACTGCCAGGCTGCCGAGGAACGGCCGCTCAGCAGCTGCCATGCCGACGCGGGCGAAGGTCACGCGATGGGGATGGCTCTGAAACTCGTTGACGATCACGAAGGCACAGAGTCCCGCACCCGGCGCGGGGATCACACAGCGGCTCCGGAACCCACCGCCCGAGCGGCTCTCATTCGACGGTTCAGGCACGGATTTTGTGAACTGGACCGTGCTGCCGTGCGTTGGTGGCGCTCCGTCATCCGGGGCGTCGTCCTTCGCCTCGATGCAGAGTGTCATCAACGTAGGGGTGGCGGGATCGTTGCTCTGGATGCCGTTCGTCAGGGTCGGGCTTGTCCTTGTGGCCGACGGGGAGCCTGTGCGGGTCAGACGATGCCGAAGCCCTCGCATCTGTCGAACACGGTCAGCGTGACGGCAACGTTGACCGGAGCGCTCGCGTTGTCGACGTGCACCACGTACTCGATGCCCGTGGCCTCGGTCGGTCCGCCGTGCGGGACGATGTTGGAGATCCACACGATGGGGCCGTGGACCTGGAGCCGGAGGTTGAGGTCAGGGCCGAAGGAGCCCGGACCTCCCGGAAAGATCGCCGCGGTGGCCAGCACGGCGTGGCCGTTGGAGATGTCGAAGCCGTTGATGTTGAAGTTCTTGGCTTGAGCGCCAGGCGACTGATTCGGATGGAACACTCGAAAACTGCGGGCCATGACCCCTGCTTCCCGTGCCTCGGTTGGGGCTGACGGGCGGCGTCTACACCGCTTGGTCAGCATTTGTCCCATCTATATATGCTTCGGGGGAGGTGCGTGTACGGACGCGCCGGAACTGTGCAGGCCTGCCTGAGGCCCGTGAAGCGGATCAGCTCCGCTGAGGGGCCGTCACGGCCTGTGGCTGGTGACTCACGGCGGTCGGCAGGAGCAGCTTGCCTAGGAGGGGGAGGCGGGGGCTCGGCCGAACATGCCGCGTTTGAGGGCCTTGAGGTCGTTGACGCGGCCTTCGACGGGGCCAAAGGACCATTCGGTGCTCATGCCGAAGAGGACGGCGTCGAGAGCAACCCCCGCGAGCGCGGGGCGGACGCACCTGATCTTCCGGGCCGTCAGCCCCGTACGACCGACGGCTACTTGCAGAGTGTTCTGCAGGGATCCCGCCTGGACCACCTCAAGATAGCGTCGCGTACTCGTGCATGGGATCGTCCGGCGCTTGCACCGGGAAGCTGCTCAGACATGCGATCGAGCCTGCCGGGTCGCCGCTGCCTTCTCGGGAGTGGAATTCCATGGCACCCGGAAATCTCAACACGCCGAACTTGGCAGGCATCCCATGAGCCGGCGTGTCAAACGGCGAGTGCGTGGCGCGGCGGGGCCAGCCGGTTGCCTCCTCGCACAGCCGCCGGTCGCTCAGCCCGGACGTCACCGGCCCATCGGTGCACAGCACCGGCTGCCCCGACGCGAGTTGAGCGTGGCTCAAGCCCTCCTCCTGGCGGACCAGCCGGACCAGGCCTTCGGATTGCGGGGTGCCCGGTCACGCCGGATGCGCTTTCGCGGCCGACTACCAGCACGCTATCGCGCGCTGCGCGGTGAAAGCCGCCGTGTGATCCGGTCGAACAGCTCCGCCAGCGGCTCGCCGACGTCCCGACCGAACTCGGTCAGCCCGTAGGTGACCTGGGGCGGCGTCGCCGGCTCGACCCTCCGCCAGATCAGGCCGTCCTCGACCAGCGTGCGCAGGGTCTGGGCGAGCATCTTCTCGCTGATGCCCTGGATGCTCTCGCGCAGCTCGTAGAACCGAAGGTCGTTGCTCCGCAAGGAGATCAACACCCAGATGCCCCACCTGCTGGTCACATGGTCGACCACATCGCGCGCGGGGCAGTCGGTGTGAAACACCTCATACCCTTCCCCCGGCTCGGCCTGCATGAGCTGCGAACCTCCCACCATGTGATGAGCTTACCTCAAGGTATGTCCTTAGAACTCGTAACACGATCACTGACCTTGGGTGTTGAGGCGTCGCCAGCAGATGACCGCGCAGGCGAGTGAGACGAAGGCGTTGTGGAGGTC
>NZ_JBHJVK010000151.1:0-4560 GCF_042264695.1 Kitasatospora sp. NPDC056138 | reverse complement strand
CAACTCCGCATACGTCCACAACACCTCACCCCCGTCCACAGCCAGAGCAGACGGCGCAGCCTGCACCTGCGCCTCGAACAGCTCAGGCAGCGTCGGCTGGTCGGCTCGCTCCGACTGGACCACCCGGTCGAGGCGTTCGCGCAGGGTGAGGATGTTCAGGGCACCGATCCGCTGGGACGGGTTTGCGACCACGGCCCGCAGCAGCTGCGTCCACCGTTCGATCAGCGTCCGGATCGTGGCCCGGTCGTAGAGGTCGGTCGAGAACTCGAGGAACCCGCTGATTCCCAACGGAGCGCGCTCGTGGTCGTGCTCCTCACCCAGGCTGATGAGCACATCGAGGCGTGAGGTGCTGGTGTGCGTCTCCTCCGGGCGGATCTGGAGGTCCGGCAGCTTGAAGTCCGCCTCTTCGGTGTTCTGCAGCACGAAGGCCACCTGGAAGAGCGGGTGGTGCGAGGCGGAGCGCTGCGGGTTGAGCTTCTCCACCAGGTACTGGAACGGGATGTCCTGGTGGGCGTGAGCGGCCAGGCTGGTCCGGCGGACCTGCGCGAGCAGATCGGTGAAGACGGGGTTGCGAGCCGTGTTGGCGCGCAGCACGAGCGAGTTGACGAACAGCCCGATGAGGTCGTCGAGGTTCTCGTCGGTACGCCCGGCGATACCGCTGCCGATCGGGATGTCGGTCCCGGCGCCGAGGCGGGTCATCAGAGCGGCCATGGAGGCCTGCAGCACCATGAACACGGTCGTGTCGGTGGTACGAGCCAGCTCGGCGAGGTCCCGGTGCAGGTCCGCGTCAAGGCTCAGCCGGATGACGTCGCCGGCATAGCTGGCGACGGCGGGGCGGGGCCGGTCGGTGGGGATGGTGACCTGCTCCGGCAGACCAGCGAGCTGCTCGGCCCAGTATTCGTACTGACGGGTGAACGCGCTGGTCACGTCGGTCTCCTTGCCGAGAAGGTGGCGTTGCCAAAGGGTGTAGTCGGCGTACTGGACCGGCAGCTGCGGCCAGTCGGGCTCGGCGCCGGTCAGGCGCGCGGTGTAGGCGGCGATCAGGTCACGGGCCAGCGGCGCCATCGACCAGCCGTCGGCCGCGATGTGGTGGACGATCAGCATCAGCACCGACTCCGTCGGGCTGACGGTGAACAGCCGGGCGTGCAGCGGCACCTGCGCGGACAGGTCGAACTCGTGGCGAGCGGCCCGGTTCAGCGTCTGAGTGACGTCGGCCTCGTCGATCTGCTGGACGTGCAGGGCGACCCGGGCCTGGTCGGGGGCGAGGATGTGCTGGCCGGGCTGTCCGTTGGCCTCCCGGAAGACGGTGCGCAGTGCCTCATGGCGCGCGATGACGTCGTTGAGGGCGTCCTGCAGTGCATGCCGGTCCAGATCACCGGTCAGCCGCAGCGCGAAGGCCATGTTGTAGGTGGCGGAAGGGCCCTCGAGCTTGTGCAGGAACCACAGCCGCTCCTGGGCGTAGGACAGCGGCAGCACCTGCGGCCGGGCCGCAGGTACCAGGGCCGGGCGCAGTTCGCCCGCGTGGTCGGCCAGCCGGCGGGCGAGCCGGGTCACGGTCGGGGCCTCGAAGATCGCGCGCAGCGGGATCTCCACGCCGAGTGCCGTACGGATTCGGCTGATCAGGCGGGTGGCCAGCAGCGAGTGGCCGCCCAGGTCGAAGAAGCTGTCGTCGACCCCGACGCTCGGCAGACCGAGGATCTCGGCGAACGCCGCGCCGAGGATCTGCTCCTGCGGGGTGCGGGCAGCGCGCCCGGTACCGGCCGCGGTGTAGACCGGGGCGGGCAGGGCCCTGCGGTCGATCTTCCCGTTCGGGGTCACCGGCATCCGGTCCAGCGCCACGACGGCCGCGGGGACCATGTAGTCCGGAAGCTGCTGCCGCAGACGGTCGCGGACCTCCTCGGTGGACACACCGTGCTCCGTCTCCGGAACCACGTAGGCCACCAGGCGGACGTCACCGGGCTGGTCCTCACGTGGGACCACCAGGGCCTGCGCGACCCCGGGAATCCTGGTGAGCACGGCCTGGACCTCGCCGGGCTCGATCCGGAACCCACGGATCTTCACCTGCTCATCCGTCCGGCCCAGGTACTCCAGCTCACCGTCCCGGTTCCACCGCACCAGGTCACCCGTGCGGTACATCCGGCCCCCGGCCCCACCGAACGGATCCGCCACGAACCGCTCCGCCGACAACCCCGGCCGGTCCAGGTATCCGCGAGCCATGACAGTACCCGCGTTGTAGAGCTCGCCGGCGATACCCGGGGGTACCAACTGGAGGTACTCGTCCAGCACATAGAGCTGCGTGTGGACGATCGGCCGCCCGATCGTGACGTGCCTGCCCGACAGCGGTGAACTGATGGAGCTGACGAACGTCTCCGTCGTCCCGTACAGGTTGATCATCTGGCGGCCCTGCGACCAGTGCTCCACCACCTCAGGCGGGCACGCCTCGCCCGCCACCAGCACCGTGTGCAGGTCGCGCAGCGAGGCCGCGGTGCCCTCGGGCATACTCGCCAGCGCCGATGGCGGGATGAACGCGTGGGTGACGCGCCGGTCGGCCAGGATGCGCGCGAGCTCTTCCCCTGCGAGGCGGCCGGGCTGGGGCACGACGAGGGTGCCACCACGGCTGATGGCCATGAGGATCTCGATGATCGAGACATCGAAGCTGGGGGAGGCCAGCTGCAGGACGCGGCTGTCGGGACCGGTCGCACAGCACTCGATCAGGCTGGCGGTGACGCCGGCCAGTCCGGTGTGAGGAACGGCGGTGCCCTTGGGCCGGCCGGTGGAACCGGAGGTGTAGATGGTGTACGCGGTGTTCGCCGCCGTCAGCGGGGCGATCCGGTCCGCATCCGTCGGGTCGGTGACGGGCTGCCCGTCCCAGACCTCGGCCAGCTCGTCGACGTCCAGCCCGCCCGGCAGCTCCTGCGCCAGCTCCCCGGTGGTCAGGAGCAGGGCGGGAGCAGCGTCGGCGAGCATGTACGCAATGCGGTCGGCCGGGTAGTCCGGGTCGATCGGCAGATAACCGGCACCCGCCTTCGCGATGCCCAGGATCACGGCGAGCTGCTCGATACGGCGGGGCAGTGCCACGCCGACGAGCTGCTCGGTACCGATGCCCCGGCTGACCAGCCAGTGCGCGATCCGGTTGGCACGGGCGTTCAGCTCGGCGTACGTCCAGGTCGCGTCCCCGGCCTCCAGCGCGGTGGCATCAGGAGTGGCCTGCACTCGGGCCTGGAACAGCTCCGGCAGAGTGGCCGCACCGATCCCCGCGCTCGGGGCACTCGCCCAGTCCTGGAGCTGGGCGGCCTCACCGGGGGTGAGGACGTCCAGGAATCCGATGGGCCGGGACGGGTCGGCCGCGATCGCCTTGAGCAGCCGGATCCAGCGTGTGGTCAGTGCTTCGACCGTGGTCCGGTCGTACAGGTCGGTGGCGAACTCGACCGTGCCGGACATGCCGGCCGGGGTGCCGTTGTCGTCTCGGTGCTCGCCCATGTTGATGAACATGTCGAACCTGGACGTGCCCATGGCGACACCGTCTGCCGCGACCTGCAGGTTGGGCAGTTCGAAGTTCGGCTGCTCGGTGTTGAGGAGGGCGAGCATGACCTGGAACAGGGGATGGTGCGTGGTGCTGCGGTGCGGGTTGAGCTTCTCCACCAGGTGCTCGAACGGGATGTCCTGGTGGGCGTAGGCCTCCAGGCTGGTCCGGCGGACCTGCGCGAGCAGGTCGGTGAAGGCCGGGTTGCCCGCCGTGTCGGTCCGCAGCACCAGGGTGTTGACGAAGAACCCGATCAGCTGGTCGAGGTTCTCGTCGGTGCGCCCGGCGATCGGCGCACCGAGCGGGATGTCGGTCCCGGCGCCGAGGCGGGTCATCAGAGCGGCGAAGGACGCCTGCAGCACCATGAACATGGTGGTGCCGGTGGAGCGGGCCAGCTCGGACAGCGCCTGGTGCAGGTCGGCGTCGATACCGAAGGTGCTGACGTCACCGGCGTAGCTGGCCACGGCCGGGCGGGGACGGTCCGCGGGAACGGTGACCTGTTCCGGCAGACCGGCCAACTGCTCGGCCCAGTACCGCTGCTGGCGGACGAACGGGCTGTCCGGATCGGTGTCGTCGCCCAGCAGGTCGCGCTGCCACAGCGTGTAGTCGGCGTACTGCACCGGCAGCTGCGGCCAGTCGGGCTCGGCGCCGGTCAGGCGGGCGGAGTAGGCGGCGACCAGGTCACGGGCCAGCGGTGCCAGCGACGAGCCGTCACCGGCGATGTGGTGCAGTACCAGCAGCAGCACAGACTCCGTCGGGCTGACGGTGAACAGCTCGGCGTGCAGTGGCACCTGGCCGGCCAGGTCGAACTCGTACCGGGCGGCCTGACGCAGGTGATCGGCGAGTCCGCCCTCGTCCGTGGGGACGATCCGCAGGCCGATACGGGCCTGGTCCAAGGCGAGGATGTGTTGCTGGGGCTGCCCGTGGACCTGCCGGAACACGGTGCGCAGCGCCTCGTGCCGGGAGATCACGTCGTTGATGGCCTCCCCCAGTGCCTGCCGGTCCAGGTCACCGGTCAGCCGCAGGGCGAGCGGCAT
>NZ_JBHJVK010000150.1:0-4876 GCF_042264695.1 Kitasatospora sp. NPDC056138 | reverse complement strand
AGACAGCCTCCCCTCCCCTCCCCTCCCCTCCCCTCCCCTCCCCCTCTTCAGGCCGTCATCCCGTTCGCCGGCCGATCAGTCCGTGCCTGCTGCGCGGGCGGCAAGCATGTTCCGCCCGCGGGTGCGAAGATCGTCAAGATGACGGTCGGCGGGGTAGACCGGAAGGTCGCGAAGTCGCACGGCTCGGCGAGCTGTTGTGACGGGCATCGGGCTGGCTGCGCACATTCCGCCCGGCCAGTGCCGCCTCCGCCTGGCAGCGGCCTTCTTCGGTTGGCTTCGAGAAGATCCGCGGCGGGCGTCCCGGATGCGGGCCTTCCTCCTCGCGAGGTTCAGCGCGGTGAGCCTGGCGAGGATCTGCGAGATCGTGCTCCTGCCGAAGTCGGCCCGCTTCCCGATCTTCGTGCCCCACGGTGGATCGTTCGCCGGCGCCGCCAGTCGCAGAACCTCAACTGTCTTTCAGGTCACACACATTATGGTATTTGTCATGCGGCCTACACCACCGTCCGGCACACCATAGGTCAAGAATGAACTACGGGGTGACGGCTGACATCGCGCTGGCGAGCAATGACTGGCAATCATGCGCAGACCATCAGTTCAGGAATTCGACTGTCCGGATTTCCGCTGATTGGGCCCTACAGGGACTGGGCTCGGAGGATGGACGCGTTTATCGAGGGGGGCAATCATGTACCAGAAAATGCCGTCTTCGACGTCAGCGGTTTTCATTTTCTCGCCGGACTCCCGGTAGGTGAGCGGCTGCTCGGCCTCCTGCTGGACCGGGCGCGGCTGATGCCGCCGCAGCTGATCGCCCCACTGGTCGCCGAGGAAGTGGCCAGGACCGGCGGCCATGACGTCTCCATCCTGCTCCAGGACTACGCGCAGGAAGTGCTGGTGCCGCTCGCGGGCAGCAAGCTGCACGTCGGCCGGCCCGAACCGATGACCGGCTCCCCCGCCGGCCGGGCCTTCCTGAGCGCCGAGGTCGTCGAGGTCCCGCAGGCCCACGGCGGCCTGCGGATGTATCTGCCGATGCTGGACGGCAGTGACCAGGTGGGGGTCATGGCCCTGACCCTGGACACCGTCGGCGACGACGACCGGCGCCTGCCGCGCAGGCTCGCCTGCCCGGTCGCCGACGTGCTGGTCACCAAGAACGCCTACACCGACCAGTTCTTCCGGACCCGGCGCCGGGAGCCGGGTCCGGCGGCGAGGAGCCCCGGATCCGGGAGCTCCTGCTCCAGCCGGGCGGCCGGGTGCTGCGCTGCACCGACGGCATCATCGAGGAACACGTCACCGGCGGCGAGCCGTTCGGCGAGGAACGCCCCATCCACTGCGTCAACCGCCTGGGGGAAGAACCGTCCCAGGGAGTGCGGGCGGATCTGCGCCGGTTCTCCCACACGCTGAAGAGGGAACGAGGCGAGCGCACCAGCGACGACACCACCCTCGTCATGATCGAGTGGCGCGGCGGCGGCGCCGACCACCTCGCGCTTCTCGGCTGAGAACCTCGACGTCCGGACCGGACCGGTGCCCGCACTCGCACCGCTGGTGGTCACCGTCGAGCCCGGGCCGGGCAGGCGGGCTCGTGCCAGGTCGTTCGGACGACGACCCCGCCCGGGGTGATGTGCTCGCTCGACCAGGTCCGGCAGCACCCTTCGTCCGGCCGGACCGGGGCAGCGGGTGCGGAGATGGCGGGCGCGGCCGGACGGCGTCGCCGACGGGGGCGCCTGGTGGACGGTGTCGTCATGCCGCAGGCTCTGCCCGCCCCGCCGCCCCACCGAACCTGGCCGCCACCCGGACGGACCAGCGGCAGCCGTTCTCACCGGCCACTGACCTGCGAGGACACCCGAAACTCACCGGCGGCGGCCGGGTCGGGGCGGGCAAACTCACCACCGGCCCAGGGTGAAACTCCCCGGTGCAGGCCAGCAGGGGTGCCGAAACTCCCCGGCGTGGGTCAGCGACCTGCGCCGGAGTGAGGCGGGGTCAGGAGCGGCGCCACCAGGAGCCGCGCCGTGGGTCGCGGGCGGTGATCAATCGGCGCTGCCTGTGGCGTACCCGTGACTGTGTGCCCAGGCGACCGCCTCGGCGCGGATGGTGACGCCGAGTTTGGCGAACAGGTGGTTGACATGGGTTTTGACCGTGGCTGGGCCGATGAGCAGGCGGCGGCCTATGGCGGCGTTCGGCAGTCCGGTGGCGAGCAGCCGCAGCACGTCCTCCTCGCGGGGCGTGAGCTGGAGGGCCGAGGGCGGTGTCTGCTGTGGTTCGTCGTGCTGGTCGTGGCGCTCTCGTGCCTGGTGGCCGCGCACGGCTGCGGCGAGCAGTCGGCGCTGGACCTCGGGGTCGAGGGTGACCTGCCGGGAGACCGCCGTCTGGATGGCGCGGGCGATCTGGTCCTTGCCGGCGTCTTTGGTGAGGTAGCCCAGGGCGCCCGCTTGCAGCGCATCGATGATCTTGTCCTCGTCGGCCAGTGTGGTCAGCACCACCACGGCTACACCGGGCAGTTCCTCGGTGATCCGGCGGGTGGCCTCCACACCGTCGAGGACAGGCATCACCAGGTCCATGAGGACGGCGTCCGGGCGCAGTTCGACCGTGCGGGCGATGGCCTCCGCACCGTTGGCGGCGCCACCGACCACGTCGATCCCCGGCACCGTGTCGAGGAGGATCATCAGACCTTCGCGGACGACCGCCTGGTCGTCCGCGACCACCACCCGTACCGTCATGCCGCCACCTCCGCAGCCACTCGCCAGCCCTCCGGGCAGGGGCCAGCGGTCAGCTCCCCGCCGACCAGGAGCAGCCGCTCGCGCATCCCGGCCAGCCCGTAGCCGCCGGAGACGCCTTCCACGGTAGGGGGCTCGGCCGCGTCCGGCGCCTCCGGGGGCGCGCCTGGCGCCCCGGAAAGGCCGTAGGAGACGATGGTCAGTCGGACCCGGTGCTCGGCGTACTCCAGAGTCATGCGCACCGGCCGGCCGGGGGCGTGCTTGGCCGCGTTCACCAGAGCCTCCTGGGCTACGCGCAGGAGCGCCAGACTGGCCTCCGCCCCCAGGGGGCGCGGATTGCCGCGCAGCCGGAAGTCCGCTGCGCGGCCTGCGGCTGTGTGCTGGCCGGCGGCCAGGGAGGCGAGGGCCTCGGGCAGGGGCGGGGTGTCGGCGCGTAGCGCGGCGATGGCCCGGCGGGTCTCGGTGAGTCCGTCCTTCGCGATCCGACGGGCTCTTTCGGCGCGTTCCGTCGCCTGGGCCACGTCCGCCGGATCGGTGGCGAGCAGGGTCTCGATGACCTCGAGCTGGATGACGAGTGCGCCGAGGGAGTGGGCCAGCACGTCGTGGATCTCCCGGGCGAGTCGGGCGCGCTCTGCCAGTGCCGCCGCGCGCTGGCGCTCCTCCTGCGCTTCCTGGGTTTCCGCGAGCAGGCGGCGGGCTTGCAGGTGCTGGATGCGGATGCTGCGGCGGGTCACCCCGGTCAGATAGGCGGCCAGCAGGACCGCGCTCTGCACCGTCAGTGCTTCGGTGTGGGCCCCATGCGGGCCAAGGGCCGTGCCCGCAGCCAGAGCGAGCACGCCGCAGGACAGCACGCCTGTGCTGATCAGCATGGGCAGATCGGCGCCTGCCGCGATCACCGCCAGTACGACCAGCAGGGCGACCGGGCCGGCGCCTGGCGCCGCGGTCAGCAGCAGGCTGCCGGATACCGCGACCACGGTCAGCAGCGTGGCCGCGGTGCGCTGCGGCACCAGGTCGAGGGCGAACGCCGCCCTGGCTGCCACCACGGACCACGCCAGCCATCCCACGGCGAGCAGCACGAACGCGGCGAGGTGGGGCGCACTCCACTGGAACTGCCGCTTCGAGACGAGCACGGCTAGGACGGCGGCCAGCGCGAGTGGCCGGAGCAGGACCATCGTCCACAGCTCGGCGCGCGCCTTGGACGGGCGCGGGGATGCGTCACCGGTCGTGGCCCGCTGGTCGTGCGCGGCCGGATCAGGGCTGGGGTCGGGCGGCATGCGATCACGCTAGGCGAACCGGTTCGCGCTCGTCTCCACCCGGGGGTGGGCAACGGTGGAAGTCGCCGGCTCAACCCTGCTAGGTCCGTCGGCCGAGGCCCCGCACGGTCCGGCGGACACACACTGGTCCGCGTTCACCGGATCGCCGGTAGATCCCGAACCCACCCTTCCCCCATCTCACAAGGAGTCTCCGTGACCGCTTTCGAACAGGCGCTGCTGGTGAACGCAGCCGTCCTGACCACCACACTCCTGGCCGACCTCGGCCTGAAGCAGGTCACCCGCAAGCGGTTGACCCGGCCGCTGATCACCGCCGCCGCCATCGTGCCGCTCTTCGTGCACACCCTGTTCGCCAGCGGCATCGGTCTGACCGTCGAGGTCCTCGGCGCGGCAGCGGGCGTCCTGCTCGGCCTGGCCGCCGCCAGCCGCCTGAAGATCACGCGTCGGGCGTCCGACGGCGCCCTGTCCACCACCGGCGGCTGGGACTACGCCGCCATCTGGATCACCGTCTCCGCGGCACGGACGCTGTTCTCCTACGGCGCCTCCTACTGGTTCACCTACAGCCTGGGCCGCTGGTTCGTCCAGCACGGCGCACTGCCCACCCAGGTCGACGCAATCGTCACCAATGGCCTGGTGCTGATGGCCGTAGCCGCGGTGCTCACCCGCACCGTCGCCCTGCGCATCCGCTCCCGCAACGCACTGGCTGCCGAGCCCGCCACAGTGCACTGAGCCGCTCAGAAGCCGTTGTCGCACCGATCAGTTCGCCCGGCGGTCGAACAGGGCTTTCCGCACGTGGCCGACGCGGAGGAGACGGTTGCCCGGGCAATCGTCAGTGGCCGGTGGTAGGTTCCGGCCCTCGTGACGACGGAGGGGATTCCCGATGCAGCAGATATGGGCGCG
>NZ_JBHJVK010000149.1:0-5057 GCF_042264695.1 Kitasatospora sp. NPDC056138 | reverse complement strand
AACCCGCACCGCTCCTCCAGCCATCACCCGCTGTTCCAGATCTCCCTGGGACTCCAGAACACCCAGCAGCCGTCCTTCGACCTGCCCGGACTGCAGGTGGACAGCGAGATCTGGCCCACCGGAACCTCGATGTTCGACCTGGCCATCACCGTCGGCGAGGAGCATGGCCGGAACGGCGCACCTGCGGGGATCAGCGGGTTCGTCGAGTTCGCGACCGACCTGTACGACCGGTCGACGATCGAGGCGCTGACCGCGCGTTGGACCCGGCTGCTCAAGGCGGTCGCCGCCGACCCGTCCCGGCCCATCGGCTCGCTGGACATCCTCACCCCCGGCGAGCACAGCCAGCTCCGCGACTGGTCGGCCACCCCCCGCCCCGAGATCGCCGACGCCACCCTGCCGGAGCTGTTCGAGGCGCAGGTGCAGGCCGCTCCTGATGCCGTCGCCTTGGAGGCCGGGGACGCGACCTGGAGCTACGCCGAGCTGAACGCCCGTGCCAACCGGATCGCGCACTGGCTGATCAGCCGGGGCATCGGCACCGAGCAGCTCGTCGGCGTGGCACTGCCCCGCCGTATCGAGCAGCTCGCCGTGATCCTGGGCATCGCGAAGGCGGGTGCCGGTTATCTGCCGATCGACCCGGACTACCCGGCCGACCGCATCGCCTACGTGCTCGCCGACGCCGCTCCCGCCCTGCTCCTCACCACCGGCCGGCTGGCCGAGGACTTCCCCGCCACCGGCGGCGAGATCCTCACGATCGAGTCCCAGGCGAAGCCGTGGGACGAGCAGCCCGCCACCGATCCGACCGACGCGGACCGGATCGCCCCGCTGACGGCGGCGAACACCGCCTACACGATCTACACCTCCGGTTCGACCGGCCGGCCCAAGGGCACCACCGTCACCCACACCGGACTGGCCTCGCTCATCACCACCCTGGTCGAACGGTGCAATACCGGTCCGCAGAGCCGGGTCGTGCAGCTGGCCTCGCCCAGCTTCGACGCCTCGATGCTGGAACTCCTCCTGGCCATCGGCAACGGCGGCACCCTCGTCCAGCCCACGCCCGGTCACCTCGCCGGTGACGACCTCGCCCGTACCCTGGCCGACCGGCACATCACCCACGCCTTCATCCCGCCCTCTGTTCTGGCCACCCTCCCCGCCGAGGCGGCCCGGACACTTACCGACCTCACCACCCTCATCGTCGGTGCCGAGGCGTGCCCGCCCCACCTGGTTCCGCTGTGGGCACCGGGCCGCCACATGGCCAACCTCTACGGTCCCACCGAGACCACCATCACCACCCTGAGCCACGTTCTCACCCGGGCTCACACGCCTATCGGCGCTCCGAACCACAACACCCGCATCCACGTGCTGGATGAGAACCTGCGCCAGGTCCCGCCGGGCATCCCCGGCGAGCTCTACATCGCGGGCCGGGGCCTGGCCCGTGGCTACCTCAACCGACCTGGGCTGACCGCCGAGCGCTTCGTCGCCGACCCGTTCGGCGAGGCGGGCGACCGGATGTACCGGACGGGTGACCTGGTGCGGTGGAACCGGGACGGTGAGCTGGAGTACCTGGGCCGGACGGATGAGCAGGTGAAGATCCGTGGGTTCCGGATCGAGCCCGGCGAGGTCCAGGCCGTGCTCACCAGGATTCCCGGGGTCGCGCAGGCCCTGGTGGTCCCACGTGAGGACCAGCCCGGTGACGTCCGCCTGGTGGCCTACGTGGTTCCGGAGACGGAGCACGGTGTGTCCACCGAGGAGGTCCGCGACCGTCTGCGGCAGCAGCTTCCGGACTACATGGTCCCGGCTGCGATCATGGTGATCGACAGCATCCCGCTGACGCGGAACGGGAAGATCGACCGCAACGCCCTGCCCGGCCCGGTCTACACCGCGGCCGGTACCGGGCGCGCTGCCCGCACCCCGCGGGAAGAGATCCTGAGCGCGGCGTTCGCCGAGATCCTCGGTCTGCCGAGCGTCGGGGTCGACGACAGCTTCTTCGACCTGGGCGGCCACTCGCTGCTGGCCACCCGCCTGATCAGCCGAATCCGTACGGCACTCGGCGTGGAGATCCCGCTGCGCGCGATCTTCGAGGCCCCGACCGTGACCCGGCTCGCCCGCCGGCTGGCCGACCACGCGGGCGAGCTGCGCCCGGCCCTGGTACCTGCGGCCCGGCCGCAGGTGCTGCCGCTGTCCTACGCCCAGGAGCGGCTGTGGTTCCTGCACAAGCTCGAGGGCCCTTCCGCCACCTACAACATGGCGTACGCGCTGCGGCTGACCGGTGATCTGGACCGGCAGGCACTGCAGGACGCCCTCAACGACGTCATCGCGCGCCATGAGGCACTACGCACCGTCTTCCGCGAGGTCGACGGACAGCCCGGCCAGCACATCCTCGCCCCCGACCAGGCCCGGGTCGCCCTGCAGACCGTGCCCACGGACGAGGACCGGCTGCGCGACCAGCTCCACCGCGCCGCGCAGCACGAGTTCGACCTGTCCGCGCAGGTGCCGCTGCGCGCCCGGCTGTTCACCGTCAGCCCGACCGAGTCGGTGCTGATGCTGATCGTCCACCACATCGCGGCCGACGGCTGGTCGATGGCGCCGCTGGCCCGCGACCTGATCGCCGCCTACACCGCGCGCCTGACCGGCGCCGAGCCCGACTGGCCGCAGCTGCCGGTCCAGTACGCCGACTACATGCTCTGGCAGCGCGATCTGCTGGGTGACGACACCGACCCGGACAGCGCGTTCACCCGGCAGCATGAGTACTGGGCCGGACAGTTGGCCGACCTGCCGGAGCAGGTCACCGTTCCCACCGACCGGCCCCGCCCCGCCGTCGCCGGCAATGCGGGTGACACCATCACCTTCAGCCTCGACGGCGGTCTGCACCGGGACCTCGCCGAGCTGGCCCGTGCCACCGACACGACGGTGTTCATGGTGCTGCAGGCCTCCCTCGCCGCCCTGATGACCCGCCTCGGAGCCGGGACCGACATCCCGATCGGTTCTCCCATTGCCGGGCGTACCGACGAGAACCTGGACGACCTGGTCGGCTTCTTCGTCAACACCCTTGTGGTGCGCACCGACACGGCGGGCAACCCGGCCTTCACCGACCTGCTCGCCCAGGTCCGCCAGACTACTCTGGCCGGCTACACCCACCAGGATGTCCCGTTCCAGTACCTGGTGGAGAAGCTCAACCCGCACCGCTCCGCCGCGCACCACCCGCTCTTCCAGGTCATGCTGGCTCTCCAGAACAACGAGCAGGCCGACTTCCGGCTGCCCGGACTGCACGTCAGCCCTGAGCCGACTCCCACCGGCACCGCGCGGTTCGATCTGTTCATCACCGTCGGCGAGGAGCGCGGCGAGGACGGTGCACCTGCGGGAATCAACGGGTTCATCGAGTTCGCGACGGACCTGTACGACCGGATGACCATCGAGGTCATGGCCGAGCGGTGGGTGCGCCTGCTGCGGGCCGTGGTCGTCGACCCGCGGCTGCCCGTCGACGGGGTCGAGATCCTCGACCGGGCCGAGCGCCGCCACATCCTCAGCGAGTGGAACGACACCGCCGTCGAGGTCCCGTCCGCCACGCTGCCCGAGCTGTTCCAGGCTCAGACGACCCGTACGCCGGACACGACGGCCGTGGTGTTCGAGGGCATCGAGCTCTCGTACGCGGAGCTGAACGTCCGTGCCAACCGTCTTGCCCACCTGCTGATCAGCCGTGGAGCCGGACCGGAGCGGTTGGTCGCACTGGTGCTGGAGCGCTCCGTCGAGATGGTGGTCGCACTGCTCGCCGTCGCGAAGGCGGGCGCCGCCTACCTGCCGGTCGACCCGGAGTACCCGGCGGACCGTATCGCCCACCTACTGGAGGACGGCGCACCTGCGCTGGTACTCGCGACAACCGCCACCGCCGGGCTTACCGCGGCCTCAGCCGTCGTCCTGGACACACCCGCCCTGGTCGAGGAGTTGGCCGGCCTGCCCGACAGCGACCCGGTGGACGCGGACCGGATCCACCCGCTGCGGTCGGCCAACCCGGCGTACGTGATCTACACCTCGGGTTCGACCGGCCGGCCCAAGGGTGTGGCGGTTCCGCACAGCGGCATCGTCAACCGTCTGGCCTGGATGCAGAGCGAGTACGGGATCGGCGCGGACGACCGGGTACTGCAGAAGACGCCGTTCGGATTCGACGTCTCGGTCTGGGAGTTCTTCTGGCCGCTGCTGGAGGGCGGAACGCTCGTCCTCGCCCGCCCGGGCGGGCACAAGGACCCCGGCTACCTGGCTGAGCTGATCCAGCGTGAGCGGATCACCATCGCCCACTTCGTCCCGTCCATGCTCCAGGCGTTCCTCCAGGAGCCCGCTGCGGCCGGTTGCACCGGACTGCGTGCGGTCCTGTGCAGTGGGGAGGCGTTGTCGGCCGACCTGCGCGACCGCTTCGCCGACGCACTTGACGTTCCGCTGCACAACCTCTACGGCCCCACCGAGGCATCGGTGGACGTCACGGCCTGGGCGTGCCGGGAGTCCGACACCGGTGCGAGCGTGCCCATCGGACGCCCCGTCTGGAACACCCGCGTGTACGTGCTGGACGCAGCGCTCCAGCCCGTCCCGCCGGGCGTACCGGGCGAGCTGTACCTTGCCGGCGTCCAGCTGGCCCGTGGCTACCTGAACCGGCCTGGTCTGAGTGCCGAGCGGTTCGTGGCGGATCCGTTCGGCGAGCCGGGCGAGCGGATGTACCGCACCGGAGATGTCGTGCGCTGGACCGCCGAAGGTTTCCTCGTCTACCTCGGCCGCGCCGACGACCAGGTGAAGATCCGCGGGTTCCGCATCGAACTCGGTGAGGTCGAGGCCGCCCTGGCCGCCCACCACGACGTCGCCCACGCTGCCGTCGTCGCCCGTGAGGACCAGCCCGGTGACACCCGGCTGGTGGCGTATGTCGTGCCCGGCACCGCCGCGGACGGCGAGGCGCAGGCTGCCGCCGAACAGGTCGAGGGTTGGCGGGAGTTGTACGACTCGGTGTACGGCCGGCCCACTGCGCCTCTGGGTGAGGATTTCGCGGGTTGGGACAGCTCGTACACGGGTGAGGCGAT
>NZ_JBHJVK010000148.1:4645-5113 GCF_042264695.1 Kitasatospora sp. NPDC056138 | reverse complement strand
GCTACCTCGCCGGCCTCCACCTACGCGGCGCAATGATCTGGATCAAAGACCTCAGCAGGACCACTCCTTGATCGCGATCAAATACGCTCCCTAGCTCCCCCCGCGCCTTCGGGCGCCCACACGCCCCCGGCCCGTCGGAAAGGGTCATCTGCCGGGCCGGGCCCGCATCACCCCCGCACGACTGCCCGCCCACCCCGGGCGAGCGGAAGCCAACCCGATTGGAGAGGCACATGAGCACCGCCACCATCAAGCCCGGTGACCCCGAGGTCACCAACCTCACCCGCCGCCTGGACCACAGCGTCCCCGACGGCGACTTCGCCCCGCAGACGGGCGCCGACACCCTGACCCGCTGCCTGGACCACAAGGTCCCCGACGGCGACTTCGCCCCGGTCGGCACCGAGGTCTGACCTCAGCCCCCAACTGATGCCGGTTAGTTGACGGCACAGGCGGGTCGGCGAGGGGTGATCT
>NZ_JBHJVK010000148.1:0-4636 GCF_042264695.1 Kitasatospora sp. NPDC056138 | reverse complement strand
TATGTTTTGGCTTCCTCCGAGAGCTACACCGCAGCCGCTGACTGCAGCTAACTACGTGATTAAGCTGATTCCGCTTTGTAGTCCGCCATCGCTGACCGCGTCCCCACCGGCTCCTTCTTCGACCTCGACCGCAAGGACCCGGACCTGATCCGGCTCCGTGAGCAGGGCGCGGAGCTGGCGCTCCCGTTCGCGCTGATGGAGCGCCTGGTGAAGTCCGGAACCCCCTACGCGGAGCACGCCCGATCCCTGCGGAGCGAACCCGTGACTGTGGCCGGGGCGACGTTCGACTGGTTCGACGCCGAGCTTCCCGGCGAGATCGCCAACGAGATCAATTTGGCGGACTACCAGATCGCCGAGCACACGACGAGCGCCGTACGGCCCTCACCCGGGCCCTGGACCGCCTGTGGCTGGTCCACCCCGAGGGTTTCGACCGCGTGCGAGAATTCGTCCGGGGGCTGCTGTGGGTGGGCCTCAAGCCCAACGTCCGCACCTCCTCACTGACCAGCTCCAGCGACCCGGCGCTCCCGTACGTCATCGTGTTCTCCGCCAAGGCGTCGCGCCACATCCCGCCGAACACCGTCAGCGAGCAGCCCTCCAACCTCTACCTGGCGGAGAACATCCTGCACGAGGGCACCCACCAGTCGATCAGCTTCCACGTCCTCCAGCACCAGGTCTTCGCCGACGGGTACTCCTCCCAAACCTCCCCCAAGATCGAGATCAGATGGCGGGCCGGCCAGGGCGAGGACCGCAACCAGTTCTGGGAGATCGACCGGGCCTTCCACGCGACCTGCGTCTACAACCAGCTGCTCCGGTTCCGCCAGACCGAACTGCGCCGCGACGACCTCACGCACGCCGAGCGCGCGAGCTTCCAGAGCGCCTACGACGAGGGACTGCCGGCCGTGCGCTACCTCATGCGCGAACTCGAACTCCTCACCGAGCACTTCACCCCGCACGGGCGGGAGCTGCTGGCCGACCTGCGCCACCAGACCGACCACCTGTAGTGCCACGCTGAGCACACCCGAACGACGGAGGTCACGTGCTGGATCACCTCATCACCCACGACGACAACCTGCGGATGGTCCCCACCGGCCGGAACGAGCTGACCGCCGCAGTCGCCCGACTCCGCGAGGAACTGCGGACCCTGCCCGAGGGGAGCGACCCCGCCCGTACCCGGGTCCTGACCCGCTGGATCGGCATCGGCCAGCTGTCCCTGGGCAACCACGACGAGGCCCGGACGTTCCTCCGACAGTCGCTCGACCTCGCCGCGACGATCGGCAACAGCAGGGCCGTCGTCGCCACCGGCCTCAACCTCGGCGACGCACACCGCTACGCCGGGGACGCGCAGAGCGCGGACGCGCTCTACCGCAGCGCCCTGAGCACCGCCCGCAACCAGCACCCGGAACTGGTGGACTTCGCCCTCCAGCACACCGGCAAGCACCTGATGGAGCGCGGCGACCTCGCGGGCGCGCAGGCCCACCTGCGAGAAGCGCTGCGGCTCCGGATCGCCAAGGGGGACGCCGAGCTGGTCAAGTCCACACAGGCCGCTCTCGACCGCGTGGAGCTGCTGATCGACCAGGCCGGCGCACCGGTCGCCGACCCCGCCACACCCGGCCAGTGGAGCCGCCGGTGGACGGCCTGGCTCCAGTCCCGCACCACGACCCGAACACCGTCGCGGTGGGCACAGGACTTCCCGGCGCTCCGGGACGCCGTGGCCGGGCTCACCGCGCACCAGCGTGTGCACCTGCGCCACCTGCGTGACCAGTCGTTCCCCTCCGCGCTGCTCACCGCGATGGCGGAGGAGGCTGAGAAGGCCGTCGCCGCTGACGGCTACCTTCACAACGGCAAGTGGAACGCCGCCACCCTCGACGCCGCGAGCCACTTCGTCGGGCAGGTGGATCTCGCCGCCGTCGTGGCGCGCTTCAGCGGTCTGGCGGTCGAGCCGCCGCACACCGCCGTGTACATCGCCTACGAGGAAGGGCAGCACCTCGACTTCCACCTGGACGAGTTCGGCTTCGGCGAGGCCAACCTGATCCTGTGCCTCAAGCACGAGCGGCCTGCCGGCCTGCCCCGGGCCAGCGCCACCGTGTTCCTCGCCGCCGACGGCTACCTCGAATACGACCTCGAAGCAGGTGACTGCGTCGTGTTCGACGGTGCTCTCACACCGCACGGCCGGACGCCCCTCAGCGTCGGAGAGAGCGTCACCCTCGTCTCCTTCGGCTTCCGCGCGCGCGACCCGGGTCTGCGCACGGTCACGACCCTTCCGCCGGCCCCTGCGGTAGTGGCTCCCCTGCCCAGTCCCTGACCCACGCCCTACGGCCGCCCCAGGCGACCGCCAGTCATCTCACGCACGACCGGAGCACCACATGGAACACGCCCTCTACATCCTCGTCCTGATCACGTACTGCGTGACCGGCATCCGTTTCTACCGTGAAACGGTGGATGAGACGACCGACCTGACCACGCTGATGGACGGCACCGGCGTTCCCGGCAAGCTCCGATACGCGCGCATCGGCGAGCATCACAGCATCGAGATCTGGCCGCGCGGTCTCTCGCTCGACATCCGCGTGATCGACCTCCCCTGACCACCTCGCACCCCCGCCGCCGCCCGCGCCAACGTCCTGTACGCCTGCTCCTCCTTCTCTTACCGGTGCGCAGCGAAGGTGAAGGCGCCGCTGCGCGGCAGCGGGTGGGTGCTGATCCAACGTTAGCCGTCACCCGATCCAGCGATAGCGCCGCACCTGTTGCGCACGCTAGGGTCACCTACACCCGTGCTGATCTGCACAAAGTCATCCCTCCTCGCCTCGCGCCACACTTCTCCCCCAAGAGAACGAAGATCTACGCCCTGCTGCAGAAGGCTCTGGAGCGCTCCGGCAGGGCCGGGCTGGCGCTGTTCTCGATGCGCGGCAAGGAGTACCTGCCCGCAGTACGGGCCGAGAGCCGCATGCTGGTCGCCCATACGATGCACTTCGCCGGCGAGGTCCGCGAACTCATCGAAGCCAAGGCTTCCGGCCAGGAGATCAGCGTCTCCCAGGGCCCGGCGGAGAACCCCACCAACGTGGTCGACCTCATGGAGATCCTCAACCGCAGCATTGAAACCGCCCACGCCCGCAGCGTTGATGAATCCGGCGCAGAACCCCGCGCCGAGGCCGCGCCGCCGACCCGCGGCCGTGCCCGCGAGACCGCGCCCAGTCCCAGCCGGGCGCAGCTGAAGGCGGTCGGCGGGAAGAAGAGCACCTCCACCGTGAGGAAGGGCTGGCCGGCGGCTGGCGAGGCGGGCAAGAAGCGCGCCACCGCGTCGAAGAAGACGGCAGCGGAGGACCTGGGCGCGCTCACGAAGGCCGAGCTGTACAGGAGGGCAACCGAGTTCGACACTCCGCAGCGCTCGACCATGACCCGGGACCAGCTCCAGGACGCCGTCAAGAAGGTTCGGCGTCGCCACCTGCGCACGGCGTCCTGAGCTTGGCTCTATCGGGGATCTTGGAAATCCCCGACTTGAGCAGCGTGATTAGCGGGCAGGTTCGTGACTGTGGTGCAGGTCGACCCAGTGGCGAGGTGCGCGTTGTCCGTCCGTCCCCGTTCCGGTGAGCAGGTTCCCGCTCTGACTGTGCAGGTCGCACGGGCGAGCAACCCGAAGGGAACGACGGCGATGTGGGTGCGGGACCGGTTGGACGGGCTATGGCACGACGAGGACTTCGCCGACTGGTACTCGCGCGACGGCCGTCCCGGTCTCTCGCCCGCCCAGCTGGCTACCGTCTGCGTGCTGCAGTTCATGCTCGGCCTGTCTGACCGTCAGGCGGCGGAAGCGGTCCGCTGCCGCATCGACTTCAAATACTCCCTGGCCATGGAGCTGAACGATCCCGGCTTCCACCACGGCGTGCTGGCCGACTTCCGCGAGCGCCTCACCCATGACGACCGCGCCGATCGTCTGCTGGATCTGGCGCTCGCCCGCTTGTAGGAGGCCGGACTCGTACGCGAGCGCACCACGCAGCGCACCGACTCCACCCACGTGCTGGCCGCGGTGCGCGACCTGACCCGGCTGGAACTGGTCACCGAGTCGGTGCGTGCCGCGCTGGAGGAGGTGGCCCGCACGGCCGGGCATCTGCTGGTCGACGAGGGCTGGGGCCGCCGCTATGGCCGTCCGGTCCGGTTGGGCAAGAACCCCATCCGGCCCAAGACCCGGATCCTCGCCGCCGGCGACGACGCCCGCCGGCTGCTGAGCACCTTCACCGGCACGGGTCGGGCTATCGGCCCGGCCCGCAGGCCGAGGCCCTGCGGCGGATCGTCGCGCAGAACTACTACCGCGACACGGCAGGCCGTCTTCGCTGGCGCACCCCCGAGGACGGCGGGCTACCGCCCTCCTCGGCGGCGATCGTCTCTCCCTACGACACCACGGTCCGCTATGTTCGCCACGGGCACATCATCCGCTGGAAGGGGTTCGCCGCCCATCTCACCGAGACGTGCGACCCCGACAGCGTCAATGTGATCACGGACGTGGACACCACCTCGGCGGCCACGAGCGACGCCAGGGCCCTGCCCGGCATAAGGGTCAGGCCCACATGAGGAGTGAGGCGAGGGTGGCTGCGGCTTGGTAGGCGACGGCGGTTTTGTCGTATCTGGTGGCGAGGCCTCGCCACTG
>NZ_JBHJVK010000147.1:0-5339 GCF_042264695.1 Kitasatospora sp. NPDC056138 | reverse complement strand
AGCTAATGGCTCTTGCTGTAACTTCACCGGATGTGCCATGCGTAACTCTTTTGTATAGGAGCTATGACTTTTTGAGGATTCCTCATGAGGATTGTATATCCCTGAGGTGGTGAAGATAATGACCCGTAGGGGATTCGAACCCCTGTTACCTCCGTGAAAGGGAGGTGTCTTAACCCCTTGACCAACGGGCCTTGCTTAAAATAATAGTGGCGGAGAGAGAGGGATTCGAACCCTCGAGACGCTTTTGGCGCCTACACGATTTCCAATCGTGCTCCTTCGGCCACTCGGACAGCTCTCCATAAATGGCTCCGCAGGTAGGATTCGAACCTACGACCGATCGGTTAACAGCCGATAGCTCTACCACTGAGCTACTGCGGAATAATATAAGCTTCATAAACAAAAACATGGTAGATAAAATAAAAAAGCTTGGCGGCGTCCTACTCTCACAGGGGGAAACCCCCGACTACCATCGGCGCTGAAGAGCTTAACTTCCGTGTTCGGCATGGGAACGGGTGTGACCTCTTCGCTATCGCCACCAAACCATTGAGAGTGTTCTCTCAAAACTAGATAACAGTAAGCATACATTCAAATTGGTTAAGTCCTCGATCGATTAGTATCTGTCAGCTCCATGTGTCGCCACACTTCCACCTCAGACCTATCAACCTGATCATCTTTCAGGGATCTTACTTCCTTGCGGAATGGGAAATCTCATCTTGAGGGGGGCTTCATGCTTAGATGCTTTCAGCACTTATCCCGTCCGCACATAGCTACCCAGCGATGCCCTTGGCAGAACAACTGGTACACCAGCGGTGCGTCCATCCCGGTCCTCTCGTACTAAGGACAGCTCCTCTCAAATTTCCTACGCCCACGACGGATAGGGACCGAACTGTCTCACGACGTTCTGAACCCAGCTCGCGTACCGCTTTAATGGGCGAACAGCCCAACCCTTGGGACCGACTACAGCCCCAGGATGCGATGAGCCGACATCGAGGTGCCAAACCTCCCCGTCGATGTGGACTCTTGGGGGAGATAAGCCTGTTATCCCCGGGGTAGCTTTTATCCGTTGAGCGATGGCCCTTCCATGCGGAACCACCGGATCACTAAGCCCGACTTTCGTCCCTGCTCGACTTGTAGGTCTCGCAGTCAAGCTCCCTTGTGCCTTTACACTCTGCGAATGATTTCCAACCATTCTGAGGGAACCTTTGGGCGCCTCCGTTACCTTTTAGGAGGCGACCGCCCCAGTCAAACTGCCCACCTGACACTGTCTCCCCGCCCGATAAGGGCGGCGGGTTAGAAGGTCAATACAGCCAGGGTAGTATCCCACCGATGCCTCCACCGAAGCTGGCGCTCCGGTTTCAAAGGCTCCTACCTATCCTGTACAAGCTGTACCAACATTCAATATCAGGCTGCAGTAAAGCTCCACGGGGTCTTTCCGTCCTGTCGCGGGTAACCTGCATCTTCACAGGTACTATAATTTCACCGAGTCTCTCGTTGAGACAGTGCCCAGATCGTTGCGCCTTTCGTGCGGGTCGGAACTTACCCGACAAGGAATTTCGCTACCTTAGGACCGTTATAGTTACGGCCGCCGTTTACTGGGGCTTCAATTCGCACCTTCGCTTACGCTAAGCGCTCCTCTTAACCTTCCAGCACCGGGCAGGCGTCAGCCCCTATACTTCGCCTTACGGCTTCGCAGAGACCTGTGTTTTTGCTAAACAGTCGCCTGGGCCTATTCACTGCGGCTCTCTCGGGCTTGCACCCTAACAGAGCACCCCTTCTCCCGAAGTTACGGGGTCATTTTGCCGAGTTCCTTAACGAGAGTTCTCTCGATCACCTTAGGATTCTCTCCTCGCCTACCTGTGTCGGTTTGCGGTACGGGCACCTCTCACCTCGCTAGAGGCTTTTCTTGGCAGTGTGGAATCAGGAACTTCGCTACTATAATTCGCTCGCCATCACAGCTCAGCCTTCACGGGAAACGGATTTGCCTATTTCCCAGCCTAACTGCTTGGACGCGGATATCCAATACCGCGCTTACCCTATCCTCCTGCGTCCCTCCATTGCTCAAACGATAAAGAGGTGGTACAGGAATATCAACCTGTTGTCCATCGCCTACGCCTGTCGGCCTCGGCTTAGGTCCTGACTAACCCTGAGCGGACGAGCCTTCCTCAGGAAACCTTAGGCATTCGGTGGACGGGATTCTCACCCGTCTTTCGCTACTCATACCGGCATTCTCACTTCTAAGCGCTCCACCAGTCCTTCCGGTCTGGCTTCACAGCCCTTAGAACGCTCTCCTACCACTGTTCGAAGAACAGTCCGCAGCTTCGGTGATACGTTTAGCCCCGGTACATTTTCGGCGCAGAGTCACTCGACCAGTGAGCTATTACGCACTCTTTAAATGGTGGCTGCTTCTAAGCCAACATCCTGGTTGTCTAAGCAACTCCACATCCTTTTCCACTTAACGTATACTTTGGGACCTTAGCTGGCGGTCTGGGCTGTTTCCCTTTCGACTACGGATCTTATCACTCGCAGTCTGACTCCCAAGGATAAGTCATCGGCATTCGGAGTTTGACTGAATTCGGTAACCCGGTAGGGGCCCCTAGTCCAATCAGTGCTCTACCTCCGAGACTCTTACCTTGAGGCTAGCCCTAAAGCTATTTCGGAGAGAACCAGCTATCTCCAGGTTCGATTGGCATTTCACCCCTACCCACACCTCATCCCCGCACTTTTCAACGTGCGTGGGTTCGGGCCTCCATTCAGTGTTACCTGAACTTCACCCTGGACATGGGTAGATCACCTGGTTTCGGGTCTACGACCACGTACTCAATTCGCCCTATTCAGACTCGCTTTCGCTGCGGCTCCGCATCTTCTGCTTAACCTTGCACGGGATCGTAACTCGCCGGTTCATTCTACAAAAGGCACGCCATCACCCGTTAACGGGCTCTGACTACTTGTAGGCACACGGTTTCAGGATCTCTTTCACTCCCCTTCCGGGGTGCTTTTCACCTTTCCCTCACGGTACTGGTTCACTATCGGTCACTAGGGAGTATTTAGCCTTGGGAGATGGTCCTCCCGGATTCCGACGGAATTTCACGTGTTCCGCCGTACTCAGGATCCACTCAGGAGAGAACGAAGTTTTGACTACAGGGCTGTTACCTCCTATGGCGGGCCTTTCCAGACCTCTTCATCTACCTCGTTCCTTTGTAACTCCGTATAGAGTGTCCTACAACCCCAAGAGGCAAGCCTCTTGGTTTGGGCTGTTCCCGTTTCGCTCGCCGCTACTCAGGGAATCGCATTTGCTTTCTCTTCCTCCGGGTACTTAGATGTTTCAGTTCCCCGGGTCTGCCTTCAATATCCTATGTATTCAGATATGGATACCACTCCATTACGAGTGGTGGGTTTCCCCATTCGGAAATCTCCGGATCAAAGCTTGCTTACAGCTCCCCGAAGCATATCGGTGTTCGTCCCGTCCTTCATCGGCTCCTAGTGCCAAGGCATCCACCGTGCGCCCTTTCTAACTTAACCGTTAAAAAGAATCACTACGTGATATCTTGCATTACTAATTGAATGTGATGTCTACTGTTATCTAGTTTTCAAAGAACACGTTTCGAAGGAATGATCCTTCAAAACTAAACAAGACAGGGAACGTTCTGTTTATAAGACCCAAGGTCTTATATTCCGTATAATATCCTTAGAAAGGAGGTGATCCAGCCGCACCTTCCGATACGGCTACCTTGTTACGACTTCACCCCAATCATCTGTCCCACCTTCGGCGGCTGGCTCCTAAAAGGTTACCTCACCGACTTCGGGTGTTACAAACTCTCGTGGTGTGACGGGCGGTGTGTACAAGGCCCGGGAACGTATTCACCGCGGCATGCTGATCCGCGATTACTAGCGATTCCAGCTTCACGCAGTCGAGTTGCAGACTGCGATCCGAACTGAGAACAGATTTGTGGGATTGGCTTAACCTCGCGGTTTCGCTGCCCTTTGTTCTGTCCATTGTAGCACGTGTGTAGCCCAGGTCATAAGGGGCATGATGATTTGACGTCATCCCCACCTTCCTCCGGTTTGTCACCGGCAGTCACCTTAGAGTGCCCAACTGAATGCTGGCAACTAAGATCAAGGGTTGCGCTCGTTGCGGGACTTAACCCAACATCTCACGACACGAGCTGACGACAACCATGCACCACCTGTCACTCTGCCCCCGAAGGGGACGTCCTATCTCTAGGATTGTCAGAGGATGTCAAGACCTGGTAAGGTTCTTCGCGTTGCTTCGAATTAAACCACATGCTCCACCGCTTGTGCGGGCCCCCGTCAATTCCTTTGAGTTTCAGTCTTGCGACCGTACTCCCCAGGCGGAGTGCTTAATGCGTTAGCTGCAGCACTAAGGGGCGGAAACCCCCTAACACTTAGCACTCATCGTTTACGGCGTGGACTACCAGGGTATCTAATCCTGTTCGCTCCCCACGCTTTCGCTCCTCAGCGTCAGTTACAGACCAGAGAGTCGCCTTCGCCACTGGTGTTCCTCCACATCTCTACGCATTTCACCGCTACACGTGGAATTCCACTCTCCTCTTCTGCACTCAAGTTCCCCAGTTTCCAATGACCCTCCCCGGTTGAGCCGGGGGCTTTCACATCAGACTTAAGAAACCGCCTGCGAGCCCTTTACGCCCAATAATTCCGGACAACGCTTGCCACCTACGTATTACCGCGGCTGCTGGCACGTAGTTAGCCGTGGCTTTCTGGTTAGGTACCGTCAAGGTGCCGCCCTATTTGAACGGCACTTGTTCTTCCCTAACAACAGAGCTTTACGATCCGAAAACCTTCATCACTCACGCGGCGTTGCTCCGTCAGACTTTCGTCCATTGCGGAAGATTCCCTACTGCTGCCTCCCGTAGGAGTCTGGGCCGTGTCTCAGTCCCAGTGTGGCCGATCACCCTCTCAGGTCGGCTACGCATCGTTGCCTTGGTGAGCCGTTACCTCACCAACTAGCTAATGCGCCGCGGGTCCATCTGTAAGTGGTAGCCGAAGCCACCTTTTATGTCTGAACCATGCGGTTCAAACAACCATCCGGTATTAGCCCCGGTTTCCCGGAGTTATCCCAGTCTTACAGGCAGGTTACCCACGTGTTACTCACCCGTCCGCCGCTAACATCAGGGAGCAAGCTCCCATCTGTCCGCTCGACTTGCATGTATTAGGCACGCCGCCAGCGTTCGTCCTGAGCCAGGATCAAACTCTCCGATAAAGTAGTTTGACTGACTACGCACATCGCTGTGCGATTTATTTAAAACTTTGAATTAACAGGTACGTTTTGTCTTGTTTAGTTTTCAAAGATCATCTCAACC
>NZ_JBHJVK010000146.1:0-5375 GCF_042264695.1 Kitasatospora sp. NPDC056138 | reverse complement strand
AGCTACCTCGCCGGCCTCCACCTACGCGGCGCAATGATCTGGATCAAAGACCTCAGCAGGACCACTCCTTGATCGCGATCAAATACGCTCCCTAGCATCCGCGCCAGCAGCAGGGCGGCGTCCACCGCTTTGGTGCTCTCCGGCCGCAGGACGGCCGCGCAGATTGTGCGCGTCGCCATGTCGACGGCGATCGTCAGCTCCGGGCGTCCGGTGCTTCCGTCGTCGAGGACCACCAGGACGTCCAGCTTCGTGGTGTCGATCTGCACCTGCTCTCCCGGCCGGGCCGCGGCGCTCGGTGTGAACGGGCCCGCGGGCCGGTTCGCGTTCTGCCGGCGGGTCGTGGCTGCCCCGAAGGTGTGCCGCCCGGTCGTGAGCCGGTCGACCAGGCGGTAGAACACCGCCCGGGACGGCAGCGGCACCGTCTCCTCGCCGTACTCGTCGGCCAAGGCCCGCTCGACCCGGCGCATCAGCCTCGCCCGGGTGCCGGTCGACACCTCGGTCTCCTCGCCGATCGCCCGGAGCAGTGCCTCGACCACCCGCGGATCGGTCCGCCCGGTCGGCGAGGAGGAACGCATCGTCCGCAGGTCGACCAGGCCGAGCAGGCCCTGCTCGCGGTAGCGGCTGCGGATCCGCTGCAGCGTGCGTCCCCCGACCGGCCGGCCGACCGCCGCCAGTTCCCCGACCTTCGTCCTCTGACGCTCCGCCAGCGTGGTGGTCGTCGGGTCGTAGCCCGGCCGCGGAACCGCCCCGGGCGGCGAGTCCGGCGGCAGGCCGGTCTCGATCTCGACGACATGGCGTTCCCAGAACCGTGCCTGCGCGAGCGCCTCGGCCGACGCGGCCTCCAGCAGCCCTGTCGGTGCCAAGACCGGCAGAGGCCCGGCCGCCCCCAGCAGGGCAAAGTCCTCGTCCGCCAGCAGGAACGGCAGCAGCACCACCCGCGAGGCACCTTCCGTGCCCAACAGCCTCACCGACGTGCCCTCGATCGCCACCACCGTGTGCTCTCCACCGTCGAATCGCACCTGATCACCCAGCCGCAGAACACCAGGCCGGGCCAGACCCGTCACCGCCCGACCTCCTCAGCCACGCTGACGAGCGCGGCCTCGCCGAGCACCACCGACAAGTCCGCGACCAGCACCCCGGGCCACAGCAGGTGGAACACCACCGGCAGCACCGCGATCGGATCGCCGACCCGCTCCACCGCCCGACGGATCGGCGTCGGCCGGACGAACACGCCGAGAAGCGGCTCCACGAACCGGCTCACGGCATGCCGGGGATGGCGATAGCCAGCCAGCCACCGGATGTTGGCCAACAGGACCGGCTCCACGGCTCCAGCCACCTGGTAGGACCAGCCGATCTCGCGGCAGGCCCGCTCCGTCGCCGCGAACGCCTCCGCGTCCCGCGGCTTGATCCGCTCCAGCGGACGGCAGTCCACCACCAGCCCCGAGCCGTCGGCGCGGCGGGCGAACCAGTCCGGCGCGTGCGACCTCCGCTTCCCGCTCTCCTGCCAGAACAGCCACAACGGCTGCGACGCGAAGCCGGTGACCTGCTGGTCGAAGTCCAGCAGCATCGCGTGGTCGCGCTCCAACCACGACTCGTAGCCGACGTGCCGGCCGGACGTCGAAGACCACCACAGTCCGGGATAGTTGCGCTGCCCTCGCCAGGAGGGAAACGACCGAACCGGCCGTCCATCCTCGAACCGCACCCCGGCAGCGTCAGCCAGCGTCATGCGGTGTTCCCCACCGTCCCGGTCGACGTACGCGACCTCGAACCCCCGCACCACCGCTGGCGCCCCACCGGCGACACTCCGAGCAACCGTCACGCCCCCACGATGATCAGACGCAGAGCCCCCTGTCCGCCAGCTTCGCCAACTTCACCGAGACGAGTGGTCTGCTGCTGGCCAGGCTCACCGAGACTCCGCCATGTTCATCGAGACAGGACACCCCCGCCGGGCTCCGGGACCGCCGAGGCCGGCCGCAGAGAACTGCGCAGAAGTGCGCACTACTGTAGCCTTGTGTGCATGGATACCTACCCGATCACTGAGGCCCGGAACAAGCTCGGAGCCCTCGCTCGGCAGGTCAGCGCCGAGCAGAAGCACGTCGCCCTCACCGACCGCGGCCAGACCATGGCCGTGCTCATCAGCCCGGCCGAGCTGGAAGAGCTCGAGTACCACCGGGTGAACGCCGAGTACCTGGCGCGCAAGGCGCGTGGGGGGTCCGGTCCGGTGGTTTCCCACGACGAAGCGCGGCGGCGCGTCCTCGGTGAGGCGTCGTGAGCTATGAGGTGGTCTGGGAACCGGAGGCCCTGGCCGTGGCGGAGAAGTTCGCCGCCGGCGACCGGGCGGGCGTCCAGCAGGTGTTCCAGGCCGTCGACCTGCTCGCCGAGGACCCTCGCCCGGCGGGCGCCTTCACGGTCGGGGACAGCGGCATCTACCGTATCCAGGTGGGCTTCTACCGGGTCCAGTACGAGGTCCACGACCAGACGGTAACCGTCACGGTGTTCCACCTCGGGCGGGTGTAGCGCACCGTCCACCTCGTCGCGCACGGCATCAGGGCCCCGGGTGACCGGGGCCCTCACCGTTTCCCGAGGTCATCGGTCCGGAAAGCCGGTTGGGGTGACTGCCGGGTCCGGGGATGATGACCGGATGCAAGAGGAGCTTGACGAGACGGCGCAGCGCAGGCGCGCCCGGCAGTACGCCGAGTGCACCGCCCCGCTGGACTCCGAGGACGCGGTTGCCGGCGCGGAGTCGCTGTGGGACACGGCGCTGACCAACGCCCTGGTGGCGATCGTCGCCCACGAGTGGCCCGGCAAGGAGAAGGACGCCAGGGGCCGGGTGCTGCCCGCCTCGGGTCTACTGAAGGTGATCGAGGCAGCCGGGCTGGCCGAGGCCGACGGCTCTGCCGAGGTGTACGTGATCCCCGACCCGGACCCGTGCAAGGCGCTGGCGGGCACCTCGCCCTGGCCGTGGGCCGAGGCCGGCGAAACGCCGCCGCGCGCGGACGTCCGCGTCGCCGTCGGGACCCTCCGCGACGGCCTGACCCCCACCCAGCACGTCCGCCACGGGCGCGACGGCGCCGACGGGGCCCGCCTGGAGCGCCGACACGTGGACGCGCTGATCGATCTGGACCCCCACCCAGCCCTGGGCACGCTCAGCGCGGAGCAGAGCAGCCGGAACTGGACCCGGATCTTCGAGGACGACCGGCGCTCCGCCCAGGCCGCCCTGCAGCTGCTCACCCGGATCGGCGAGAAGGAGGCAGCCCGGCGCGCCGCCGAGTCCGACTGGCTGCACGACGGCTACCACCCCAAGCACAACCCGGGCGGTGTGGAACTCGCCCAGTGCCCGGTCTGCGAGCTGGAGGCTTTCAGCGCGTACGGCCAGGACGACCACGGCATGGACCTGGGCCCGGGCCTGTGCCTGGTGTGCGGCTACGAGCGCAGCCCGGGGGCATGTCCGAGCACCTCGCCGCAGTCGCCTACGTCCAGGTGCGCTGGTCGGACGACTGACTGGCCGTCGGCACCACGGGTGCGGGCCTCGACAGGAACGTCGGGGCCCGCACCGTCTGCGCCGGACGGGCGCCGCTCACCAGCTCAGGTTCGGGCCCGCCTTCTCGCCGGCCTTCTGACCACTGCTCCGCGCCGACTCCCACTTTCGGCGGTTGCGCAGCTCGAACTCGAGGTCGCCGGGCTTGTCGGTGCTCTCGTCCAGCACCGTCACGATCTGCATATCGCTGCGGTCCGGGTAGCCGGAGGGCCCGCCCGAGCGAATGGATCTCGTCCAGGACCAGGACCGGCGCCCAGTCAGAGAAGTCCGCCGAGCGGCCGAAGACGACGGTGGCCCAGCGGCTGGAGTGGGTGAACACCTGCAGCGCCCACACCAGCCCGTTCCCACCGGCGGGCAGGTCGACGTTGACTGCGGTCGCGGAGTCGCCGTCGCTGACGTCGAGGACCCGCCAGCTGATGATCTGGTCGGCGCGGACGGCGGCCGCGGCCGGCGCGTCGGTGGGGGAGGGGCGCAGGGTGACCCACACGTTGGAAGGCGTCATGCCGGGCACCTTGACCTCCTCCCCGGCGTGAACGCCGGGGATTCTCCGTCTGCTGGTGGTCACCCGGGGAGGGTGGCCACCAGCTCCGGATGGGTTCCTGTTTCACAGCGCTGTGCCGGGATTGCTCCTGGTCTTACCTGCGCTCCACAGGCGGATGCCGCCAGTCCAGCGGCCGTCTTGATGTTGATGGCGGCGTTGATGTCCCGGTCAAGGGACGTGCCGCAGGCGCCGCAGACCCACTCCCGGATGGCGAGGGGCTTTGGCCCGTCGAGGGCACCGCAGGCAGAGCATCCCTGGCTGGTGGGCTCGAACCGGCCGATGCGCACCAGTGTGCGCCCGTACCGGGCGGCCGTGTACTCCGGCATGTTCAGGCCAACCGACGCAATCCGTTGACCTGCGGCTTCGCACCAGTGAACGTGTGATCTTTCTCTGGCAAATCAAGATCACTTCCCGTTGCGCTGGTCAGCACGCCGGAATCGACTACACACAGTGGGTAGGTACCGGGCGGCGTTGGGGAAGGACCCCGGCCATGAGTGTCGCCCCCAGCGGGTCGGTTGTCAGCAGCGCGTGACTGGAGACCGCACCTGGGCCTGGCCGCGATCTGCTTGCGCCTTGACGCGTGGGGGAACCTCCGCTCGTCCGGCCGTGAGCGGTGTCTATTCCGGCAATCTCCCCTGCGGGCCGAGCTGCCTGGCGGCCGGGGCTTCGTGACGGGCCGGCCGCTTGCCCTGAGTTGCGGCAAGCGTTGCCCTCGCGCCTGGCACCGCTGTTCCCTCCAGCGGTGCTGTCCGACTGCGCCGATGTCCCGGGGGAGTGCCAGGCCCAGGGCGCGGTCCACGGATGCGCAGGTCTCGAACTTGGCGCCGTCACAGTCAGTACGTGCGGGGCCGGCGCTACCGGTTGTCGGGATAGTTGCTCACCCAGTGTGTCCGGTGGTTGATCACGGTGAACGACGAGGTTTCGACCTTTTGCAGCCGCAAGCTCAGCCAGTGCCCGTCGAAGACCCCGCTGACGAGCAGGGTGTCGACTGAGGGGCTGTTGTAGGTCAGGGGGTGGGAGACGGCGATCTCCTGGCCGGTGGCCTTGGCCTCGATGAGTTCGCGGATCTGGTCGGCGAAGGTGTCGTGCCACTCCTCGGGATTCCAGTCGACCGCGAGCATCTCGATCAGCTGCTCCGCCGCGCTCAGCTCCTTCTCGCCGACCATAGTGTCGGCGGCGGGCAGGTCGTCGACCTCCCGGTGGGGGTCGCGGACCTCGTCGGCGAAGTGCATGATGTGGGCGACCAGCAGGTCGCCCTCGGCCCGCACCGCGGTCAGGTACTCCTTGCCGCGCATC
>NZ_JBHJVK010000145.1:0-5462 GCF_042264695.1 Kitasatospora sp. NPDC056138 | reverse complement strand
CTCGCTCAACCGCCCGGGAGCCTTGTTCGTTCTGCACTCACCCCGACAACACAGCCATCACCCGATCGGTACCCAGCCTGAAAAGGCTCAGTGACGATCTCGACGGCAGCGCGGCGGAGGAGACCGTCGTCTTCGCGTTGGACGGTGAGCGCTACGAGATCGATCTCAGCGCCGGGAACGCGGCGGCGCTTCGCCAGGCTCTGGAACCGTTCGTGGCTCGGGCCCGACGGATACGCGGCCGGAGCCCCCGGCCGGGGCAGCCAGTCCAGCGGCCGGCACTGGTACGCGCGCAGACCGTCCGGGCCTGGGCACTGGAGAAGGGCTACGAGGTCGGCGACCGCGGCCGGATCCCCATCTGGCTCGGCCGGGAGTACGACCAGCACTGCGAGGCACCCGCGCAGGCTGGCTGGGGAGACCCGCGCGGCAGCGGCTTGCCTGTGGATTGATCGTCCCACCCGAAGCCTGGCCGTCCGCGGTCCGGCCCGCGATGACGCACTGTCTCATTACTGCGGTGCGGCGGTGTCGGCGGCTTGGTCACGGCCTGCGTAAGCTCTCCTCGATCTTGGTGACGCGGTCGGGATCCCGTTCGCGCCACTGCTGCCGCCGCTTCTCACGGCCGGCCTTCCAGTGCTCCTGGGTCCGTTGCTCAGCGGCGAGCAGCCGGGCGGCGGTGACACCGAAGAGGGGTGGTGCCCACTCCTGCCAGGCGATCCACCGGTCGCGGGCGTAGTCGTAGCGGCTCGAACTGAGTCGGCCGCGGCGGCCGGTGGTTTCCAGCTGCCGGTAGGTCTCCTCGGCCATGCCGAGTGCCTTGGCCATCGAGGCGCGGCTGCGGCCGGTGAATATCCGCAGGTGTGCCAGCTGCTCGTGCTCGACGGTGCACAGGTCGGCCGGGGTAGTGCCGAGCGTGGCCGCCAGGCGCGGCAGGATCTCGGGCCGGGGGACGCGGGAGCCCGCGAGGTATAGGCTGACTGCCCGCTCGCTCACCCCGACCGCCCGCGCGATCCGGGCCACCGACGCGCTGGCGGCGGTACGTGCAGCACGGAGCTTCGCCGGGTCGAAGCCGTACGGAGTTTCACTCACGTGCAGTTCCTACCCACTACTGGGCGGTTCGTTCAGGGTGAACGAACCGCCGTCCGCCATGGCGGGTGAAAATTTGTTCGGGGTGAACGAACAGTCGTAGCGCCGCCGACGTGAAAGTTCGTTCACCGGTGTGGCTTGGCCCTCGACCTCGCCCGTGAGCCTTCAGATGGCCCGGCTGAGCGCGAGAGCCGGCCCGCCCTCATATGTCAGGTCAGTGACCCCTCTGGATTCAGGCCAGGGGCCTGGCACGATAAGCGCTTTGACTAGCCGAACAGGCCAGGTCGAGCGCTCGGTCACCGTGGCACCTCCTGGCGCTGACCACCGAGACCAGGTCGAGCGCCTGGCAGCCGCCGCAAGCACGGCCTCGAGGGAGCGCGGACAGACACGTCCACCCACCCGTAGTTGCAGGCCCTGCGGGGTAATCATCGAGCTGCGGATCGGCGCCGGGGGACCGAGATGTTCCTGCACCACCATGCGGGCGACTGCGGAACCTGGGGTCCGACTGCGCGCACGGACCGGCGGTTTCTGTCCGGTGTTCGACGAGCGCGCCGACCGGGCACGGGCCCCGGGCGGGGTCAGGACTTGCCGCGGCCGGTGACGAAGTCGCGGGCGCGGTCGACCAGGCCGGTGCCGGGGGCGAGGAGCTTATTGGCGGGCGGGGTGTCGGGGGCGGAGGGGTGGGGGCGGGTGGGCGCCATCTTCTTCGCGCTGCGGATCCTGTCGCCGAGCTCGTCCAGGTGCTGGGGTGAGCAGACGTCGGCCAGGGCGGGGAAGAGCCGGTCTTCCTCGTCGCGCACGTGCTCGCCAACCTCCGCGATCACCCGGGCCACGAGGATGTCGAACCGCGCGTCGCCCACATCGGTGCCTTCGAGGTCCTTCAAGAGCTGCTCGACCTTGGCGTGGTCGGCGATCTCCTTGTCCGCGAGGGCCGCGCCGCCGGGCACGTGCTCGCGCACCGCGGGATAGAGGTGCTGCTCCTCGGCGACGGAGTGTCGCACCAGCTCGATGGTGAACTCGTCCGCGATCTCACGGCGGCGCTCGTCGCCGGCGGGCAGCTCCTTGATCCGCTCGAACAGCTCTTCCACCTCGCGGTGGTCGCCGGTCAGCTCCGCGATGACGTTCCCGCCGTGTCCCATACCCGTGCGCCTTTCCTCAAGGTCGTGGTCTGTCCGGTGCGCGGCTCCCAGGCCGCGCCGGCGGCCATCCGTTCCCCGCCCATGCCGAGGATGAACACCCGGGCGGCACGGGTCACCCGGCTACCCTGCCAGGGCACGGCACCGCGCATGCTCACGCCAGCCTCTGCACGCGAGCTTGTACTTCGCTCTGCAGAACTCGTACCCCGACACCGCCGGTTGGGCGTCACAGGCGGCTGCGGCGCACCCGGGGTCGGGCGGGCTGGACCTGGTCGCCGCGCAGAGCGAGGGCTGCGGTGCGGGTGCGCTCCAGCCTGACCTGGCGCACCGTGGCGTCATCGGGGTGGCGGCGCCGTTCGGCGATCCTCAGCCACTCCCGGTGGTCCCGTGAGATCGTCGACTCGCTCGCTCTCCTGCTGCCCGCCGCCATCACCGTCGACGAACAGCAGCGACGTTCCGACCGCCAGGATCAGGACAGCAGCCACAACGGCTGCTACCTGCCCCACAACCGGCGCCGGCGGCGAACACACAGACTGCGAAGGGCAGCACCTATGACCACCGTAAGGGCCCTCACCGTGCGCCAGCCCTACGCCGACGCCATCGTGTACGGCCCGAAACGGATCGAGAACCGCCCCCGCCCCACCAAGTACCGCGGCCTGCTCCTCATCCACGCCGGCCTGGCCACCTACGAGGGCCTACTCCCGCCAGCGGACCCCGATTGGCCGGACGAGAGAGGCGCCATCATCGGCAGCGCGCAACTCGTCGGCTGCCACCGCGCCACCGAAGGTTGTTGCCCCGAATGGGGATTCCGTGACAGCTGGCACTGGGAACTCGCCGACATCCAGGCTCTTGCCGCGCCTCTTCCCGCAAGAGGATCGCTCGGCCTGTGGACCCCCAGCGAGGACATCCTCCGGGCCATTCGCCAGCAACGCTGTCCCACGCGCGACGAAACCAGAAGCGACTCCCGGATCGGCTGCCAACCGGACACTGCCCACGGATCGGAGCCCTGAACTCCCGGAGCCTTCGCGGGCAGGTCCACGGGCCCGGGTTCCGTGCTCATTGCCTGCGGCCATCTGCCTGCTCCGAAATCGGAGCGTCTCTGACTTCGCTCCCGGCCGCCTTTCTCCCCTGACCGACTCGGCGGCGCAGCCGCGCATGTCCGATGTGCGGGAGGACGGGATGGGCGGCCGCCGTGAACGGGGGAGACCACGGCGGCCGCCGGTCGGATCGTCTCACCTGCCAACTCGACGAGACGGGACCCAGTGCCACGGCAAAACCGGCAGACCAGGACGGCACGAGCGGCCGACCGCGGCTACACGGGCGGAGCGGGGTCGATCTTGAGCACCTGGTCCGCCCCGGTGACCTCCAGAAGCCGGAGCAGCTGCGGCGGTGGTGACGACAGGTGCAGGTCGACGTCGGCCTGTTCGGCGAGCAGCCGGGCGTGGAGGAAGAGGTGGATCCCGGCCAAGTCGCAGAAGGCGATCGCGTGGCAGTCGAGGATGACGGTGGTGACGCCGGGCTCCTCGATCGCCTGGAGCAGTTCGGTGCGCAGGTGGGGTGCGGTGTCGTGGGCGAGGTCGCCGGCCGGGGTGAGTACGCGGCATCCGGGGGTGGGTGCGCGGGTGTGAACGGTCAGCTGGGGGACGGGGCCTGTGGGTGGGGTCATGGCAGGATCACGGCGGTCACCGGCTGCTCCGTCGGGACGCTGTCGGTGTCCAGGAGGCGGGCGACACCGAGGTGCTCGATCACCGCGCGCACCGCACCGTCCGGGTCTTCGTAGACCGGCAGACCCCCGACCACGTCCGGGGTCCGGTGCACCACCACGACCCGCGGCGTGGCGTGCATGACGTCTTCGGTCGGCAGGAGCAGCGCGTAGCGCTGCACGACAGCATTCATCCCCCGATCCTGCCCCCAGCCGGCCCCCCGCGCCGCCCGGCCGGGGGACGGAGTTGTTCGCCGCGGTGCCGAACCCCGCCCCACCCGGACCGGCCGCAGCCGTCGCGAACCACGCCTGGTCATTGCCGGGTTGCCGTCGAAAGCACGGTGGTGTGCGATCCGGTGCGCATCAGCCCTGGCAGCGCCGTGGTGACTTCCGTTGTGGCGGATTGCTCCCTCGGTGTCAGTGGCCCGAGGTGGGGCTGTCGGGTTCCTGCGGATCGACGCCTGTGTGGGCCCGCTCGGTGCGGCCGCCGCTGGGGCGGCCGGACGGTCCTTGAGGACCCAGGTCGTACGAGTGCTTCGACGGCCCCTGTTCCTCACCGCGGCGCCCTGTGCTCTCCACGGTGTCCCCGGGAACCTCGCGCTCCTCCTCCGGGGCCTTCTCACCACCCGGGCCCGGGGCGGGCGCGTACGTGTCCGGTTCGAATGAACGGTGCGCGCTGTCGTTGGGCTCCTGGTGCTCGGCGTCGACGTCCGGCCCCCAGCCGTGCTGGTCCGCTCCATCGAACCGACTGCTCTGGCCTTCCTCCATGCTCGGGTGCGTCTTCTCTCCGCTCACGATCATCACCTGCCAAATCTGGTGCACGCCCGCTCTTCGGTCGCACCTTGCACCTGTCCGATCCCCGCGCCCGCACACGCCGCAAGCCGTCGCATCTGAGCGGCCTGCACCGGCGGGGCGGGGCGGGCACGTAGACGTGCCCGGCGTTGACAGCCGGGCGGCCGGTGGCGGGGTCGCTCTCGATCCGGGTGGAGTACAGCTCGATCTGCGGCGAGGGTGCGGATCAGCCGGCCGTCGGGGCTGGTGCTCCGGTCCGGTACGCAGCGCCTCCAGCGCCTGATCGTTCATGGGTGACCATGGTGTGCAGGCCCACGATCGTCATGCCGCGGGTGGGCCGATGGCAGAGGGTGAGTTCGGCCGGCTCTGGGGAGCCGGGGCGCGCGGGGCGGGCTACGTGGAGGGTCCCGGGGCTGCCGAGGTGCCGTTGTCGTTAGTGACGTCCAACCTCGAACGCGGCGTCGATGCAAACCAAGCACCCGGACTGGTGCTCGCCCGGATAACGGGTAGGGGCAACTCCGCTGGCCGTTCCAGCGGGCGCGGTCGCGGGGCGGTCCGCGATGGTGGGAATGCGGTCGGATGCCGCAAAGAGGAGGGCCCGCCCGTTCCAGTCCCCAGCGGGCGGGCCCAGCCGACGACGCCCTTCGGCCAGACCTGCCCGTTCGGGAGCGCGCTGATGGAGAACTTCGAGACGGTGGCGGACCGCCTGTACGCGCTGGCCCCGGCCCGGTTCACCGCGGCCCGCAACGCCG
>NZ_JBHJVK010000144.1:0-5471 GCF_042264695.1 Kitasatospora sp. NPDC056138 | reverse complement strand
AACGGCTCCCCGATGATGTCACCCACCGTCATCCGCGGGTTCAACGACGTGTACGGGTCCTGGAACACCATCTGGATGTTCCGGCGCACCGCCTTCAACGCCGCGCCCCTCAGCCGCGAGATCTCCTCCCCCTTGTACCTGACCGAACCGCTGGTCGGAGCCTCCAGGTTCATCAGCACCTTGGCCAGCGTCGACTTCCCGCACCCGGACTCACCGACGATGCCCAGGGTCTCCCCGTGCATCAGGTCGAAGGAGATGCCGTCGACCGCCTTCACCGCGCCGACCTGCTTCTTGAAGAGGATGCCCTGGGTCAGCGGGAAGTGCTTGACCAGCTCCCTGACCTCCAGGATCGGCTCAGTCATGGAGGGTCTCCTTCCAGAAGAAACAGGCGCTGCCCCGCCCGGCCACCGCGGTTCCGTCGTCCTCGGTGACCGGGAAGAGCCTCGGCACCTCATGACGGCAGATCTCCTGCGCCCTCGGACAGCGGGGGTTGAAGGCACACCCCGGCGGGATCCGCAGCAGGTTGGGCGGCAGCCCCTTGATCGCGTAGAGCTCCTGTCCCTTCTGGTCCAGCCGCGGAATGGAGTCCAGCAGCCCCCGGGTGTACGGGTGCGCGGGGCGCGCGTACAGCTCGTGCACCGGTGCGGTCTCCACGATCCGGCCCGCGTACATGACCGCGATCTTGTCCGCGACGTCGGCGACCACACCGAGGTCGTGGGTGATCAGGATCAGGCCCATGTTGTACTCGGCCTGGAGCTCCGCCAGCAGTTCCATCACCTGCGCCTGCACCGTGACGTCCAGCGCCGTGGTCGGCTCGTCCGCGATGATCAGATCCGGTTCGAGCGCCAGCGCCATCGCGATCATGATGCGCTGACGCATACCGCCCGAGAACTGGTGCGGATAGTCGTTCACCCGGTCCCTGGCCCCCGGGATGCGCACCCGCTCCATCAGCTCGACGGCCTTGGCCTTGGCCTCCTTGCGGGAGGCACCCCGGTGCACCCGGAACATCTCACCGAGCTGGTAACCCACCGAGTGCACGGGATTGAGCGAGGAGAGCGCGTCCTGGAAGATCATCGCCAGCTGCGAGCCACGGATCCTCCGGTGCTCGTCCTGGCTCAGCCGCAGCAGGTCGCGACCCTTGAAGAGGATCTCACCGCCGGTCACGAAGCCGGGCGGGGTGTCCAGGATGCCCATCACCGCCTGCGCGGTGACCGACTTGCCCGAGCCGGACTCCCCCAGCACCGCCAGCGTCTCCCCCGCCCGGACGCTGTAACTGACCCCGTTGACCGCCCTGGCCACACCGTCCCGGGTACGGAACTCCACCTGCAGGTCACGTACTTGCAGCAGTGGCGCGTCCTGGTCGCCGGACCGCGCCCCCCGGGGTTCGCTCTGCCGACTGCTCACACTGGTAGCCATCGTTCGCCCTCCTCAACGCAGCTTGGGGTCGAGGGCGTCGCGGACCGCGTCGCCGAGCATGATGAACGCCAGCACGGTGATGCTGAGCGCCCCGGCGGGGTAGAGCAGCATGTGCGGCGCGTTCCGGAAGGAGTCCGAGGCCGAGGAGATGTCGATGCCCCAGGAGACGGTCGGCGGTTTGAGCCCCACGCCGAGGAAGCTCAGGGTGGCCTCCAGGGCGATGTAGGTGCCGAGCGCGATGGTGGCCACCACGATGATCGGGGCCACCGCGTTGGGCAGGATGTGCCGCAGCATCATCCGCCCGCTGCCGGCCCCGAGCGCCTCGGCGGCGGTGACGTAGTCCTGCTGCTTGACGGTGATCACCGAGCCCCGGGAGATCCTGGCGATCTGCGGCCAGCCGAGCACCACGATGAAGGCCACCACGATCCAGATCGACTGGCTGGGCACCACCGAGAGGAAGACCAGGCCGCCGAGCAGGATCGGGATGCCGAAGAAGACGTCGGCGAGCCGCGAGACCACCGAGTCGAACCAGCCGCCGAAGAACCCGGCCAGCCCGCCCATCAGGGTGCCGAGCAGGGCCGCCCCGGCGGTGGCGCAGACGCCGACGGTGATCGAGGCACGGGCGCCGTACACGGTCCTGGCGTAGACGTCGCAGCCCTGGTTGTCGAAGCCGAAGGGGTGCCCGGCGGAGGCGCCCTGCTGGGACTTGGACAGGTCGCACCTGAGCGGGTCGGTCGAGGTCAGCAAACTGGGCCAGATCGCCATCACGACCAGGAAGAGGATCAGCAGCCCGGAGATGATGAAGATCGGATTGCGGCGCAGGTCCTGCCAGGCGTCCTGCCAGAGGCTGCGGGCCTCGACCCGGTCGTCCGCGCCGGGCACCGCGGGCCGGCCCAGGAGGCGCTCGTTCTTCAGGACCGACTGCGCCTCCATGGTGCCGAGGTCGAAGGTCCGGTTCTCGACCGCACTCTGGATCTCCAGCTCCTCGGTACCGGCCTCGGCCAGCGGGTCGGAGTCGTTGTACCTCTCCTGGTCAGGCATAACGGATCCTCGGGTCCAGGACCGCGTAGAGCAGGTCGACGAGCAGGTTGGCCACCAGGTAGATGATCACCAGGATGGTCACGAAGCCGACCACCGTGCTGGTGTTCTGACGGACGATGCCCTGGTACAGGTAGTAGCCGACGCCGTGGATGTTGAAGATCCGCTCGGTCACCAGCGCCCCGCCCATCAGGGCCCCCAGGTCGGTGCCGAGGAAGGTGACCACCGGGATCAGCGAGTTGCGCAGCAGGTGGTTGACCACGACCCGGCGGCGCGGCAGCCCCTTGGCGACGGCGGTGCGGACGTAGTCGGCGCGGGCGTTCTCGACGACCGTGGTCCGGGTGAGCCGGGCCACGTACGCGAGCGAGACCGAGGCCAGCACGACACCCGGCAGGATCAGCCGGCCCAGGGTGACCTGGTCGCCGACGGTCGCGGGCGCCACCCCCCACTTCACGCCGAACAGGTACTGGAGCACGTAGCCGGTGACGAAGGTCGGGATGGAGATGACCACCAGGGTCAGGATCAGTACGCCGTTGTCCGCGAAGGCGCCCCGGCGCAGGCCGCTCAGCAGCCCGAGGCCGATCCCGAAGAGCACCTCGATCGAGAAGGCCACCGCGGTCAGTTTCAGCGTGGTCGGGAACGCGGTGGCCAGCAGCGAGGTGACGGACTGGCCGCTGAAGGTGGTCCCGAAGTCCCACCGGAACAGCTTGCCCATGTACTTGAGGTACTGCAGCCAGAGCGGGTCGTTCAGGTTGTACTGCTCGCGGATCTGCTCCGCGACGGCCGGGTCCGGCGCCCGGTCGCCGAAGAGCGCGTTCACCGGGTCGCCCAGGGCGTGGACCATGACGAAGATCAGGAAGGTGGTCCCGATGAAGACCGGGATCATCTGGAGCAGGCGTCTGATGACGTAGCGGCCCATACGAACCTCCAGTCGGCCGTCGATACGGCGGCGGCCGGGTCCACCACATCGGTGAACCGGCCGCCGTCACCGGCTACTTGACGGTGATCTCGGTGTAGACCGGGACGCTGAAGGGGTTCAGCATCACGTTGGAGACGCGGGACGACCAGCCCACCGTGCCGTTCTGGTACCAGAGCGGGATCGCCGGCAGGTCGGTGACCAGCATCCGCTCCGCGTCCTGGTACTCGCTGACCGCCTTCGCCGGGTCCGCCTCGCCGTTCGCCTGGCCGACCTTGTCGTCGAACGCCCTGTTGGCGTAGCCGGAGTCGTTGGAGGAGGCACCGGTCACGTAGACCGGCTGCAGGAAGTCCTGGATCAGCGGGTAGTCCATCTGCCACCCGGTCCGGAAGGCCCCGGTCATCTGCTTGCCGTGCACCTGGTTGCGGAAGTCCGCGAAGGTGCCGACCGGGCGGCCGACGCACGCCTTGGTGTCGCCCATCGCGTTGTTGATGCTGTTGCAGACCGCGTCGACCCAGTCCTTGTGCGGCCCGTCGGCGTTGTAGCTGATGGTCAGCTGGCCACCGGGGATCCCGCCGCCCTGCTGGATCAGCTGCTTGGCCTTGGCCGCGTTCAGTTTGCAGGTGTCACCGCAGAGCCCCGCCTGGTAGCCGCCGGAGCTGCCGAGCACGGGCGAGGTGAAGTCGGTCGCGGGGGTGCGGGTGTTGTTGAAGACGACCCTGCTGATGGTGTCCCGGTCGATCGCCATCGAGATGCCCTGGCGGACCAGCCTGGCGCCCTCGGTGCTCCAGTTCGGCTGGTAGAGCGGGAAGGAGATGGTCTGGATGATCCCGGCCGGCTGGTTGAGGAACCGTCCGTCGAGGTCGGACTGGACGGTCTTCAGCGCACTGTTCGGCAGACCGTTGTTGACGTCCAGGTTCCCGGCCTGCAGGTCCGCGTAGGCGGCGTTGGTGTCGGTGTAGACCTTGAGGTCGATGCCGCTGTTCTTCGGCTTGTTGCTGCCCGAGTAGTCCGGGTTCGGGCGCAGCTGCATCCGCTGGCTCTTGGTCCACGAGGTGATCGTGTAGGGCCCGTTGCCCACGGGCTTGGCGAGGAAGGCCGCGTGGTCGGAGAAGAAGCTCTTCGGGAGCGGGTAGTACGCGGCGTAGCCGAGGGTCTGCGGCCAGGTGGAGAACTTCTGGCTCAGCGCGACGGTGAAGGTGGTGTCGTCCACGACCTTCAGGCCCGACATGGTCCGGGCCGTGGGGCTGCCGGAGGGGGGAGCCACCTCGCTGTAGCCCTGGATGTACTGGAAGAAGCTGGACCCCACCTGCTTGTCGGTGGAGAGCGCGCCGTAGTTCCAGGCGTCCACGAAGGAGGACGCGGTGACGGGCGTGCCGTCACTGAACTTCCAGCCCGGCTTGAGCTTGACGGTCCAGTTCTGCTGGTCGGTGGAGGAGATCGAGTCCGCCATCGCGTTGCCGGGCTTGCTGGTCCTGGGGTCGTACGCCACCAGGCCGGTGAAGATCATGTCGAGGACCGCGCCGCCGTTGACCTCGGTGGTGTTCGCCGGTTCGAGCGGGTTCTGCGGGTCGCCCCACCAGGCCGTGACGATTCCGCTGCTGCTTCCGCCGCCTCCACCTCCGCCCCCACCACCGCCCGAGCTGCTGCTGCACCCGGTGGCCACCAGCGCCACCGACGTCGCGGCGATCACGGCCAAGCGCACTCGGGCGACCGTAGGCATGAATCTCCTCCTCGGGGTGTGTGACGATCACACCCCATGAGAAGCGCGTGGCCCTGGCGGCGCGACCGGGGTACCTCCGGATGGGCCACCCTCGGCGTTCCCGGAAAACGCGGGGCCCGGCCCGCACGGATGTGCGAACCGGGCCCCGGACGTGACGTACTGTCAGGCAGCGCTCTGCTCGACCTCGCGCACCGCGGCGAAGTGGCAGGCCGACTCGTGCGCCGCCGGACCCTCCAGCGAGGGCACCGCGAGCAGCGGCACCTCGGTCGAGCACCGCTCCTCCGCCTTCCAGCAGCGGGTACGGAAGCGGCAGCCCGACGGCGGGTTCGCCGGCGAGGGGATGTCCCCGGACAGGATGATCCGCTCACGACCCTCACG
>NZ_JBHJVK010000143.1:0-5568 GCF_042264695.1 Kitasatospora sp. NPDC056138 | reverse complement strand
TCCGACATCGGCCTCGTCGGGTACGAAATGGCCCTGCTCGTCGACCGGGCCGGCGCCGTCCTCACCCCCGCACTCCGCGCAGAACTCCAGGGCAGTCTCCTGCACTGACGGTTCGTCGGATACCGTCCTGGTATTCGAAAGACCTCCGGCCCGTCCCGGGACCGTGTCAATCACGGTCCCGGGATCGGGCGTTGTACGGCTTTCGCACAACCTGCTCGGCCCCTGCGGCCCGAGCTCGCACCGCACCGCCGCACCATGTGAGGAGAGGAACCGTGACCCCGCCCGACGACCGCAGCGGCCAGTACGGCGTTCCGTACCCTGGCACCGGCCATGATGCTTTCGGAGCACCCGGTGTCGGCCACGGTCAGCACCCCGGCCCTGCGGGCCAGCAGTACCCCGGCTACCAGTACGACGGCCAGCAGCAGTTGATGGACCATCAGCAGCCGCAGCGCCGGCCGTACGGCCAGCAGACTTACAGCGAACAGCAGTTCGTCCAGCCCAGCCCCGGTCATCAGGGCTATCCGGGCCCGGAGGACTTCCCCGAACAGGCCGAGGACCCCGGCTACGCCGAGGAGTTGGACGACCACGACTCGGGGCCGCTGATCCGCCCGTTCGCGATGACCGGCGGCCGTACCCGGCCCCGTTACGAACTGGCCCTGGAGGCACTGGTCTCCGCCAGCGTCGCCCCCGAGCGCCTGGCCACGATGTTGCCCGAACACCAGCGGATCTGCACCCTCTGCACCGAGGTCAAATCCGTGGCCGAGGTCTCCGCGCTGCTCTCCATCCCCCTGGGAGTGGCCCGGATCCTCGTGGCAGACCTGGCCGAGGCCGGTCTTGTCGCCATCCACCAGCCCGCTGCCGGCGGCGAATCCGGCAACCAGCCCGACGTCACGCTGCTCGAAAGGGTCCTCAGTGGACTTCGCAAGCTCTAACGCGGCCGCCGCCAGCCGCGCCACCACCTCCGCGAAGATCGTCGTGGCAGGCGGCTTCGGCGTCGGCAAAACCACCCTCGTCGGCGCCGTCTCCGAGATCAACCCCCTGCGCACCGAAGCCGTCATGACCAGCGCCAGCGCCGGCATCGACGACATCAGCCACGTCTCCGGCAAGACCACCACCACGGTCGCCATGGACTTCGGCCGCATCACCCTCGACGAAGACCTGATCCTCTACCTCTTCGGCACCCCCGGACAGGACCGGTTCTGGTTCATGTGGGACGACCTCGTCCGCGGCGCCATCGGCGCCGTCGTCCTCGTCGACACCCGCCGCCTCGCCGACTGCTTCCCCGCCCTCGACTACTTCGAGAACAGCGGACTCCCCTTCGTCGTCGCCCTCAACGGCTTCGACGGACACCAGCCCCACACCGGGGACGAAGTCCGCGAAGCACTCCAGCTCGGCCCCGACACCCCCGTCATCACCCTGGACGCCCGCCGACGCGACAGCGCCAAGAGCGCCCTCATCACCCTCGTCGAGCACGCCCTCCTCGCCCGACTGCGCTGACCGGAAACGATGCCTGGACCAGACCATCTGCCCAGGTCATCGACACAGAAAGCGCGAACCTGCCCACTTCTCTTCACAGGGAAGTGGGCAGGTTCACAGCGGTGCATAACAGTTCGGTAGGCATTTAAAGATCGAAAGTAACACAGAGTCGCGATTTCGACCCACTCTGCAGCATCTGGCCCGAGTTTTGCCAGCATCGTTAGGGAATGTCCGATTTGTTCCTTACCCATCGCGTACAGGTGACTGTTTGTTCCGTTTCCCCGCACGTGCTGGAATTCCAGCTACCCCGTAGTCACCCAGGGAACGTTCCACCCAGCAGCGGGCTGCGGCAAGCGGGGGAAAGCCGCTGGATTGATCCATGGCCGCCAAGCGGCCGAGAGGTTGTTGTCGAGTGAGGCGTAAGCAGCCAAGCACCCCGCAGCGGCGCTCCGAGCCCCGCGAGAACGAGGCGGTCGGTAGCGGCCAGCCGTCGACCGGCGGGTTCTCTGCGTTCACCCCGGCCGGTGAGGACCGTACGTCCCCCGGACCGGCACCCCAGGTCCTCAGCGGACCGGGCGGACCGGGCTCGCTGAGTGGCGCGCCCAAGCGCCCGATCCCGGGCAAGGGCGACGGCAGGAAGGACGCCAAGGGCCCCCGGCCCGACGCGCCGAACGCCGGCCGGACCACCGAGGAACTCCGGCAGAGCTCCGGCAAGTACGACTTCCTGGCCCCGCGCAACTGGCGCGTGCCGACCCGACTGGTCTCCATCCTGCTGATCCCGGTCGTCATCGGCCTGGTCTTCGGCGGCCTGCGCGTCAACACCTCGATCGACCAGTTCACCACGGCCGATCACGCGGAGAAGACCGCCGAGCTGGCCCGCTCCGCCACCGAGCTGGCGGACTCGCTGCAGTCCGAGCGCGACCTCTCGGTGATCCCGCTGATGACCGGCCGCGACGACCAGGGTTCGATACCCAAGCTTCGCGCCAGGACCGACAAGGCCCTGGCCGCGTACAACGCCGCGTTCAAGAAGGTCTCCGGCGACGCCACGCTGGCCCGCCGCAACGACGCCTTCCAGCAGCTGGTGATCGACCTCCCGCACCTGCGGGACAACGCCTACAAGCCCGAGCTGTTCGCCACCGCGACCCAGGCCGCGTACTCGACGCTGTTCGCCCCGCTGCTGGCCATCGACAACTCCGTCGGCTACGGCAGCTCCGACGTCACCAGCAAGGGCCGCGCGATCTACGCCCTGTCGCTGGCCAAGGCCTCGGCCTCCAGCCAGCGTTCGCTGATGCTCACCCTGCTCGTCGGCATCGGCACCAAGTCGGTGACCAAGTACGAGAACGGCGAGCTGATCCAGACCCTGCTGGTCTCCAGCAAGCTGGAGCAGACGGCGCTCAACGAGTTCAGCACCGGTAGCACCCCCGAGGACGGCAAGGTCTACTCGGACGCCCTGGTCCAGCAGGCCGCCGAGGACGCGCGCTCGCCGCTGCGGATGCCCGACAACAACACCGTCCCGACCATGCAGGGCCTGATGAACATCGGGCTCTCGTACACCGACGCCGCCCTGGCCGGTATGAGCAACGGTGAGGCCGCGGCCGACCACAGCTTCGACACCGCCCAGAAGGAAGGCCTCAACACCGCCAACTGGATGCAGGCGACCGGCAGCCACCTGACCTCGCTGCGCGCCGCCGAGACCAAGCTGCTCGACCAGGTCGTCTCCAGCACCCAGGACATCAAGTCCAACGCCCAGTTCGACGCGATCCTCAACTCGGCCATCGTGGTCGCCGCGCTCGCGCTGGCCGGTCTGCTGACCGGCTTCATCGCCCGCTCGATGATCCTCGGCATGCGCGTCCTGAACACCGCCGCGCTGGACATCGCCAACCACCGTCTGCCGGACCTCGTCGACAAGCTCTCCCAGACCGACCCCGAGCGGGTGGACACCTCGGTGGCCCAGATTCCGCTCTGGGGCAAGGACGAGATCGGAGAGGTCGCCCGCGCCTTCGACCAGGTCCACCAGCAGGCGGTCTCGCTGGCCGCCGAGCAGGCCCTGCTCCGAGGGAACGTCAACGCGATCTTCACCAACCTGTCGCGTCGCAGCCAGGGCCTGATCCAGCGCCAGCTGGCGCTGATCACCGAGCTGGAGAACAACGAGGCCGACCCGGACCAGCTGGAGAACCTCTTCAAGCTGGACCACCTCGCGACCCGTATGCGCCGCAACGGTGAGAACCTGCTCGTCCTCGCGGGCGAGGAGGCCGGCCGCCGCTGGAACACCCCGGTCCCGCTGGTCGACGTGCTCCGCGCCGCCGCCTCCGAGGTGGAGCAGTACGAGCGTGTCGAGCTCTCCGGCATCCCGGAGGCCGAGATCGTCGGCGCCGCCGTGACCGACCTCGTCCACCTGCTCGCCGAGCTGCTGGAGAACGCCACCACCTTCTCCAGCCCGCAGACCCGCGTGCTGGTCAACGCCACCGGCCTGCCGGACGGCCGGGTGCTGGTCGAGATCCACGACAAGGGCATCGGCCTCACCGCCGAGGACTTCGCCGAGATCAACGAGAAGCTGGCCGAGCCGCCCACGGTCGACGCCACCATCTCGCGCCGCATGGGCCTCTTCGTGGTCGGCCGGCTGTCCCAGCGGCACGACATCCGCGTGCAGCTGCGTCCCTCCGGCGAGTCGGCCGGCACCACCTCGCTGGTCATGCTCCCGCCGTTCCTCACCCAGATGCGGCACGCGCCGGAGCCCGAGGAGCAGTTCACCGTCTCGCGGATCTTCGAGCAGGAGCCGCAGGAGCCCTGGGCCCAGGAGATCCCGGGCGGCCAGCGCAGCGCCGCCGAGCTGGGCTTCGACGACCACCTGACCGGCAACAGCGGCAGCAGCGGCTTCAGCCCGGCCCTGGAGGCCATGCAGCGCTCCCAGCGCCTGGACCAGCAGCGCCGCCGCGCCGCCCTGGACGCCGCCCCCGAGGCCCTGGAGGCCGAGGAGGTCATCGAGGCCGAGCTGGAGGAGGTCCCGCAGGCTCCCGGTGAGCCGTACGGCTACCAGCAGGGCACCGACGCGGGCTACCAGTACGGCCAGGAGCAGTACCAGGCCCAGGGCTACCAGCAGAACGCCCAGCAGGACCCGTACGGCCGCCAGCAGTACGCGGACGACTACGGCTACCAGCAGGGCGAGCAGCAGTACCAGGGCCAGCAGCAGTACGGCCAGGAGCAGTACCAGCCCCAGGCCTACCGCGAGGACCAGTACGCCGACGACTACGGCTACCGCGAGGACCAGTACGGCCGCGGCGGACAGCAGTTCGAGCAGGACCAGCCGTTCGGCGGCCGGCCCGACCAGGCCGCGGACCACCCGTACACCCCCGAGGCGTACCCGGCCGAGCCGGCTGCGCTGCCCCCGGCGGCACCGCAGTCCGGCCCGCTGGGCTCGGGTCTGCCGCAGCGCCGTCCCGGCCAGCAGCTGAGCGGTGGCGGAGCCGGTTCGAACCGGGCGGTCGGTGGCGGCTTCGGCGGCCCGTCGGCCTTCGGCGACCAGGGCGGCGGCGAGAGCCCGAACTGGTTCGCCGGCGCCAAGGACACCTCGTCCGGCCTCCCGGACAACCGCAGCCACGAGGTGTCGGCACTCGGCGGCTACGGCCCGACCGGACCGACCAGCTCGCCGAACGCGGCCTGGCAGTCGCCCAACGACAGCGACTGGCAGCGCGCCGAGCAGCTGCGCGAGCCGGCGGCCGGCGGCACCACGCCCTCCGGCCTGCCGCGCCGGGTACCCAAGCAGAACCTGGTCGCCGGCAACGCCAAGGCAGCCCCGCAGGACCTCCCGCAGGACGGCCCGCAGGTCTCCCGCAGCCCCGAGGAGGTCCGCGGCCGGCTGACCAACCTGCGCCGCGGCGTCGAGCAGGGCCGCAGCGCGAGCGGCGACGGCTCCACCGGGAGCTTCCGGATCGACCCCGACCGGGGTGGTTCCGGCAACGGACAGCAGAGCAGCACCGATCTCTTCGGCGGCTCGAACCACCAGGAGCGTTGAGTTGAGTCAGATGAGCCAGGCCGCACAGAACCTGAACTGGCTGATCACCAATTTCGTGGACAACACCCCCGGGGTGTCGC
>NZ_JBHJVK010000142.1:0-5714 GCF_042264695.1 Kitasatospora sp. NPDC056138 | reverse complement strand
GGTTTTGGGGGGTGTTTTTTTTTTTATATGACAAGGTTCTCGGGGTGCCGCCCGCCCCCCCCCCTCCCCGGGCCCCCGACCCACACCTCGGCCCCCCATCCAGGGGTCGGCACGGATCCTTCGACCAGCGAGCCGCCCGGCCCGCCCATCAACCGATCGAAAGGGGAGAGGTGTTGACCGCCAGTGCGCCCAGAGCACTTGAACCGGCGACGATCCACGACTGCTGGCAACGACTCGCTGACGGTCACCGCCGCCCCGCACGCGTTCCCGAAAATCGGCCCCCTCGTGCGGATCGACGCCTCCCAAAGCCGTGCCGAGGTGCTCGCCGACGCGTGGACGCCGCTCCTGGACCGGGCCCTGGCACCTACCCTGCCAGTGGGCCGGGGTTCTCGCCGTGATCCACCACCAGCCTTGGAGCCGACGCCGGGTTCGACGCCCTGCGGGTACCCGGTCTGGATGTGCCCAATACCACCCGCATACAGGAGGAACCGGTGGAACATCAGAACTACACACACCATGCCGACGGCGAGGCGCTGAGCTGTACGAGCGTCGCGCCCACCGGTGAGGCGCGCCCCGGCCAGGTGGTGATCATGCACGGGGCCGGCACCGGCAGCAAGGAGCGGATGATCCCGCTGGCCGAGAGTTTCGCCGCCGCCGGCCACGGCGTGGTGACCTTCGACTTCTCCGGGCACGGAACCAGCAGCGGCCAGTTGTCCGCGCTCAGCCTGGAACGCCGGTTCCTGCAGGCCCAGTCCGTCATCGAGACGCTCGCACCCGCCGGGCAGCTGATCCTGGTCGGCTTCAGCATGAGCGGCCAGACCGTGGCCGACCTGCTGACGCACCTGAGCGAGCGGGTCACCACGATCGTCCTCGCCGCACCGGCCGCCTATGCACCCGAGGCGTGGAAACTGCCGTTCGGCCCCGGGTCGGGATTCAGCGAGCTCATCCGCACCCCGCGCAGCTGGATGACCAGCAGCGCATTCGGCACCTACGCCTCGTTCGCAGGCCGGTCCGTGCTGGTCAAGCCCGAGCACGACGAAGTGATCCCGCCCGGCGTCACAGCACGCATCGAGGCCGCGCTGCGCAAAAAGTCCCGGCTGACCACGATCATCCCCCCGGGCTCGCCGCACACCCTCGGGCAATGGCTGGCCGAGCACCCCAATGATCGCGAGCAGATCGTGGCCGCCGCCCTCGACACCCCGTAGCCCCCTCCCCGGTGCGTCCGAACGCGACTGCGAGAGCGCGCCACTGCGCACCGGGCCAGTGAGAGAACGAACAACCGTGCCCAGCCCCGGCCCATGTGAAAGCCGCCCTCGCGGAAACCCCGCCGTACCGCAGCCCCACTACCACCCGTCCGGGTCGATGTTCCTCGCCCCGCCGCCGGACATCCCCACACCGCGCCGCGCCCCGATCCCGCTCTGGAAGCGGTCGTGGAACCGGCGACGCCCGTACCCGACCGACGACTTCAGGACCTCAGAGTGACAGACAGCGGCGAGCGCGTGACCACCCCTGCCCGGGTCGACCAGGCCCGGCCGACGGCTCCCAGCACGACGCAGGACCGTACACCGCCACCGGACAAGGAGCAGCCCGGATCGTCCGGGCCGGTGTGGGGATGGCCGGCGGTGCACCTGTCACTCCTGCTCGCCATCACGTTGGCCAGCCCGATCGTGGGCTCCATGGTGGTCTTCGGCCGGATGTGGGGCCTGCCGCTCGGCCACGTCACCTATCCACTGCGGGTCTCCATCGCGCTGGTCGGCCTATGGACGGTGTACGAGAACGCCAAACCGGGCACCTGGCTCTACACCGCGTGGAGCTGTCTTTCCCTGCTGATGCCCGCGCTCATTCTCGAGCCGCACATCCGGACTGACGACCGGGCGCTGGCCGGGTGCGTGCTCACCTACGGTGCGCTGATCACCCTTCTCGCCAGTGACCTGGCGAAGCGCCACACCGGCCACGCGCTGTTCAACTCCCCGCCTGCGGACCGCCCATGGCCGACCGGTACGGCGGCGTCCTTCGCAGGGCTGTGGGCCGCGGCCTTCACCTCCAGCAGACTGATCGACTACACCGCGGCCCACCTTCCGCCCTGGATCCCGACTCCGGCCCTGTCCCAGAGCGATGCCACCGGTCTGCACAGCCACCTCAGCGCCGTCGCACTGTACGCCAACACCGCAGTGATGGAGGAACTGGTGATGGTGGCCGCCGTGTGCACCCTCGGCCGCAGACTCGCGTTGCCCACCTGGGCCCTCTACACCCTGAGCGCCGGCCTGCGGGTGGCAGCTCACCTCTACCTGGGCCTCGCGGGCCTGCCGGTGGTCATCCTCGGCACCGCCTCCGTCTACCTGTACCGCCGCTACGGACGGCTCCTGCCGCTGATGGCCGCGCACTTCCTCTTCGACTACGCCGACACCTTCCTCCTGTGACCGCCACACCATCGCGGCACCGACCTGAACAGAGCCCGCACATGAGCGACAAGGACCTGCCCACAGGCACCCCGGGCAGCAACCCGACGCCCGCGCCGGCGGCCATCCGCCCCACGCCGACAGCCGGCGGCGACGGCACCGAACGCCCTGCCGCACCCCGCCGCGCCATGCACAAGCACCCGAAGAAGCCCGCGAGCGAGCGGGGCCGGCAATGAACAAGGACCCGCGACCCGAGCGGCTGAGTGTCCGCTCGACCACTGAAACGTCACCGGCGTACTGGGCGCTCCTGACCGGTATCCCCGCCGCCGTCATCGACCACCCCGTACTGACCGGCCGCCCCCGCTGCTGCGGCTCCGCCTACCACAACCGGGTGGGGAAGCCGCGCTTCGCGGAGGTGGTCACACACTGGGAGGGCACGAATGTCAGGGCGGAGGTGATCGGGCCGTCCCACCCCCGGTTCGGGGAGGGCCCGGCCGATGCCCTGCACGGCGCCCTGCCCGATGCGCCCCACGCACCGTGGGTCGAACCCCGAGATTCGTGGCTGTTCGTCCGCGACGAGAGAGTGAGGGCGGTCGAGCACCGCGCCGCCGGACTCGTCGGCCGTGCTTGCACCTGGCGCGGCTGGACCGTAGTCGTGGTCACCGAGCTGCGGGACGAGCGGGACGACCTGCCCCGGGTCGACTTCGTCTTCCCGTACGGCCGGACCACCTTCGCCGCGCCGGGCAACATCGCCCACCATCTGCAGGGGCACCGCGCGACGGCGAACAGCAGGACGTGCGTCAGCCACCAGGCGTGACATCGACCGGCCTGACCAGAAAGGAGCCGGCACATGACCCGCGGCGTGACGGCACATCAGATTGCTGCGCTGCCGGACAGCGCCCACAAGCCACGGCCTCCCGCCCCGGACGGCGGCACCGACGCAGCCCAGGTCGCGGCCGCCGCTGGAATCCCCGTCGCCCTCCTGGCCCGCCACACCGACCGGGCCACGGTCACCGCCGCCACTGGCGGACCCGGCCCGGACGGTCAGGTCCGCTACATCCACACCACGGCCGCCTACGCCAACGGGGACCGGGTCGAGGTCCACGTCCCGGGCCGCACGGCCGAGGAGCTCGTGGCCAAAGCCCTCGGCGGCACCACCCGGCCCGGTCTCCTCGGCACCCCGGACCGCCCCGTACACGCCGAGGAGCGGTGGACGGACGGCTGGACCGCGCGGGCCGCCCACTACCGCGGCTGGCTCATCGTCGCCGTCACCCGCGACCCCGACGACCAGGCGCCGGTGCCGGCTCTGCACATCGTCTGGGACAGCGGCGAGCACCGGGGCAGGCCCGGACGATGCGCAGGGCCGGCCTGAACCCGGTCCCCAGGGCAGCGAACGGCGGGGCCGGGCACCCGACCCCGCGACACACGTGCTCCTCCCCCCAGCGGGGAGGGCGAGTTGAAGGGAAGTCTGATGGCACAGCCGACAGTGGAGCTGACCGTCGCCACGAAAGGCAAGCGGATTGCCGGTGCGGAGCGTGAGTTACTCGCGGCCGACCTGAAGCAGAGGTACGAAGCGGGTGCGACCATCCGGGCGCTCGTGGAGGACACCGGCCGTTCCTACGGCTCTGTGCACCGCCTGCTCAGCGACGCCGGAGTGATCTTCAGGCCCCGTGCAGCGATCCGAGGAAAGCAGAGGACATGACGAAAACGAAGGACCACACCGGGGCTCGCTACACCCCCGCCACCATGGTCCAGCAGCGCATCGACGGCCACGGCGACCGCTTCGCCCAGGTCCTCGCCGGCTACTTCGCCGCCTTACACCGTGTCTTCGACACCCCCGCGGGCAGCGCGTTCACACCGCGCGCCGTCCAGTTGATCGAGGAGCTCGCTCGGCGGGGCGGCAAGGGGCAGCGCGCCGCGTTCGTCTACGAGGCCGCCCGGCTGCCCCGCACCCGCGGCTTCGACCGGGCAGCCGACCTCGGGGCACTGTCCATCGAGCTGTTGCAGACCAGCCTGCTGATCCACGACGACCTTGCGGACAACTCGCCGGAACACAGGGGCGGGCCCGACACGTTCGGCTCCTACCAGGCGCACCTGCCCACCCACCCGCAGCACGCGAGGGGCCTGACCGTCCTGGCCGGCAACCTCGCCGGGGCCCTCGCCTTGGACGTGCTCCTGAAAATCAGACCTGCCCCCGGATCTCGTCAAGGCCATGGCCGACGTCACGTCCACCGCGGGGATGGACACCTTCGTCGGCCAGATCATCGACCTCGAACGCGATTCCACGGACACTCCGTCGCTGGAGATCCTGAACACGGTCTCCGACTACAAGTCCGGAAGGCACACCGCGCTGGCGCCGATGCAACTCGGCCTCCTCGCGGCCCGTGAGGATCCCGCCCAGTACCAGCAGACGCTGCACCGGTACTCGCTGGCGATCGGAATCTCCGGCCAGATGCGTGACGACTACATCAGCTTCTTCGGGGATCCGGCCGTCACCGCCAAACCGGCCAGCGTCGACGTACGGGCCGGGCGGATCTCCTACCCGATCCGCCAGACCCTCATGTCGGCCACCGGCCGCGAGCGGGACTTCCTGCGCACCATCCTCGGCCGCGCAAACTCCACCGACGCCGACGTCCAGATGGTCCAGCAGATCGCCCGCACACACCGGGTGGACGAGAACCTGCGCACCCAGATGCAGAACTACGGCGAGCAGGCGTCGGCCGAGGCCGCCACCTGGCAAGAGCTCGGCTGGGACGAGCAGGCCATCGAATTCTTCGTCCGGCTACCGGCGCGGGGAGTGGAGCAGAGCCTGTGAGCCTGCGCCAGAGCAGCGCCCCGCCGCAGCACATCTTGATCACCCTGGACGTCAACCGGCAGCGGGCCCGCAACGAAGCGGGTCAGGTAGGAGCCGTCGGGCAGCCGCCGCCAGATGATGGGGCGGCGGGTGGAGGAGCGAACCAGGAACTGTGCGCCGGTGGCGTGGATGTCGCGCAGGAAGGCGACGGCGTCGAAGCCGGCGTCCGCGAGAACGAGCATGCGGGCATCCAGGTGGGACAACAGCTGCTTGGCGTAGGTGAGTTTACCGTCGGCCTCCGGGCCGAACGTGGCGGCCAGAACCGCGCGTGTGCCGGTCTCGACCAGCGTGACCAGCAGCAGTGGACGTCGATGGCCTGCTGGTCCTGGCGTACTCCACTCCCTGTGCCGGTGCAAAGCCCCATACGCGAGGGCTGGAACACCGCCGATATGGCCGATTAAAGCCTGCTGGTCTGTATAAGGACTGATGCAACATCGGATCATGGTGGGCTGGACCACCGC
>NZ_JBHJVK010000141.1:0-6110 GCF_042264695.1 Kitasatospora sp. NPDC056138 | reverse complement strand
TGCGGATACCGGTTGATGTACTCCGGGTTGAGACCCACCACGTCCAGCAGATCCTGAACCGCCTTACGGCGATCGCCCTTCGGCGCCACCTCCGGGTGGATCTCGAACGGCTCCCCGATGATGTCACCCACCGTCATCCGCGGATTCAACGACGTGTACGGGTCCTGGAACACCATCTGGATGTTCCGGCGCACCGCCCGCAACGCCGCGCCCCTCAGCCGCGAGATCTCCTCCCCCTTGTAGAACACCTCGCCCGCGGTGGCCCGTTCGAGGTTCATCAGCACCTTGGCCAGCGTCGACTTGCCACACCCGGACTCACCGACGATGCCCAGGGTCTCGCCCTTGTGCAGCCCGAAGGAGATGCCGTCGACCGCGCGGACGGCTCCGACCTGCCGCTTGAGGAGGATGCCCCGGGTCAGCGGGAAGTGCTTGACCAGCTTCCTGACCTCCAGGATCGGCTCAGCCACGGAGGGTCTCCTTCCAGAGGTGGCAGGCGCTGCGGCGGCCCGGGAGGTCGCCGCCGTCCTCGTCCGACACGGCCTGCAGCAGCGGCAGTTCGGTCCGGCATCGATCGGTGGCGCGCTCGCAGCGCGGGTTGAACGCGCAGCCGGCCGGGATGTGCAGCAGGCTCGGCGGCAGGCCCTTGATCGCGTACAGGTCGTGGCCCTTGTGGTCCAGGCGCGGGATCGAGCGGAGCAGGCCCTTGGTGTACGGGTGCGCCGGGCGCGCGTACAGCTCGTGCACCGGCGCGGTCTCCACGATCCGGCCCGCGTACATGACCGCGATCCGGTCGGCCACATCCGCGACCACGCCCAGGTCGTGGGTGATCAGGATCAGTCCCATCCGGTACTCGGCCTGGAGCTCCGCCAAGAGCTCCATCACCTGCGCCTGCACCGTGACGTCCAGCGCCGTGGTCGGCTCGTCCGCGATGATCAGATCCGGCTGCAGGGCCATGGCCATCGCGATCATGATGCGCTGACGCATACCGCCCGAGAACTGGTGCGGGTAGTCGTTCACCCGCTGGGCGGCGGCCGGGATGCGCACCCGCTCCATCAGCTCGACGGCCTTGCGCAGGGAGTCCTTCTTCGACATCCCCTCGTGCACCCGGAAGACCTCGCCGAGCTGCCAGCCCACCGAGAACACCGGGTTGAGCGCGGAGAGCGCGTCCTGGAAGATCATCGCGATCTTCCGGCCGCGGATCCTGCGCCGCTCCTCCTCGGGCATGGTGAGCAGGTCCTCGCCCCGGTACAGCACCCGGCCGCCGGTTATCCGCCCCGGCGGGGTGTCCAGGATGCCCATCACCGCCTGCGCGGTGACCGACTTGCCCGAGCCGGACTCCCCCAGCACCGCCAGCGTCTCCCCCGCCCGGACGCCGTAACTGACCCCGTTGACCGCCCTGGCCACACCGTCCCGGGTACGGAACTCCACCTGCAGGTCGTCGACCTGCAGCAGGGCCGCCCCGGCCGCGTTCTCCACCGACTCCGCCATCGCCCCGCTCCCGCCGTCTCCCGGATCCGTCCCGTCCGCCGATGCCATGCCGCTCACCGCAGCTTGGGGTCGAGCGCGTCGCGCACGCCGTCGCCGACGAAGATGAAGCCCAGCGAGGTCAGCACCACGGCGAGCGAGGGAAGGGTCCACATGTAGTCGTACACGCCGATGAACCCGCGGCCGGAGGCGAGCATGTTGCCCCACTCGGGGATCTCCGGGCTGACGCCGACGCCGAGGTAGGAGAGCGACGCCTCCGCGACCACGGCGGTACCGACGTTGAAGGTGCCGTAGATGATGACCGGGGCGATCGAGTTGGGCAGGATGTGGCGCAGGATGACCCGCAGGTGGCCCGCGCCCAGCGCCCGCGCGGCGTGCACGTAGTCCATCTCGCGCGCCGAGAGCACCGAACTGCGCAGCAGTCGCGCCACGGTGGCCCAGCCGAAGATCGCCAGCGAGAGCACCACCGGCCACACCCCCCGGCCGGTGACGGTGATGATGATGATGGCGCCGATCAGCAGCGGGAAGGCGAAGAACACGTCGGCGAAGCGCATCGTCAGCGTGTCGTAGAAGCGGCCGAAGTAGCCGGCGACCGCTCCGAGCACGATGCCGATGAACAGCGTCAGCACGATCGACACCACACCCACGACGACCGCGATCCTGGACCCGTAGATCACCCGGGAGAGCTGGTCCCGGCCGAGGATGTCGGTGCCGAACAGGTGGTCCGCGCTGGGTGGCTGGAGCGTCTTCACGAGGTCCTGCCGGAGCGGGTCGTGCGGGGCGATCAGCGGCGCGAAGGCGGCGGTCAGCAGCAGGCCGACCACCAGGACCAGGCCCACCAGCGCCAGCCTGTTGGCGGCGAAGCGGTGCCAGATCTCCTGCCACTCCTTGACCACCCGGACAGCCGGCTCACCCGAGCCCCCGGCCGGATCCGCGCCCTCGCGCTGCCGTGGCACGGCCTGGCCGGCGGCGGCTGTCGCGGTCGTCTTGTCGTCAGTCATTTCGGCGCCCTCAGCTCAGCCGGATTCGGGGGTCGAGCATCGCGTACAGCAGGTCGACGACCAGGTTGAGCAGCACGAAGATGGCGACGCCCCAGGTGGCGACGCCGACCACGATCGGGTTGTTCTGCTGCTGGATCGCGGTGGACATCGCCATCCCGATGCCGTCCCAGTTGAAGATGGTCTCGGTGATGATCGCGCCGCCCATCAGGCCGCCGAACGAGATGCCGATGTACGTCACCACCGGGATCACCGAGTTGCGCAGTACGTGCTTGAGCAGCACCTCGCGCCTGGGCACGCCCTTGGCGATCGCGGTCTTCACGTAGTCGGCCCGCAGCACCTCCAGCATGGTGCCGCGCATCAGCCGGGCGACCAGCGCCGCGTCGATGACGGCCAGCGTGACCGCCGGCAGGACGACCTGTACCGGATCGCTCGGATCCCCGATCACCGGCACCCATTTGAGCTGCACGGCGAAGAGGTTGAGCATCAGCATGCCGATCACGAAGGTCGGGAACCCGACCAGGACCGTGGTGATCAGCGTGACGACGGTGTCCCAGACCGAGTACCGCTTGAGCGCGGCGAGTACGCCCACTCCCGCGCCGATCACCGCGTCGAAGACGATCGCGGCGACGGCCAGCTTGGACGTGTTGACCAGTTTGGGGCCGAGGATCTCGGCGACCGGGCGGCGCTGGGTGTAGTCCTCACCCATGTCGCCCTGCACCAACTTGCCGACGTACGAGCCGTACTGGACGATCAGCGGCTTGTCGAGCCCGTACCGCTTGTGGAGCGCCTCGACCACGGCGGGGTCGCGGGAGCGCTCGCTGCCGGCCAGCGAGCCGACCGGGTCACCCGGAATGACGAACAGGCAGGCGAAGAGGATCAGCGTCGCACCGAGCAGCACGACGACCATCTGTCCGGTCCTTCGCAGCAGGTACCTACCCATGGCATGGGCCTCTCTGTGGGTCGCGGCAGAGCGGCGTCGTCCTCTCCCCCGCACACCGCCGGGTCGGACGGGGCAACGGGGGCCGCCGCCGCCCGGTCGGGGCAGCGGGGGCGGCGGTGCAGCGACCGCTCGGGCCGACTGCGGCGGGGCGCGGGGTTCAGGAGCGGGCCACGCCTGGCGCGAGGGGACGGACTACTTCTGCGAGACCTTGGCCAGGGTCGGGTTCTCGTTGAAGTCGTAGGTCAGGTTCGCCCACTTCGCGGTGTTGCCGACCCGCTGCTGGCCACGGGTGAAGAGCGGGATCAGCGCCTGGTCCTCGCCGATCGCGAGCTTCTCGGCCTGCTGGTAGATCCTGGTGCGCTCGGCGACGTCCTTGGTGGCGGTGGCCTTCTGCAGCAGGGCGTCGAAGGCGGGGTTGCTGTAGCGGCCGCGGTTGTCGCCCGTGGCGTCGTGGGTGGCCGGGTCCTCACCGATGGAGGAGGTGGCCAGCAGCGGGGCCAGGAAGTTGCCGGGCGTCGGGTAGTCGGCCCCCCAGGCCGCCCGGTACATGCCGGTGGCGCTGTTCGTGTTCTCCTTCTTCAGCAGCTCCTTGAACGGGATCCCGTCGATCTGGACGTCCAGCCCGAGCACGTCCTTGAGCTGCTGGGCGACGGCCTGCACCCAGGCGTCGTGCCCGGCACCGGTGTTGTAGCCGAAGTACAGCTTGGTACCGGGGGTCAGGCCGGCCTGCGCGGCGAGCGCCTTGGCCTTCTCCTTGTCCTGCTTGACGCAGCTGACGCAGACGCCGTCCTGGAACGCGTCCTTGAAGGCCGGCGGCACCAGCGAGGTCGCCGTGTGCCGGAAGCCCTTGAACACGCCGCTGACGATGGCGTCGCGGTCGATCGCGTAGGAGACCGCCAGGCGGGCCTCCTTGCTCTTCAGCGGGCCCTGGTAGGTGATCGGCAGCAGGTAGTTCATGCCGTTGGCGTCCCAGTCGAACCACTCGTTCTTCGGCCCGTAGGTCGCCTTGGCGACGGGCAGCTGCTCGGTGGGCAGCCGGGCCCAGTCGAACTGCCCCGCCTGGAAGCCCTGGTACTCCAGCTGGTCGGCGTTGGCCGAGTTCAGGATGGATATCTCGATCCGGTCCAGGTGGGCCTTGGTCAGGGCGTACTTGTCGTTCCGGACCAGCGTGATCTTGCTGTTGTGCTGCCAGGGTCCTTCCATCTTGAACGGGCCGTTGCCGATCGGCTGGTCGTTGTACGTCTTGTTGCTCGCCGGGCCGGCCTCCTTGGGCACCGGGCTGAACACGGTGTGGAAGGTGCGGAGGTCGAACTCGCAGTCCTTGATGGCGAGATTGACCACCAGGGTGGTCGCGTCCGGCGCGCTGAGGCCCTTGAAGGCGGTCGCGGAGCCGTCCTGGAGCTCCTTGAAGCCGTCGATCTCGTTCAGGTGGTACGCCACGTCGGAGGCCGCGTCCTTGGCCGCGGCCCGGGTCCAGCCGCGGATGAACGCCGCCGCGTCCACCGCCTCACCGTTGGAGAACGTGGTCCCGCCCTTGATCTTGAACGTCCACTGGCTGCAGTCGTCGTTCGAGGTCCGGCTCTCGGCCAGCGCATTGCTGATCTTGCCGTTGACGTCGACACTGGTCAGACCGGTGAAGAGATTCTGCGCGACCAGCGTGCCCTCGGACTCCTGCACGTTGTACGGATCGATAGCGGTAGGCTCGACAATGCCCAGTCGGAAGGTGCCGCCGTCCTTGGCCGGTGCATTGTCGCTCGCCGCCGGCTTTCCGCCGTCGCCACCCGAGCCACCGCCATTGGTGCAAGCCGCAACCACCAGGACCGTGGTAGCGGCCACTGCCGTCCATCGCATTGTGCCGGTGAGCCTCATTCAACTGCCTCTCGATTCGGGGTGCAGGAACGAAGAGCCTCTCCGCAACCCGGCGTTCCAGGCATGACGGAGGTCAACATCGGTGCTCGTGCGCCCAGTTGGCGCCGCGACCATCGACGCGCGCAGAGCAACTATCGGGCCCTTCGGCCCTGTTTGGAATCTTCCTCACATCTCTTTTCTGTCACGCGGGACACCCAAGCCCGGCCATTGACCGACAGAGAAGCACATATCGCCCACGGAATTACCAATTCCCGCCCATCGAATACCGGACAACATCATCCGGATATCGATGATTTACCGGGCGATAAAACGTGCTGGAGATCTTCTTTTCCCTCTGTGGCGCTCTGCTTGATCTCGCGCTCGCCGCGCACCGGTTACTCTCGCGCTCCACCGCGCTCCACTCGATCTCGCGCTCCGCCGCGCTCTACTTGATCTCGCGCTCCACCGCGCTCTACTCGATCTCGCGCTCGCCGCGCTCTACTCGATCTCGCGCTCGCCGCGCTCTACTTGATCTCGCGCTCCGCCGCGAAGTGACAAGCCGAATCATGCGCGGCAGCCCCGTCGAGCCACTCCCGTACGGTCAGCGCGGGCGTCTCCACAGCACACCGCTCCTGCGCCTTCCAGCAGCGGGTGCGGAAGCGGCAGCCCGACGGCGGCTTGGCCGGCGAGGGGACGTCCCCGGAGAGCACGATCCGCCCGCGTCGCTCGCGACCACTGGGGTCCGGCACCGGCACGGCCGACAGCAGCGCCTGCGTGTACGGGTGGGTGGCGTGCTCGTAGATCTCCTCGTCCGACCCGATCTCCACCATCTTGCC
>NZ_JBHJVK010000140.1:0-6131 GCF_042264695.1 Kitasatospora sp. NPDC056138 | reverse complement strand
AGCTACCTCGCCGGCCTCCACCTACGCGGCGCAATGATCTGGATCAAAGACCTCAGCAGGACCACTCCTTGATCGCGATCAAATACGCTCCCTAGGAGCGTGGGTCAGCAACGGGCAAGTGCTTGGGCGAGCACGATCGGCGCCACCGACGGTGGTCGCCCGGGGTGTGGCTGCGGCGGGGGGTGGCAGGGGCCTTTCGGCCCAGGTGTGCTCCTGGCCGCCGCCGTCGGCACCCGCCAAGCCTTCCGTCTGCCCTCCCGCTCCAGGCCCTGGGCCAGGAGCCGGGCGACTTCTTCATAGCCCTGCCCGCAGAACAGGCACATCGCCAGGACGAAGTACACGACCCCTCGCGCTGGCAGCAGCCGATGACGCCGCTCGACCCGGCCACAGTCCGCGACCACCTCATCAACCAACTCCGGCGGGAAAACCCGCGTCAGAACTCCCAGCGCGATCCGGTCCGAGAACCGCTCATCCGCCGACGACTTCACCTGTCCGGGCCTTGGCACAACCAACCCAGCGATCAAAGCCGCCCAAAGTCACCGGTATTGCCCTTAGATGATCAATTCCAAGGGGTCTCCGGACGTTTGCAGGCGGTTTCGCTCCGGCGGGTCAGCCTGCGAGAGTGTGCCCATGAGTGACGTTGTAATCCGTCGGGCTGAGTTCGACGACGCGCCTGCGCTGGCAGCCATGCGCTGGCGGTTGAAGGTGGAGGACGGCGGAGATGAAGTCCCGCAGGACGAAGAAGAGTTCACCGCTGAGTGCGAGGGGTGGCTGCGTTCCCGGATGGCCGGGCCGTGGCGTGCCTGGCTCGCGGAGGCGGGCGGGCGGCCCTGCGGCCACGTATTCGTGTGTCTCGTGGAGAAAGTCCCGAGTCCTTACCCGGGCTCCGATGTCCTCGGTTACGTGACGAACTTCTACGTCACCCCGGAACAGCGCAGCCGTGGCCTGGGCAGGGCCCTGCTGGACGAGGTCACCCGCCATGCGCGCACTCACGGGCTGGATACGCTGATCGTGTGGCCGTCCGAGCGCAGCGCGCCGCTGTACCGGCGCTGCGGCTTCGACGGACCGGACGAGCTCCTCGAACAGCCCGTTGCGCCCAGCTGAGCGAACTCGCACAGTGAGCGTTTTCAGGGTGGGCACCGATCGGGTGACGGTTGGGCAGTCGGCACGAGGGCAGAACGGACGAGGCTCCCAGGCGGTTGAGCGAGATGTCTCACGTCTCAAGCAACCAGCCAGGGAGCCTCGTTGGTCACCTATCCTGCCGCACTGGACCTGCCGCACGCGCTCGTTGAGTGGGTAACCATGCTGATCGTCACCCGCGAGGGTGACCGCCGCGCCCCTCGGAAGTGGCGCGAGTGGCTGGCGCAGTACCCGTACTGGGCCCATCCGGCCAGGTCGGAGCCTTTGACGGTCTCCCGGGGACGTCCGCACTCGACGGGTGTGGAGTCCGCCACCACACGTCATCGCTCCACCGTGTGGTGTCGTGGGCCAGTGTCTGGGTGACGCGGCGGACGGCGGCCTTGCGCAGCCGCTTGTTGTAGCCGGGCTGCTGGGGCAGGTACGGGAAGAGGTGGCGCAGGTGGGCGTCGGCGTGACGCAGTCAGCGGGCCTCGGAGGTGAAGCCGAGCATCGCCTGCATCATCGCCAATGCCACCAGCACCGGGTCGCTTAGCTGCGGGGGTAACGGGGGATGCCCACGGCCGGACGCTGCGGGGCGAATTGCGGGGAGTCCTTCAGCAGGTCGTCGGTCGTCGCGTGGAGTGCGGTCGCGAGGGTGTCCAGGTCGTTCGTCACAGACTGATCCTGGGCTCTCTCGCATCGTCCGCCCGGCCACCTGCTCCATCAGCGCCACACACGCACATACGCTGCCGAGAACGCCAACGGCTCTCGGTTGCGCGGGGCTGCGTGATATCTGCCCGCGTCGACCGACAGGTTGAGGATCAAGTAGGCAGACCAGTCGTCGCCCACGCCGGTGTAGTCGGAGAACACCTTGGCCCCGTTGACGTACCAGTCGTTGCAGGTGGCGCCGTAGTGCACTCCGATCGTCACCCACCTGCCGGGGGCGATCGCACGCGCGTTGGTGTAGTAGTAGCCGGCCGGATGAACGTGGTTGCTCAGCTCCAGCAGGTTGGCGTTGTCCGGATGATATTCGAAAGTGTCGACCTCGCTGTTGCCGTCCTTCCAGGTCCATAGCGCGGGCCACGCTCCGCGCTGCGTGGGCAGCTTCACACGGGTCTCCATGTAGTCGCCGGTCCGCGCCTGAAAGCCCTGTGTGGTTCCCTCCGTGGTGAGCATGCCCGTGTCCCAGGCATGCCGTCCGTTTTCCAGGTAGTGCTGGCTGGGGCGGGCGGTGAACTCCGCGGAGCCGCCGGACACGGTCACGGCCGAGGGGGAAAGCCAATCAAGCTTGGCGTCGTCCGGATTGTGGCTGCCGTACCGGTAGGCACTCGTCCGCCTGCCCTGCCAGCGATCCCCCCATGCAATAGCCGAGCTGAAATCCTCGTTGAATACGAGGCTTTTCCCGGCGGTCGGGGAAGGGTCAATCCCCTGCATGGTTGGTGTAATCGTCAGGAGTTGGGTGCCGAGGCTGTGATAGCCCGTCCGGTCTTCATAGTACCCGAACTCTGAATACCTTCCGGCATCGAATACGCGCTTTCCAGTAGTGATCGTCAGCCCGGACGGGCAGACGCGCGCATGGTGCGCCGCCCCTGGGAAGTCCAAATTGTTCCCCCGCTCGTCGCGGACTGCGACGCCGAGGGACAGGACCGTCAAGCATCGCCTGGCGCGTACGGTCAGAGTCGCAGCCATCGGCACTGATGCGGAGGCGGTCGACGGCGCAAGCGAGACCTGGATGGCATCAGGCTCAGCCGCCACTGAAATCAGCGGAAAAAGCAGAAGGAGCAACATGGAGGAAATTGCCGCCGATAAGAGTCGTACCACGGCACGAACAGGCACTCCAAGGGTTGATTGAGGGACCTCAGGCAGGTCAATGCACGCCTGAGGCGGCGGGATGAAATATCAGCCTCTCGGGGCAGGATATTCCCTGCCGCTCCGACAGTACGGAGTCTTCCATCCCTCCGCCACTCTAAATGAAAAGGGGATAAATTGCTAAAGCAACAATTCGCCGTTCTTTGTTTGAAATTTCTCTCATTTTCGTTGGGCTCGTCACATGTAAGTCGACGCTTCCCTCGCTGGATGGGTCTCTCAACTCACGGCACAGGCAATGGTGTTGCGGTCGGCGTTGATCCGGTCGGCAGTCCGGGCCACGCGGGTTCCCGCTGGGAGTCCTCGCCGGAAATCCACGTGATCGGGTGGTGATCGGCGGGTGCAGTGCGCGCAGACCGCCGGCGGCGAACCGGACCGAGTTCAGAGGCCGCTGGTGAGTCGGATCAGCGTGCTGGCGAGGAAGAGCTGGGCGGCCGCGGTGGCGGGTGGAAATCGAAGACGCCGGTGAAGGGGCCGGTGATCAGCAGCAGGGTCTGGTGCGCGCCGACCGCGCGGAGTCAATGGCGGGTGGCGGCGATCTCGCCGTCCTGCCAGGGCAGGCCACCGGGCCTGTGGAGGGCAGGGTGAGAGCCGATGAGAACTGCTGACCAGGCAGTGTCCGGGCTGGCCAGCGCGAGGGCGCCGTGTAGGTCGTCCCAGCCGTCGTCCAGGGCCAGGGGTCCGTCCGGGGCAGCGAGGACGACCAGGATCGGGCGGTGATCAGCCATGAACTCCGGCCAGGGGCGGCCGTCGAACCCGGTGCTGATGAAATCCACGAGCGGTCCCTTCCCCCGTCCGGCCCGTTCATCCGGTCGCCGGATGAGTCACATCATCGGGCAGGAGTCGCCGCGCTGCGGGTGAATCCTCTGAGGGGCGGACCTCGTCGGTGGGAATGTGGGTCCGAGTCGATCGGCTCGGCGGCGGCCCTGGGCCTGGGCGAGGGGCGCCACCCGCACGACCCCCGCCTGACCGAACTGGTGGGTGAACTCTCCGTGCACGATGAGGACTTACGCCAGTGGTGGGCCGACCGCGACGTCCTCGAGTACACCCACGGCACCAAGCGCTACCACCACCCCCTCGTCGGCGAACCGGTCCTGGACCACGAGTCACTCATCCTGCCCGACGGCCCGGACCAGGCCCCCCTACCTCTACACCGCCGGGCCCGACAGCCCCTCCGTGCACGCGCTGCGCCCGCTGGGCAGTTGGTCGGCTCCGGACCTCACGGCAGGCGGGGACACTGCGCGCCCCGGTGAACACACCACGGACAGATCGCACACTGGCACCAGCCGCAACTGCTAACCCTCGGCCCCGGGGTACTGCTGCCGGGTCTCCCACCACGGGCTGTTCGGCGTGGTCACCATACTGGCCGCCTGGTCGGCTTCGGCAGAACCAGCGGCCCGCTGCCCTGCCGCTCGCGCTTGTCCACGCAGGCCGGGCAACCAGCCGATCGGGACCGACCGGCACGGCCAGCTCCAACTTCGATCCCGCCTCGCCGCCGATCGAGCCCGGCACGTCCAGCACCGGTGCAGCCCGGCGTTGGCCTCACTGGTGAGCCGAAGCACGGAGCTGCGCGCCTGCCGCCCCCAGAGCATCCAGCACACCACCACAACCAAGGCGTCCGACGGAGTCCCACATCGATCACGGCCACCTCAACCCCACCGACAAGATGAAACACTCCGAGCCCGCGTCAACACGGCTTGCCAGCAGCCTGCCGATGCGGTGCTGTCAAGAGGCGGTACCCCAAAAGGGTGAAAGCAGCCATGCCAAGGGTGCAGATGGGCATGCCGGTCTTCATGACCGCGATCGACTTCCACCGCCTGGCCGGTGACGGCCTGCCCGTCCCCGCCGCGTCCGACCGGGCACCGGCGCTGCCCGCTCCGCCCCGGGTGGTCGACGACCTCGTCCGGGACCTGAGCGGCGCCGCCGAGGCCGTACGAGCGATGCCGCTGCGGTCCGGCGGCGCGGACGTCACGGTCGCCGCCTACACCGCGGTGGTGTGCAACGCCGCCACCACCGCCGACGCCCTCCAGCAGGCCGCCGACTGGTGCCGCCAGGCCCCGCGCGCCGAGGTCCACGCTCTCGCCGTGGCTCGGGCACCAGGCCATCGGGAGGACATCTGGGAGTACAGCGTGACGCTGACCGTCTCCTTTCCGGATGACACCGGCGGCCACACCGGACAGACCCACCACGGCTGCCCGCGCCGCTGACGCCCCGGCCCCCGAGCCGTCCGGCCACAGTCCGGCTCCTGCACCCAAGTGCCCGCTACCGAACCGGCCGGGCAGGATACCCGCCCACGGATCGCACGGGAAAGCGAACAAGCCCCGCTCCACCGCATACTGGCCGACGCTCCGCCTCCTGCCGCCCGGGCCCGGCCACATCCGCTCACTACGCCCGCCTCTCCTCGGTCGGCTCATCGATGTGCCTGAGCCGGCTGCGGGCGGCTACACGGTCCTCGCCCGACACGGTGGCCCAGTACTCGTCTGCCAACACGGCGAGGGCGGCATGCCGTTCGGTCTCCCTCAAGGGGGTCGAACTCGGCCAGCTGCTCCTCGCTGAGACCGCATCGGGCGGCCTCCAGATCACCACTCCACCATTGGCAGTGAGGCGAGGTAGGCGCGGCACTCGGCCTGCAGGCCGCCAGCACCTGCCGCGCCTGGAACAGACAATCGCTGTACTCGAAGGCCTTGCTCGCGCACGGCCAGAAATCGTACGTGCGACCGCACGTGTACTCGGCTGGCGCGCCGCCGCACCGTCCGCCGAGTCGAGGCAGTGGCCCGACGTCACGCGGCGCGGGCCGCGGAACGCGAGCTTCCCGCTGCACGGGAGGTGGTGATTACCTGGCCAGGACGCCTGTGGGTGGTTCGACTGTCACCGGTTCGACCGTCGCCTGGCCGGCCTGGTACCGCACCTCGCACTTGTCAGGGCCGAGTCAGCCTAGGCGCTTTGGTCGCAGCGGATGTTGCACCAGCCGCCGCTGTGGGCGAAACCCGGGGTGCACCCCCATTGGCTGCCCGCCGTGCCACGGCCGGCCTGTCGCCCGCATGCGAGGGTGCCGCGTAGATTGAAGGCGTGGGTGTCCCTGCGACTGGCGAGGAAGGTGCGGCCGGGCAGGCGGTCGACTACGCCGCACTGTTCGCGGCTGCGCC
>NZ_JBHJVK010000139.1:0-6309 GCF_042264695.1 Kitasatospora sp. NPDC056138 | reverse complement strand
GGTCACCGGCTGGGCCGCGTTGGGTTGGACTGTGGACAGCGCGCCCGCTGTCCACAGCCGGCTGGCCAGGGTGGCGCGATGACGACGAAGAAGAAGCCCGCAGCGCCCTGCCAGGCCCACGCCGCCGGCGTCTGGAGCAACTGCCCGGTGGCGGAGCCCGACGAGCTGGATGCGGTTCTCGGCCTGGTCGGATCCGGCCTGTGGGCCGGGTGACAGCGGCCATCAGACTTCAGGGCCGTTGACACGCCTTGGAGATCGTCATCGCCGACAGCAGCAGGGCTGAACCGACTCCCGCTACGATCGGTTGGCGGCTAAGCCCACCCTGGGCGAGCTGGAACGGTTCTTCCGTTGGCCGGGGAGCTCGCACTCACAACGGGCCTTCATACGCTTCCGTGACACTCTGTCGACCGCGACAGAATCGATGGGGAGCCTCAGCCAGCTGGCGTGCGGCCTTTCTTGGCATTGTGTGGGGTTTCGGCTCCGGTACGGTGACTCACGGTGGCCGGTGGGGCAGTGGGCGGCGCACGTTAAGTTACGCGGCTCGCATGTGACTTCGAGGTCGGGCACCTTGCACTCGAGGCTGATTCACCCTTGGACCTGTCTTGCATTCCGCACATGCGGAGGCGAAGACTGGTAAGTGAGGCCCTGCGAGGTCGGCCATGTACGCGAAGCAGTCCCGTATCAGGAGTTCGACGCTTCCGCTCCCACGAGTCGGATGGTCGCGCTTTGGGGTGTTCACGGTGCTGGTCCTCCTCGTAACGTTGGTTACCTCGGCCGGGGCGAAGCACCTGAGCCCGAGCGGGACGCGTCTGCCGTGGTACCGGGGTTGGACCACCGACTTCTTCAACGGGCTCGCCTGAGTGCTGAGCGTGGGTGGGCACGGTGCTCCCTTCAGCTTCCACCCGGTTGAGTGTTTCCTCCCAGCTCATCCTCATTCGCGACATCGAACGGGAGAGCAGACAGTCCTTCTTCTTCAGGCGATCCCGTACCTGATCGGATCGGTATCCCCTTCTTCATGGGTGACCGTCTGCGGGTACCGGTTTTCATGGTGACCGTCTGCCAGAATGGATGAAAGCGTTGGACTGCGTGTCCACCTATATTACTCGAAAGCGAGGAACTGAAAATGACTGCATTGGTTGGGACATCCTCAGACTCAAGTCCAGCAGTTTTTGGGGATAGTGCACAGGGCGAGGGAGTCCGGGGTACGGCGCATTCGCCCGATCACGGCGGCGTCGTCGGTACCAACGAGAGCGCTGGGCAAGGAGTTTTCGGGGAGAGTGTACAGGGCGAGGGAGTCCGGGGTATGGGGCATTCGCCCGATCACGGCGCCGTCGTCGGTGGCAACCTTAGCGCGGGGCAAGGCGTTTTCGGGGAGAGTGCACAGGGCGAGGGAGTGCGAGGTGTGGGGCATTCCCCCAATCACGGCGGCGTCGTCGGCAGCAACGACAGCAACGGGCCGCAAGCAGCCGGCGTATTCGGCATAAGCAGCGGCAGCGGTCCGGGCGTCGTCGGGCAGAGCGAACACGAGGCCGGCGTACGGGGAACCAGCACCCAAGGCACAGGGGTCGTCGGAATCGGCGGCACATTCGCAGCTCAGTTCGCCGGAAAAGTTCAGGTCCAGGGCGACATCGAGATCACCGCCGGACATGACCTGATCCTCGATGGCGCCGACTACGCCGAAGCACTCACGGCGGACGACGGCGACATTGCTGCCGGCTGCGTGGTAGTGCTCGGTCCTGACGGGGATGTGCGACGGTGCAGTCGCGAATACGACACCGCAGTCGCTGGCATCGTGTCGGGCGCCGGCGGCGTCAAACCGGCCCTCGTCCTCGACCGTCATGTCGGCAGCGTCAACGTGGCGCTCATGGGGAAGGTGTGGTGTCTCGCGGACGCCGGTCCGGCTCCGATCCACCCAGGCGACTTGCTGACAACGTCGTCGACAGTTGGGCACAGTCGGCGCGTGAGCGAGCCCGATCGAGCCTTCGGCACCGTCATCGGCAAGGCATTGACGCAACTCGACAAGGGGCGCGGACTTATTCGCGTTCTTGTAAGCCCGCGGTAGTGCCACGCTCCTGCTGCGGGGCAAGGATACGCATGTGCTCTGCGGGAATCCGGTCCCGAAACAAATGACCATTCCACCGAACACGGCCAACGCGGGCTCGGCGTCGCTGCGGTTGGCCTGCGGCTTCCTGGACCGGTTGGTGGAGCTGACCATCGACCGGCCCTAGGGCTCGCGGCGCCCTGTCCACATCTTCGCCTATTCGGCGAACTGCGGGTTCGTTCCCAACCGCCCTCGCGCCGGACGGCGACGATTTCGGCGCCTGTAACGACAAGGAGGAGTGAAGGGTATGCCTAGACTGCGAACTGCCATCGAAAGTGCCCGACAGCTGGGAGGGCTGCCTACGCATTCTCCCGGAAGTGTCCGCGACTTGACACGTCAGCTTGGTCTGCCAGCGCCTGTTCACGTGAGTGCACTCATAAGGAAGCTGGATACGCTGGATACCCCGACACAGCCTGAACCGCAACCTCCATTCATTGAAGTGACTTTCAATGGGTCGATTAGCGATGCTAAATTCCACGTGACCGGAGGAGGTTTTCTGCCGAACCGACCGCCAACCAATCAGGGTGTGGCGATCAGAGTCGTCGACGCTAACGCGTTGATCGAGACGCGACGCGAGTTTACTGCGTCCTCCTCTGCGGGAGCAATTGACCATGTCGTGGAAGGTGACCTAACGGGCGCCGTGCTCAATTCCGCGGGGTTCGCGACAATCGCGATTTCTGCCACAGATGGACGGTCCAACCCCAACGACAAGACCGGGTTCCTCCAGAGCAACACCGTATCGAAAGATATCAAAGCCTGAGCTGCCTGACCCTCACTGAGGTTTTCTCAGCGGTGATCACTTCCAGATTCCGTTGAGGACGAGGGCGGCGCGTGCGATGTCGCCGATCCGGCTGGGGCTGAGCGTGACGTGCTGCAGGGTGCGCCACCGCTGCTTGAGCTCGGCGGCGGTGCGCTCGCCGAGGGCTCGCACGTGCCAGAGCAGGGTGTTGAACATGCGGGTGTCGACGTGCCTGTTCGGACTTGCCTTTTGGGCGTCGGACCGGGATGCGGATGCCGATGCCTGCGCCGATGTAGCCCTTGTCGGCCAGGGTGGGCAGGCCGCCTGCCGCCGCCTTGTACAGCGCGGGCAGAGCGTGGATGCGGGCCGCGGTGATGTCCGGGACGCTGCCGGGTTTGACGTCGGAGACCCACAGCGGGGTGCCGTCCGGAGCGGACAGGAACTGGATGTTGCCGCCGAACGCCTTGTGTTTCTGGCTGAACCACAGGTCGTTGCCGTTCTCGTGGACGCCGGCGAGGCGGTCCGATTCGATCAGCGTGCCGTCCAGGATCACGTGCGTCATGCCTTCGCGCTGACAGCGGTTCAGGACGTCGTGCAGGTCCGGGGCCTGGTCGGCGAGGACGTCGATACCCTCGTGGAGGTAGCGGTAGCCGGTGGCCTGGGAGACACCGGCGTCGCGGGCCAGGCAGTGCACGCAGCCCCGCTCGCGGAACCAGCGCAGCACCAGCACCGCCTGCCTAAAGGGCCCGAGCGCACGGGAGCCCTTCGGGGTGCCGATCCACCGCCTGATGGTCTGCACGTGATTGTCAGCGAGCGAGCGTCATTTTGATGTCAGTGCAACATGGACGCTGAGCTGGAGTGACGCTCTGACATTTCTTGCCGATCGCTGGTGACACCCGTGACGAATACCCATGTCAGCTTCATGCAGACCGGTATGGCAGACGCCCATAGGGCTGTGATCGAGCAGACCGCCAGCCACGCACTCGCCCCCCAACCCGGCGCGGTGTCCCCGGACTCGGCCAGCTCGGAGAGCGGATCGCGGAGGGGCGCCGGGCGGTCGTCGTCCCCGTTCGCCTGGGCGAGCACCGCCACCCGGCCTTGGGCCCAGGCTCTTCAGCAGGACACGGCGGCCGTGTTGGCGAGGCTGCCGCTCGATCCGCGCGCCGTCACCTGATGCGTTGTGGTCGCGCCTACGGGGCAGGAGACGGCCACGGTCACATCGATCGCTCCGGCCTCGTCTGCTGTCACCGGGGTCGTGTTCCCGCCCGAGGATTGCGTACCGTCTCCGAAGTGCGTCGTGGACTGGACCACGACCTCGACCGGTTCCAGGCTCGCGAAGTTCCTGCCGGAGACGCGGAGATCGTTGAACGGTCCTGGAAGGAGCGTCAACTGCGCATCGATGTGAGCCGTCACGGGGTGCGGGGGCTGGCCCGGCCCGCCTGGGCCGCCGGTCTTGGGCTGCAGGCCGTCCAGGGTCTTGATGAGCTGGCTGATCAGCACAGTTTTCGGCAGGCCGAGTTCGGTCGCCAGGGTCCTGATGTTCCCGTTGGGGAAGGCGGGGAGTACTCCTCTGTGCCTGGCGTTGCCGATAGCGGTTCGCAGACCGGACATGTGCCTCGACACCTCCTCACTCGCCGCCCGTTCGGGCGGGCGGCCTCCGCTAGCGTGGGCTGACGAGGACCTGGACGAGGCCCCGGCCGTCTGCCAGTGCGGTGATCGCCTTGCCGACCACCGCACCGAGAGCGCGTTCCGGTTCGGTGACCCGGCGGCAGTGGCCGCTGGTTGAGGACGTCGTGAGGAGGTCCCCCGGCCGGATCGGCGCGCCGTCGGCGTCGGCCATGCACCAGACCTTGCCCATCAGGGCGACATGGGCGCTGTCCTCATGGCGGTCGAGGACGATCGCCGGCCCGATCCCGCCAGCGCCGGACACGATGCCCGCGACCGCACGGTCGTACTCCCGGTCGCACGGGTGAACCTCGCCGTCCATGCCGAGCACGACGACGGCACCCGGTACCACGGAGGGATCGGTCGTCGTGAGCGCTTCGGCGTAGTCGGCACCGGGAAGCGAGAGTTCGCCGGTCACCTGGACGTTGCCGACGAACTGCGCGGCGAACGTCCCGCCCTGGGCGACCAGGCCCGTTCCATGCGTGCTGATGGCCCGGACCCCGGCCTCGTGGTCGCACTGCCCGAGGACGCCGGGGCCGTTGCCCGTGTTCGTTCCCACGACGCCGGCCCGGTTCGGGTTCGAGGTGAAGCCTTCGACGCCGTCGTGGCTGGTACTGATGCCCTTCACCCCGACGCCGTCCGTGTTGACGCCGATCACCGCCGCCCGGTCCTTGTGCGTGGTGAAGCCTTCGACGCCGTCGTGGTTCGTGCTCGTGCCCTTCACCCCCACGCCGTCCGTGTTGACACCGATGACTCCGCTTCTATCGACGTTCTGGCTGAAGCCCTCGACGCCGTCGGCGGTGTTGAGGCCGTCTCCGCGAACGGCGGGGACTCCGGGGCCGTTCGATGTGGCTGAGATAGGGGTTGACATACCTGTCTCCTCCCCGGTTGTCGCCGTACAAGCTCTGGGGTGACCGGCAGTTGGCCGTACCTTCAGTGTCACAAAGACGCGGCTCGGCCGCCGCTCGGGCGGGCGCCGGAGCCGTCCGAGCGCACGGTGCACCGGTGGCGCCGGGCCTACCCCGGCCACACCCGCGAGGACTGCCAGGCCGGACCGGACAGCGGCGACATCCGCAGCATCAGGATCGGCACCGCCGGTACCACCGAGATCTGGCACACCGACCAGTGCCCCACCTACACGATCGAGCGGATCCTGATGGAGGCCGGAGCCGAGAAGGCCAAGGAACAGGACACGAAGGCCAAGGAAGCCTTCCCCGCCGTCCACAGCCGGCTTCGCGATGCCGCCACGGCCCTGCCGGCCGACGCCGCAGTCGCCCCGTTCGTCGCGGCCCTGCTGGAACTCGGCAGGCCTCGGCGGGCAGCCCTCACGGACGAACGCGGATGATCGTCTTCCCTTGGCGTCGCTCGGTCGGGTTGAGGGCGGCGACTGCATCGTCGAGGGTCGCGACGTTGTCGATGTTCGTGCGCAGTCGTCCGTTCCGCACCCGCTGGACGATCTCACCCAGTTGGGCACGATCGGACTCGACGACGAAGTCGATCGCCAGGCCGTGGGCGGGCCGCGCCTCGGGCGGCCCGACGACGGTTACCAGTGTTCCTCCGGCCCGGATCAGGCCTGCGGATCGCTTCTGGATGTCGCCGCCGATGACGTCGAAGACCAGGTCGACTTCGCCGACGTCTTCCAGGGGTCGTTGTCGAGGTCGACGAACTCCATTGCGCCGAAGGCGAGTGCCTTCTGACGGTCGGCAGCGCGTCCGGTGCCGATGACGTAGGCGCCGGCCTCTCGTGCGAGTTGCGTCACCATCGTCCCGACCGCGCCGGCCGCGCCGTGCGCGAGGACGCTTTG
>NZ_JBHJVK010000138.1:0-6541 GCF_042264695.1 Kitasatospora sp. NPDC056138 | reverse complement strand
GCCCAGGCCGGGACTCGGTGGCGGTGGCCACCGCCACCGAGTCCCGGCCTGGGCGGGCGGCCGGGGTCTACCCGGTGAGGTACACCTGAGCTGCGCACAGGCTGCAGCGGGCGGTGGTCTCCGTGAGTTCCGCTGGGTACCAGGTTTCATGGGTGGCGGTGGTGTGCAGGCCCACGACCGTCATGCCGCGGGTGGGCCGATGGCACAGGGTGAGCTCGACCGGCTCCAGAGAGCCGGGACTCTTGGGGCGGGCTACGTGGAGGGTCCCGAGGCTGCCGAGGTCGGGACTGTTGAGCACGATGATGTCCACGCCTCCACCCTGGCCCGGGACCGCTGGCGGAGCGAGCCGAGCAGTGGGAGGCGGAGATACCGGCGTGGTACAGCGCTTCCCGCAGCACCCACTCGCACACATCGGGGCCGGGCCTCACCCTCTGGGCAGTCTTCGACGGGGCTTACCCGGGCACCTGGGATGGAGTGGAGGCGCTGCTGGTCATGCCCGTGACCTTCCGAACGACTAACGTCCGGCCGCGAGCACAACGTCGAGACAAACCCGGCACCCGGTGGTTCAGGGTGATGCTGGCGGTCAGCGTACTGACGGCCATACCGGGCCCTGGCCGATACGGCGCAGACTGTAAGCCCGACTGCCGCTGGGCTTGTCGTCGACCGGTCGCCCTGTCCGGGCCCGGATCGTGGGGTGCAACTCCGCTGGCCGTTCCAGCGGGCGCGGTCGCGGGGCGGTCCGCGATGGTGGGGGTGCGGTCGGATGCCGCAAAGAGGAGGGCCCGCCCGTTCCAGTCCCCAGCGGGCGGGCCCAGCCGACGACGCCCTTCGGCCAGGCCTGGCCGTCCCCGAATCGGGAGCGCGCTGATGGAGAACTTCGAGACGGTGGCGGACCGCCTGTACGCGCTGGCCCCGGCCCGGTTCACCGCGGCCCGCAACGCCGCCGCCGACCAGGCCCGCCAGGGCGGCGACCGCGCGCTGGCCGGGCGGATCGGCCGCCTGCGCCGCCCCACCCAGGGCGCGTGGCTGGCCAACCTCCTCACCCGCACCCACCCCGAGGAAACCGGAGAGCTGCTTGGCCTCGGCCGGGCCCTGCGCGATGCCCAGAGCCGTCTGGACGGCGAGCGGATGCGCGAGCTGACCGTGCGGCGCCATCGCGCGGTAGCGGAGCTCGTCGCCGCGGCGGCAGCGGCGGCATCCGCGGGCGGCCATCAGCCGGGCCCGGCGGCGCTCGCCGAGCTGGAACACACCCTGCTGGCCGCCACCAGCAGCCCGAGCGCGGCCGACGCCCTGGCCGGCGGCCGCCTCAGCGGGACGCTGGAGACCACGGCCCCAACCGATGTGCTCGCCGGCCTGGCCCTCGCAGACCTTCCCTCCCCCCGGCAGCTCCGGGATGCACCCGCCACCGCCGGCCAAACCGACCGGACGGCGCACACCACCGGCGAGGCACGCCGCAAGAAAGCCGGCACTGGACAGGAAGACGGGCGGCAGCAGGAAGACCGGCTGTCCCAGCGACGCGAGACGGCCGAACGGGCCGAGCGCGACATCTCCCTCGCACAGCAGACCCTGCACCGCCTGGAGCGCGAACTCCAGCGCCTGGCCGCCGACCGCGAGAAGGCCTGCAAGCGGGCCGATCACGCCGCCGGGACATTCCGGCGGGCGCAGGCCGAAGCCAACCTGGCCGCCCAGGAGCAGCAGGACGCCGAGCGCGCGTACGCGGCGAAGCGGGCAGAACGGGACGACGCCGCGCGGATACTGCAGGAGGCCGGGCAGGCCGCGGAGCGGGCGCGGCGGCGGGTCGAGGAACTGGCGGCCGCGGCCGCCCGGGCGAAGGGAGGCCGGTGATGGCCAGGCCTGTGTGGACCGGGGTGCTGACCTTCGGTCTGGTCACCGTGCCGGTGGCGTTGTACGCGGCGACGGAGTCGCACACCGTGAGTTTCCGGCAGATCCAGCGCGGCACCGCCGACCGGGTACGGAACAAGCGGGTCAACGAGCGCACCGGAGAAGAGGTCCCCTACAGCGAGATCGTGAAGGGCTACGAGCTTATTGAGGGCGAGTACGTGATCGTGGAGCCGGAGGAGCTGGAGCGGCTCTCGCCCGGCCGGTCCAAGACCATCGAGATCCGCGGCTTCGTCGACTTGGCGGATGTCGACCCGATCTTCTTCGACACCACCTACTACCTGGGCCCGAAAGGCAAGGAGTACACGAAGATCTATGACCTGCTGCAGAAGGCTCTCGGGCGCTCCGACAAGGCCGGGCTGGCGCTGTTCTCGATGCGCGGCAAGGAGTACCTGACCGCGGTGCGGGCCGAGGGCGACCTGCTGGTCGCCCACATCATGCACTTCGCCGACGAGGTCCGCGACCCCCGCCGGGAGGTCGACGACCTGCCCGCCGCCGACACCGTGGTCGGTGAGAAGGAGCTGGGTGCGGCGGCGCAGCTGATCGAGATGCTCGCGGTCGACTGGAATCCCGAGGAGTGGCACGACACCTTCGCCGACCAGGTCCGCGAACTCATCGATGCCAAGGCTTCGGGCCAGGAGATCGCCGTCTCCCAGGGCCCCGCGGAGAAGCCCACCAACGTGGTCGACCTGATGGAGATCCTCAACCGCAGCCTCGAAACCACCCGCAAAGCCGGCACCGGTGAGCGGCGGGGCGCAGACACTGCGGGCGAAGCCGAGAGCACCGGGCCCTCGCGCGCCCGGGCCCGCAAGCCCGCGGGCGGCGCCGGGCGGGCGCGGCCGAAGGCGGTGGGCGGGAAGAAGAGCACCTCGGCTGTCAAGCGGACGCAGCCCGCCGCCGCTGCCGGCGGCGGGAAGAAGCGCGCCACCGCGACGAAACCGGAGGATCTGGGGGCGCTGACGAAGGCCGAGCTGTACAAGAGAGCCACCGACCTCGACATCCCGCACCGCTCCGCCATGACCCGCGACCAACTCCAGGACGCCGTCAAAAAGGCCCGCCGACGCCACCTGCGCACCGCGTCCTGACAATCCGCCGGATGCTGACGAGGCGCCCCGCGCAGGCCTATCGCCCTCGGGCGGCACGCCCGTGAGCTACCTGCAGTCGTCCTGGCGTCGGGGATCAATGGAGCAGCAGGGGCCGGTCAGGTCCTCTCGGGCTCGCCGAGCGTCCAACCGCTGATCGTGGTCGCGGGGCCCCGCCAGGTCGGCAGGGTGTGGCTGGAGCGGCCGGAGCGGTAGGTCACGTCCCACAGGTGCAGAGCGCGGTGGTCCCGCTCCCGGCGGCGCCAGCCTGGTCCCCGACCTCGATACGCAGCCGGTCGCCGTCGGATACCAGGTGCAGCATCGCGTGCACGACGGCCGGGTCGGCTTCGCGTCTGTCGTTCCGTTCGCGAGGCGGCGGGCGAGCTGCTGCCCAGCCCGCTTCAGCGCAGGTGAAAGCGGTTGATCGGCGCGGTGGGCGGTGTATGGTGCGCGGTTTTTTCGGCCTACTGGCCGGCCATGTCCAGAGCGCACGAGCCGGCTCCGAGAAGGGCTTGACTGACGCCCTCAGCGGGCTACCGTGCCGCGCCATGGACCGTCAGGAGCGGTTTCGGGGCGCGCCGTTGTGCCCGGCTTTGTCCCTGGTCCGGTCCCGTGTCCGCCAACCCGTACGAGACGAAGGAGACGACCGTGGACGAGATCAGGCCGCGCGAGATGGGCGACACGGCGGGGTGAGACGGCATCGAGCGCCGGACGCAGCCGGTGGATCGGGGTGAGGTGCCGGCGTGGCGCAACCCCCAGCGGATGAGCGGGGCCCTTCTCCTCGCTGCCGGGTCCTGCGCCGTGGGCGAGGTGGTGCGTTTCCTGGCCCATCTGGGGGTGCACTGGCACTGACAGCCGGCCAGTGCTCCAGGCCGGGGCCGTCGTCACGGCGGCCCCGGCCGATGCCTGTGATCAGCACCCTGATCAGCCCATGGGGCTCAGGGCGTGTCGCCCTCCCAGTCCCATCGATCCGGCCGGGGCCAGTAGTGGGCATGGCTCAGACCGTACGCGTCGATCTTGGGCAGCTCCGTGCCGTCGTTTCAGTTCTTCCTGTGCAACAGGATGCTGAGGACGAGTCGGGCGTCGCGGCGGCGGTCGGGGGTCGGGGCGGCGATGGCGGTGAGCGCGGTCAGGGCGAGGGTGAGGGTGTAGCCGCTGGCCAAGGAGGTCAGGCCGGAGTCGAGGAGCGTACCGAGGACAGGCATGGCGTGGTTCCTTCGGTGGTCAGGTGAACCGGATGCAGGATGCGCCGAGCGCGACGGGGTGCCAGCGGGCGCCGCGGCCCGTTTCCTGACGGGCGGGCTGCGGCGGGCGGATCAGTTGGCGACGAGGTCGTGGAGGTGGTCTGCGATGTCGTCGGTGGGGAGTCTGAAGGCTCCGCACATCTCGTCGCGGAGGGTGGGCCGGCTGTCGATGGCTTCGCGCAGGGCCGGGTCCGGGCGGTGCAGGTTCGTGGCGTCGGTGAGGTATTGGACGAACCAGGCGGTGTTGCGGGCGTATTCGGGTACCGCCAGGGGCGTGGGGGCGATGGCCTCGGGGGGGCTGTTTTCGAGGCGGGCGGCTTGGTCGAACCAGTGCTCGGCGTCTCGCAGTTCACCGAGCCGGGCGTGGTGGAAGTAGAGGCAGTAGGCGGCGGTGCCGTTTCCAGCGCCGGCGGCGAACTGCCACCACCACTGGGCCTCGCGGGGCTGGCCTGTCAGGTGGAGCAGGCAGGCGAAGACCAGGCCGCCGCGGGGGTCGATGCGGTCGCGGTCGAGTTCCATCAGGTTGTCGAGCCAGTCGGGCGCCTGGTCTTGGTTGATGACGTGGATGGCGAGGAGGCGCAGGTCACGCTCGGCGTAGTCGTGGAAGGTCAGCCCCTGGGAGTCGGTCACAGGGGCTGCGGCGGGGGATGCTTCATCGGGAGCGCACGGGCACGCGGGCGGCCACGGCGGGGGCAGCTGCTGGGGGGCGCGGCGGGCGGCGAGCTTCTCGGCGATGCGGCGGCGGCCGGCTTCGACGTCGTAGCTCGGCTGGTCGGCCCGGGTGCGGCGGGCGCGGTGGAGCAGGCGGTCGAGGTCACTGGTCATGTCTTACTCCTCGTCAGCGCGGGCGGTGGAGCTGAGGCGGAGCAGGCGGCGGGGGGCCAGGCGCACTTCGAGCTTGGCCCTGGCCTGGCAGAGCAGGGATCGGACGGTGGCGGGTTCGATGCCCATGACTGCGGCGGTCTTGTCCATGCCGAGGTCGTTGAGGCAGTGCAGGAGGATGACATCGAGTTTGGCGCCGGACAGCTCCAGGACGGCGGCGGCAACGGTGATGCCGATCTCCAGGTCGGTGACGGCGTGGGTGTCGATTTCCCGCAGGATCGGCTCGAACTCACGCCGCAGGGCGTATGAGAAGGCGTGCTTCTGGATCAGGGCGAGGTGTTCCTTGCGGCGCTTGGACTCTGCTTCGACGACGCGGCGTAGCAGGGCCCAGGCGTAGGCGGCGGGGTTGGCCTGGGTCATCACGTGGTCCCAGTGGTCGGCGAGTTGGGCGAAGACCTCGTCGACCAGGTCCTGGGCGGTGTCGTCCTCGTAGAGGAGGGAGGTGGCGTAGATCAGGTACTCCGCGGCGTGGAGGGTGTGGAAGGCCTGGAACGCTATGGGCAGCGTGGATGCTTCCGGGATTCCGCTGAAGCCGTCGGTGGAGGTGGCGTCGTTCACTCAGACCTCCTGCTGGCTGTCCGGCAGGGTGCCGCGCGGCCTGGTGGAGCGGGTGGGTGCGTCCTGGCCTGCGGGCCGGTCGCCTGGTACGGGGGTGGGGCGCTCGGCTTGGCGGGCGTGCAGGTCGATAGGCATGGGGGGTTCCTCGGCTCGGGGCGGTGAGCGGCACCAAACCGGCCAGTAACTTTCCGTACTGGATGATCACCGGAAAGTGCCGATGTAGGTCATCCAACCGTTCGAACACCCGCTCCGTTCACGCGAAGAAAGTAAAAACAAACGGAGCGTCACATTCCGAGGTTTGACGGAAATCCAGCCACACCGGCACACCAGACCGCCACGCGGGCAGCGCGACCCCCGAGACGGCGCAACGCCCCACCACGCCCTCCTCCAAGAGATGCAAGCCTGAACCGGGCCGCTCACTCCTTGTCGGGCTCGCCGAGGGTCCAGCCGCTGATCGCGGTGATAGATCCACGCCAGGTCGGCAGGGTGTGGCTGGCTGCCTCTGGTGAACGGTGCACGGGCCCGCGTCATGCACAGCACGCAGTCTCAGGAGCTGATCCAGATCCTGGACTGACCCGGCAGGCACTCCGAAGAAGACCGGAACCCAAGATCTTCATCGCCCTTCTCGGCGATGTCCCGGCGTCGGCGCTCCAGCAGCCCGACCCGCGCTGCGCTGCCTGGTCGGCTACGTTGCCTCGGCGAGGAGTGGGTATTCTGACCGGCGGCTGAGCTTCGGTCCCGGACGAGACGCGCCGTACCCGGTTATGCACGACGACGCGCTGTGCCGCCTTGGCGGCACTGGAGGGCCCTTTCCGAGGTGGAGGGGGCTTGGCGTCTCGCGGAGGGTAGTCCGGCATGACCGTTCCACTGACCAAG
>NZ_JBHJVK010000137.1:0-6562 GCF_042264695.1 Kitasatospora sp. NPDC056138 | reverse complement strand
GTAGAGCCGACGACGGCGCTCGTCGAGATGAGGCAGGATCCGATCGAACTTGGCCCGTAAGGCGGTGGCGGGCGGACGCGCAGGCATGGTCCACCATCTCACCAACTCCACCAGAGCAAGCAGTAATTGAAATACAAGCCCCGGCGGTGCCGGAGTACTGGCGCTGGACCCCGGCGGAAGTCGTGCCCTTCTTCACGAAGCCGGTGTCATCGATGATCAGCACACCATCGTCGGTGCCGAGGTGCTCGGCGATGTAGGCCTGTAGGTCGTCGCGGATCTCGTCCGCGTCCCAGCGGCTGCGCGACAGCAGGTGCTGTAGCCCGTCGGGGGTGGCGTGGCCTGCGTATTCGGCGAGTTGCCAGCCGTTCTTGCGGCCCACCGGGCCCAGGAGCCCGCGGACGTAGTCCCGCACACGACGTCGGGGCTCCACACGGGTGAAGCGGGCCCCGATCCTTAGGAGAAGGCCGCCAAGTTCCTGTTCCCACACGTTGGTTGGTGCATCGATCACATGGGTGGCCTGCCCGAGCCGTTGTCGTTACATGCGGCGCGGTCATCCATTGGTGGGACGGGGCGGCGAAGACCGCCCCGCACCCGCTCCCACCCGGCTACACTCCCCACTTCCAAGCCGTTGACCAGCGGGAATGAAGAAGTCCGGCTGGAGTACTAACGGCTCGCCGGTCAGGGCACCGGGACGCGGTACGGCTCCGGGGCCGGCTCGGCCCGGTGGTGGTGGCGGGCCTGGCGGAGCGGCCACCAGAGGGCGCGGCCGAGCAGGGCGGCGACGGCGGGCACCAGGACCAGGGACAGGACGACGGCGGAGAGCAGGATGCCGAGCGTCAGCGCGAAGGCGACCTGTTCGCTGCCCGGGGTGGCGGCGAGGGTCGCGAAGGAACCGGCCAGGACCAGGCCGGCCGTGGCGATGGCGGGCGTGGTGTGCCGTACGGCGCGGGCGACGGCGGCGCGGGGCGGGCCGGGGCGCTGCATCTCCTCGCGGATCCGGTCGGTGATGAGGATGTTGTAGTCGGTGCCCAGCGCCACGACGAACAGGAACAGCACCAGCGGGAGGGTGAAGCTGACGCCCGGTTCGCCCAGCCCGTGCTGGAACAGCAGGGTCGCGGCGCCGAGGGTGGCGGCGAAGCCGAGCCCGACCGAGAGCATCAGGACCAGCGGGGCGAGCAGGCTGCGCAGGAGCAGCAGCAGGATCAGGGCGATCAGGGCGGCCGCGACCGGGAAGACAATCGCCAGGTCGTGGTCGACGGCGGTGGAGATGTCGGCGAAGATCGCCGCCGTCCCGCCCACGTGGGCGCTGGTCCCGGCGGGTGTGTGGGCGGCGACCGCGGCGCGGACCGGGCCGGAGGCCAGGTCGCGGGCGCGCCGGCTCTGCGGGTCTGCGGTCAGGTAGAGGTCGATCCGGGCGGCGCGCCGGTCCCCGTTGAGGACGGTGCCGCCCGTCTTGCCGACGCCCTCGACCTGGGTGAGGGCGTGGGAGAGACCGTCGAGCCGGCCGGGGGTGAGGGTGGTGCCGTCCGTGGCGACGACGTAGACGCTCGTCGGGTCGGAGACGCCGGCCGGCAGGGTGCGGGAGATCTCGGCGGCGGTGGCGGCGGCCGGGGTCCGGTCGCCGGCGCCGCCGAGGCCGTAGTCCATCCGGATCCCGGTCATCCCGGCGGCCAGCGCGCCGAGCAGGGCGAGGGCGGCGAGCAGCATCGGCAGCGGCCGCCGGGCGACGAGCGTGCCGAAGCGGGCGGCAAAGCCCTCGCCCGGCTGGCGGCGCAGACTGCGGGAGGGCCAGAACATGCCGCGGCCGCAGGCGGCGAGCAGGGCGGGCATCATGGTGAGGCTGCCCAGCAGCATGACCAGGACGGCGACGGCGATGGCCGGGCCGAGCGAGCGGAACTGGCCGAAGCTGGCCACGCCGAGGGTGGCGAAGGCGGCGACGATGGTCAGCGCGGCCGAGGTGATCGCGGTGCCCACCCGGGCGGTCACCTGGGCGGCGGCTTCGCGGGCGGGCTGCTCGGGCCGGGCCCGCAGGTGCTCGCGGAAGCGGAAGAGCAGGAAGAGCAGGTAGTCGACGCCGATGCCGAGCAGGACCACGGAGACCAGCCCGGGGGTGCCGGCGTCGAGCTTGAGGCCGGTCAGCGTCGCGGCGACGGCCACGGCTCCGCCGGCCACGCTGCCGATCATGGCGACGGCGAGCAGCGGCAGCAGGGCCGCCGCCACGCTGCGGAACACCAGCACGTTGAGCAGGACGATCAGCCCCATGACGAGCGCGCTGCCGACCGTCGCGGCGGTGCGGTGGGAGTCGGCGGTGTCCACGGCGTCGGCCAGTCCCCCGGTGAACCCGGTGCGCATCCCGGCGTCGGCGAACTGGGCCCGGGTGGCGTCCCGGAACGCCCGGTAGACGCCCTGGACGCCCTCGTCCGCGGCGTTGCCGGTCAGTTCGACGGAGAGCAGTTCGAAGCCGCGGTCGGGCGCCACCATGGCCGGGGCGACCCGGGGGGTCTGGGACCGGTCGGGGACGAGGAAGGCCGGCTTGTCGTCCTTCCTGGGCATGACGACCCGGCGCTGGGCGAGCTTCGCCGCCTCGGCCTCGACCCGCTGCTGGTCGGCGGCGGTGAGCGCCTGGCCGTCGGTCCTGGCGACCAGCACGGTGACCGTGGTGGCGTCGGGCTTCATCCCGAAGTTCTCCTCGGCGATCCGTAGCGCGGCGGCCGAGTCGTAGCTCTTGGGCAGGAAGTCCCCGGTCTGGGACTGGGTGACGCGGGCGAGCAGCATCGGGCTCAGCAGGGCCAGGGAGATTCCCAGCACCACCCAGAGGGTGATCACCTTCCACGAGTTCCTGGTGGAGTATCCGGTCAGTGCGCGGATCACGGTTTCCTCCGGCGGTGGACGCGAGCGTCCGCAAGGTCGGTCTCGGCTCCGGGGGTTCCCGGCCGGGTTCCAGACCATCACCCGGGGTGGGCCGCGGACGTCCCTGCGACGGACGATCCGCACCGGGGCCCCTGCTCCTCGGCCGGGCCCGGACCCGGGACCGTGGTCCTGGTCCGGGCCCCCGTGATCGGCCGTGGGGACCATGCCGGGGTGGGGTGGGCCGATGCCAGAATGGGGTCATCGGGCCTGTTCAGAGCTTGTTCAGGGTCTGAAACAGGGTCTGATCGGGGCCTGATCGGGCTCATCGGGGCTCGTCAGGGCTCATCGGTGAGGCGCGGCGCGGACCGGGCACGGAGGGGGAACGGACATGGGCGGTCATCAACGCCCCGCGATGGACGCGGCACTCGGGGCGGACCCGGCGCACCCGGCACACCGGGCGAGCGGGAGCCCGGGGCCCGGCGGGGTGGCGGACGCGCCGCCGGAGACCGACGGCGCGCCGTGGACCCACACCGACGCGCTGGTGGCCGCCGGCGCCTGCACGCTCGACCTGCTCAACTACCTGCTCTTCAGCGAGATGGACGGGGTACGCCGGGTGACCCCGCCGGGCCTGCTCCTCGTCGCGCTGTCGGCCCTGCCGCTGCTCGTCCGGCGCCGCCACCCGGTGCCGGCGCTCGCCGTGGTCCTGGCCGTCGAGGCCGCGATCGACCTGTCCACACCGGCGAGCACCCACTTCGGCGCCGTCCTGATGGTCAGCCTGTACTCGGTCGCCCGGGCCCGCCCCGCCCCGGTGACGGCGGCCGCCGCGGCGGCGACGACGGTGCTGACCACTCTGAGCCAGAGCCACCTGCGCGTCCCCTCCTGGCAGGCGCTCGCCGGCACCTCCTGCTCCACCCTGCTCGTGGCCGGCGCCGGCCTCGCCGTGGCGCGCTGGCAGCGGGAGGTCGCGGCCAACCGCAAACTGCTGGCCGACCGCGCGGTGGCCGACGAACGCCGCCGCATCGCACGAGAGTTGCACGACATCGTGGCGCACCACATCACCACCATGCAGCTGATGGCCGGCGGCGCCCGGGCCAACCTCGCCCACCCGGAGGTGGTCCGGGACGCCCTGGTCACCCTGGAGTCCTCCGGGCGACTGGCCCTGCGGGAGATGCGCCAGCTCCTGGACGTCCTGCGGGCCGGCGACGAACCAGACACCGCCCCGCCCTCGCCCCAGCCCGGGGCCGAAGACCTCGGCCGGCTGGTGGACGAGTCCCGGGTGGCCGGCCTGCCGACCGACTTCGGCGTCCACGGGCCCCGCCGCCCGCTGCCGCCCACCGTCGGCCTGACCGTGTTCCGGATCGTCCAGGAGGGCCTCACCAACGCCCGCAAGCACGCCGGGCCCGCCCGCGCGACCGTCACCCTGACGTACGGTCCGGACCGGGTCACCGTCGAGGTGCGCGACGACGGGGGCACGGCGGGCACGGGCGGCGCCGCACCGCAGGAGGCGGTGCCGACCGGCGGCCGGAGCGGGTACGGCCTGATCGGCATGCGCGAGCGCGTCGCCCTGCACGGCGGCACCCTGCGGACCGGACCACGTCCGGAGGGCGGCTTCGCCGTCCTGGCCGACCTGCCACTGGCCCCGGAGGAGACGGCCGACGCGGCCGTCCAGCACGGAACGGCGACGGCCCGGTGAGCGCGCACGGCGATGGCCCGGTGAGCGGGGACGGGGACGGCCCGGTGAGCTCGAACAGCGACGGCCCGGTGAGCTCGAACGACGGCGGCCCGGTGGGCGCGGTGGCACCGGGCATCCGGGTCCTCATCGCGGACGACCAGCCGCTGGTGCGGCGCGGCCTGTCCCTGATCCTCTCCCCCGACCCGTCCTTCGAGGTGGTGGGCGAGGCCGAGAACGGGGAGCAGGCCGTCACCGCCGTCCGCCTGCTGCGCCCCGACGTCGTGGTGATGGACATCCGGATGCCCGTGCTCGACGGGGTCGGCGCGACCCGGGAGCTGGCCCGCATCCTCCCCTCCTGCCGAGTCCTCGCCCTCAGCACCTTCGACATGGACGAGTACGTGGTGGCCGCGCTGCGCGCCGGCGCCCACGGGTTCCTGCCCAAGGACGTCTCGCCGGAGGAACTGGGCGCGGCGATCCGCACCGTCCACGCCGGCGAGGCGGTGGTCGCCCCGCGCCTGCTCACCCGGCTGATCTCCACCTACGTCCGGGCCCCGGTCGGCGCCCCGCCGCCGGTCACCGACACGGGCGGGCTGACGCCCCGGGAGGTCGAGGTGTGGCGGCTGATGGCCACCGGCCTCGACAACACCGAGATCGCCCGGGCCCTGGACATCAGCCTGTCGACGGTGAAGAACTACATCACCAGCATCTTCGGCAAGCTCGACGTCCGGGACCGCGCCCAGGCGGTCATCGCGGCCTACGAGTCCGGCCTGGTCACCGCGCGCATGGGAGGCGGGTAGCGGGGGCTTTCTGTCTGCGGGCCCTTGTCGACCGCGAGCTCTACCTGCCCAGGTCCTGGACCGAGGATCGGGACCGCTGCCGCGCGGCGAAGATCCCCGAGGAGCGGGAGTTCCATACCACGGGCCAGCTCGCCAAGGCCCTGGTCCTACGCGCACTTGCCTCCCCGCTGCCCATCGCCTGGGTCACTGCCGACTCGGCTTACGGACAGGAAGGACGCTTCCGCCGACTGCTGGAACAGTCCGGTGTCGGCTATGTCCTGGCAGTGCCCAAGTCCCAGTTCAGCGTGGGCTGTCCATGCATCGACTGGCTGTTCTCCCAGGCCCCGGCCGACGCCTGGCAGCGGATCTCGTGCGGTGCCGGCGCAAAGGGACCGCGTATCTACGACTGAGCGGCCATCCGGCTGCCCGCCCTGGCGGAGTTCGACTACCAGGGCGAGGTCCAGGTCCGCCAGCGGTGGGCACTAGCCCGCCGCAGCCTGAGCAGGCCCGACGAGATCGCCTACTACCTCGCCTACTCACAACTCGAAACGACTGTTGAGCAGTTGGTGCGCATTGCCGGGATGCGCTGGGCGATCGAGGAGTGCTTCCAGGCTGCGAAGAACGAATGCGGCCTGGATCAGTACGAGGTCCGTCGCTACACCGGCTGGATGCGGCACATCACCCTGGCCATGCTCGCCCACGCCTTCCTGGCCGCGATGGTGGCGGCATCAAAGGGGGCTGCAGAAACGGTTCCCGCGCCTTGGTGGACCTCACCGTGGCACAGATCCGGCGGCTCCTGGCGGCTGGCCGCCCCCACGGGCCGCGTCCGCCACGGTGCTCGCCCCGCGCTCACTCCTTGAACTGGTCTACCTGGCGCCGACAACGCCAGGCCATCGCCCGCCGCTGTCACTACCAACGTCGGCTGCACACGATCGAGGGGCGGTCTCATGAAGACCGTCCCTGATGGGGCATCAGGCCGCTACACTCACCGCGCGCAGCCTCTGAGCAGGCAAAACATCGAAGTCCTGCTGGAGTACTAACGACCTGGTGCGTGATTGCGGCGGCGATGTGACCAGCGCTGTTGTGGGCGGCATGATCTGACGGTGTGACGATCAAGGTGAACCGCGCGGTCCTCGGCCATCGGGTGCTGACCGGCGTCTCGCGGCGGCATCTGGCGAATGTGGTCGTCGAACTGGCCACTCCGTGGCAGGCCGTGGTCGAGGGCCGACGCGACGCTTCCCGTGGTGGAGCACGGCAACGGGCG
>NZ_JBHJVK010000136.1:3244-6801 GCF_042264695.1 Kitasatospora sp. NPDC056138 | reverse complement strand
GCCATGGCCTGGCCGGAGACGCCGAGGGCGGCTGCGCCGGCGAGGAGGAGGGAGGTCGTCGCGGTGGCGGCCCGTCGCATGGTCTTGCGGTTCATGGTTCTTCCTTCGTCCGTGCTCACGGGGCCCGTTGGGGATCACCGTGAGCGGGGAGCCGTCCGCTGACCGGAGGACTCGTGTTGAATCTTCAACCAACATAGAGGGGAGTTGGTTGAAGCGTCAAGTGATTACTTGAAGGATCAAGTGATTGGGTAGAGTCGCCGGCATGGACAAGGACGAGCCGTGCTGGCTGAACGAGACCGAGCTCAACGCCTGGAAGGCGTTCAGTGCAATGATCATCAAGCTGCCCGCCGCACTGGATGCCCAGCTTCGCAACGACTCGGGACTGAGCCAGTTCGAGTACCTCGTGTTGGCCGCGCTCTCCGACGCGCCACAGCGCGCGCTGCGGATGAGCACCCTCGCCGTCCTCGCCAACGGCTCGCTCTCCCGCCTGTCGCACGTGGTCAAACGGCTGGAGCGGCACGGCTACGTGCGCCGGGAGACCGCACCTGACGACGGCCGCTGCACCAACGCCGTCCTCACCGACGAGGGGTACCGGAAGCTGGCCGACAGCGCACCCGGCCACGTGGAGCGGGTGCGATCACTGGTGCTGGACGCACTGGCGCCGGAGCAGATCGAACAACTGCGTCACATCTCCCAGCAGATCCTGCACGGGATGGAGCCCGGGCTGCCCTGTGTGGACCGCCGCTGATCCACGGTGTGCCGACGGTGCCGCCGACGGGTCGGCCGGACTGGACGTGGCCGGGCACGTCCTCCGGCTTCTGCACCGAGATGGGCCGTCGGCCGCCATGGACCTGTTGAGTTCGCGGCACGCGGCGTCTCAGTGGGGGCGTTGCGATCGCCGCCGTGCATGAGGCTGTCCGGCACATCCGCCTCTCGGCCAGAGCCACCGCACCCGCCGGCGCAGCTACTGACTGGTCACCTGCAGCCCGAACGAGCCCTCCCCGGGCCGGCTCCTGACCGGCGCAACCGGCTCTGACCAGCCGTGACGGGTCCGGCCACAGATGGCCGGTGTTTGGCCTGTCCGCTAACCGGTCTCCCTGCCAGCATCGGTTCCTCCACTCCATGGCACCCCCGGTGTCATGTCCGTGACTGAGATCCGTCCGAGGAGACCTCGATGAAGCCGCTCCGTACCACCGTTGCCGCCGCAACCCTGGCCGTCCTGGCCGCCCTGGGCACCGCCACCCCAGCCCTGGCCGATGTGCCGGGCGCCCAGGCCCTCCTCCAGGCCGGAGCGCAGAAGGGCGTCGCCGACGGCTACCCAGCCGTGGTCGGCCTGGTCCGACAGGGCGACACCACCCAGTACGCGAGCGCCGGGGTCAAGGACCTCTCCAGCCGTACCCCCGCCGACCCGAAGGCCCAGTTCCGGATCGGCAGCAACACCAAGGCCTTCACCTCGACCGTGCTGCTCCAGCTCGAGGCCGAGGGCCGCCTGTCCCTCGACGACACGGTGGCGAAGTGGCTGCCCAGCGCCGTCAACGCCAACGGCTACGACGGTTCCAAGATCACTATCCGCGAACTGCTCAACCAGACCTCCGGCCTGCCCGAGTACGCCGGCGGGAACTTCGGGCTCCAGTACGCACTCAACACCCAGCCCAACCAGCCCTGGGCCCCGCAGGCCCTGGTGGACCTCGCGCTCCGGCAGGCCCCCACCGCCGCGCCGGGCCAGCGGTTCAGCTACGCCAACACCAACTACGTACTGGCCGGCATGGTGATCAAGGCCGTCACCGGCAACGAGCCGGCCACCGAGATCCAGCAGCGGATCATCGCCCCGCTCGGCCTCACCAACACCACCTTCCCGACCAGCGACTCGACGCTGCACGGCAACTACCTGCACGGCTACCAGTACCCGGGCGGGCTCGCCTACGTGATCCTCGACGAGACCGTCTCGGACGTGCAGGCGTTCGGCGCCGCCGGGGCGATGGTCTCCACCCTCGACGACCTGGCCACCTTCGACCGGGCCCTGCTCACCGGCAAGCTTCTACCGCCCGCCCAGGAGGCCGAACTCAAGACCACGGTGCCGGTGGACAGCTCCGGCGTCGGCGGCTACGGCCTCGGCATCTTCCACCAGCAGCTGCCCTGCGGCCAGTGGGTCTGGGCGCACTCCGGTGCCGTGCTCGGCTACCTCAGCAACTGGTACAGCAGTGACGACGGCAGCAAGCAGGCGGTCCTGGCCAACACCGAGTTCCACATGGTTGCCGCACCCCCCACCAGGGGCCAGATCGACACCACCACCGCCGAGGCCAATGCCTACTGCGCGCTCTGACCCACCCCCTCTCCCGGAAGGAACCGCACCCATGAGCTCCCTCCCGCGCACCCGTCGGCATCTCAAGACGGCCCTGGTCGCCGCCGCGCTCACCGTCTCCGCCCTGCTCGGCACCGCCCCCGCCCACGCGGACACCGAACCCACCCCGCCCGCGCTGACCGACGGCTTCGGCCTGACCCAGGTCGGCGCCCCCGAGCTGCACTCGGCCACCGACTTCACCATCACGGTGACCACCCCGCAGCTCTCCGGCACCCACAAGATCCGGATCTTCCTGCCGTCCGGCTACGCGGCCGACCCGACCAAGCACTGGCCGGTGGCATACTTCCTGCACGGCGCGGCCGGCAACCCGGACGACGCCGCGGCCGCCCCCGCCCTGCACAACGACTCCATGATCACCGTGGCGCCGGACGGCGGCCTCAAGGGCTGGTACGCCAACTGGGTCATGCAGAACACCATGCTCGGCGCAGCGAACTGGCGGACCTTCCACCTCGACCAGGTGATCCCCTTCATCGACGCCAACCTGCGCACCCTCCCGGACCGCGCCCACCGGGCCGTGATCGGCCTCTCGATGGGCGGCTACGGCGCGCTGCGCTACGCCGAGAACCGGCCCGACCTGTTCGGGCACACCGTCTCGCTCTCCGGCGGCATCGACTTCGGCATGGGGGTGATCCGTGGCGCGGTGCTGGCCACCGAGCTCAACCTGCCCGGCGCGATGTGCGGGGCCAGCAGCTCCACCGTGCCGGGCACCGGCAAGTGCACCGTCGACGGGCCGGTGGTCGACAGCGACGCGATCTTCGGCTCGCCGTACCCGGTCTTCAACGCCGACCACATCTGGAACGAGGTCAACCCCGCCGACCCGGCCAACCTGGCCAAGCTCCGCGGTGACGACATTGCGCTCTACAGCGGCAACGGAGACGCCATCGACCTCTTCACCGAGGGCGCCTCGAACACCGTGAAGAGCCGCCTCGACCAGCTCGGCATCCCGAGCCGGTACATCGACTACACCAACGGTGCCAGCCTCTCGCCCACCTGCAACGGCGGCCACAACTACGGCTGCTGGGCCCCGGCCATCGCCGACTACATCCCGCACCTCCAGGCCGCCTTCGCCGCCGCGGGCTGACCGGGCCCGCCGCGCGGTGCCGCCGACTCACAGGGGGGGGGGGCCCCCCCCCCAGCAGAGGGGGGTTTTTTTTAGCGGTTTTGCCACCGTGTGGCCGCGGTCCGGGGGCCCCGC
>NZ_JBHJVK010000136.1:0-3234 GCF_042264695.1 Kitasatospora sp. NPDC056138 | reverse complement strand
CAACCCCCCCCCCCCCCCCCGCCCCGCGGGGCCCGCGGGGGGGTGCGGGGCCCGGGCGGGGGGGGCCCCCCGCCGCGGGGGCCCGCCCCCACCGCCGCATCCAGAGGGCGTTTGATGTAAGCGGATTGCCCTCGGTGAGCCGTCGGACCGTGGCCACCTCCTCGGCGCCGCCCCGGTGACCGGTCCCGGCCGCCCGCAAGGTCGCGGCGGCGGCCCGGTGGTCGTGGCCGAGCGGCAGTCCGACGGACGCGGCGGCGCGGGTCACGGGGTGAGGGTCAGTCAGGTTTCGCTGGGACAAGCGCTCGTCCGCCGGCCTGCCCGACCTTCACCGGGCAGGACGCGACGGACCGGGTCCGCTGAGCCTTCACGCCGCCTGAGCGCACGCGTCCCGCCCGGCCCTCCGCAGGCGGGCGGGGAGCAGCGGACGGGGTCAGGTGACGGATGCTCCGCCGTCTACGGTGAGCAGGGCGCCGTTGACGTAGGAGGCCGCGTCGGACACGAGGAAGGCCACGGCCTCGGCGACCTCGCCGGGCAGGCCGACCCGGCCGGCGGGGGTCATGGCGAGGAACTCGCTGCGATCGTCGCCGAGCGCGGCCTGCACGCCTTCGGTCTCGGTCACGCCCGGGAGGACGGCGTTGACCCGTACGCCGGACGGGCCGTACTCGGCCGCCCAGATCCGGGTGAGCTGGTTGACTGCGGACTTGCTCGAACCGTAGGCGGTGGCCCCGAGCACGGCCTTGTCGGCGGCGACGGAGCTCACGTTGACGATCGCGCCGCCGCCCTTGTCGACCATGGCGGGGACCAGCTCGGCGGCCAGGAAGAAGGGTGCCTTGACGTTCACGTCGAAGACCTGGTCGAAGACCTCCTCGGTGGTGTCGGCGGTGCCGGCGAACGGATAGACGCCCGCGTTGTTGACCAGGATGTCGATGCCCCCGGTCAGTTGCCTCGCCTCGTGGGCCAGTCGGCGGGCGGCGGCTGCACTGCCCAGGTCGGCCTGGACGAAGTCGGCCTTCCCGCCTGCCGCACGAATCTCCCGTACGGTCTGCTCCCCACGGGCGGCATCGCGGCCGGAGACGACCACGTGCGCGCCCCGCTCGGCCAGAACCTGCGCGATCGCCCGGCCGATGCCACTGGTCGCGCCGGTGACCAGGGCGGTCGAGCCATTCAGCGACGGAGCCATGAGAACTCCTTGCAAGCCAGTTGGAATCACCTTTGCAGACCTACAACCACAGGCTGGGAAAGCCCATTCCGGTCCGAGTGAGAAGTCGTTGTCCCATTCGGACGTGATGGACGTGTTGTTGCTGGTCAAGCGCAGAGTCGGCGGTCGCGCGGCGGGGTTGGTCGATCGGGTTGCCTCATTGGTGCCGGGTGCCGGGTGCCGGGTGCCGGGTGCCGGGTGGCGTCGGTGGCAGGGTTGCTGGAAGGGCGGGAGTTGGCCGCGCGGCAGCGGGTGGAGGTGCTGCGCGGGGAAGCGGACCGGATCCTGGCCGAGCCGGCGGAGGCGGACCGCAGTGGACACGACTACCTGCCTTGATCACTTTGACAGGTTCCGGGCTTCATGGAGATCGGAGCCCTCACAGTCTCGATCAGACTGTGGCCTGCCCGGCGGCCGCGCCGGAACAGTCCCGGCCGGGTCCGGGACGTTCTCCCGGCTCGAAGAACAGGCACCGGGCCAAGCGCCACGACGTCGGCAAGACGGTCAAACGGGCCGGGTCGATCAAGGAACACCAAACCCGCCGACCGTAGACGTCAAGCTCAGATCATGCGCGGTTGGGCCAGCCGCTTCAAGCACGCGGTCGCCAAGCATGTCTTCGACCGCTGGGACGCCTTCGTGTGGTGGCGCCTGATCCGCATGCTGCGGGAACGCCACCGCTGGAGTCGGGACGATGTCCGCCGCCGGTTCACCACCCCCACGGGGCAGTGGCGACCGATCTCGGCAGACGGGGTCGAGCCATACCGGATCGTATCGGTCACGGTCAGCCGTTACCGATACCGGGCCAGCACGATCCCCGAGCCATGGCAGCCTGCGAACCCCGTCCGACGGCAGAGACCGTGGAGAGTCCGTTGTGTTGAGAGGCGTACGGCGAGTCCGGCGAGCGGTCCGGAGAAACGGACCGGGAGCAATCCCGGCACCGCACTCCGGGCCTGCCCAGCGGTTGGTGACGCTGAGCCAGGTCGTCTCCCTTGACGTGGTGCAGTGGTCGTGTGCCAACGCTTCCGGCGGGAGTCGTTCGTCACCCGCTCAATGGGGTTGGGCGAGGGGGGGATTTCGCCGGCTGGCAGGATGTCGCTACAGCGGGGAACGTCCGGCCCGGTGAACCTTCCGTGCCGGGCCTGCGTCCTCCCTCACGACCGCTACCACACGCCCAGGAGAACAGACCATGGCCGACAAGGACGTTGAGCAGACCGACGAGCGGGGTTTCGTCCCGGGGCCCTGGTGGGCGGAGCTCGGAACGTGGGGGGCCGTCGCACTGATCGTCTTCGGGGGAGTCGCGGCAGCGTGGGTCTCTTTCAGGCTGCCCGGCACCCCAGAGGAACTGGCGTCCGGCTACTACCAGGCCGCCAAGGTCGTCGCCATCGGCCTGGTGCTGGTGGGATGCACCTTGCTGGGCCGCCGTCGCGCCCGGGCCGCAGCCATCGAGGAGACGAGCGAGCAGGAACGCGTCTGACGCCACCGGCCGGTGAGCCACGTCGCCGGGTCAGCAGGTCAGATCTCGAACGGTGGGTCTTCTTGAGGCCTGGTCCGGGGATCAAGGATCGCTCGGAGGCGGCTGATGCTCCGGTGTCATCGCGGGCCGTCGACGGTGATGGCCTGTGCGTGACTGTCAGTTGTCGGCCGTCATCGCGATGTCAGCGTCAGGGGGAGTTGTTGTGCGACCCGACCGTGCTCTCGTCGCGCAGAATGATGGTTTGCGGGTTGCCCGGTCTGGGAGGCTTCCGGGATGGCGGGGGACCGCTGGTGAGGTGGAGCGGGTCGGCCGTCGGCCCGGACCTCTTCGTCGCCCGGCGGTTCGGCATCGGCTGGACCATCAGCTTCGGCAATCCGCAGTGCCTGCTGCTCGTGGGGCCGGCCGTCTTGATCACGGTCCTGCAGCTGATCGGCCGCCGAGCTCCCGGAGCTCGAACTCACACCCCAACTCACAGGAGGATTCCCAATGACGCTGTCAAGCTGTCTTGAGGGGCTCTCGGGAGCTGTCTCACGCCGCAGCGGCAGCTGGCTCGGGTGGCCGGGCA
>NZ_JBHJVK010000135.1:0-7530 GCF_042264695.1 Kitasatospora sp. NPDC056138 | reverse complement strand
GAGGGGGCGGTGGCGACCACCGAGCCGGTCGAACCGTGAGCGCCGTTCGCGCCCGTATCCTTGCGGGGTGAGCAGCACTGACCCCACCCCCTCCGACAGTCACCTCCTCGGCGCGGCCGACATCCGGGAGCTGGCGGCCGCGTTCGGCGTGAAGCCGACCAAGCAGCGCGGGCAGAACTTCGTGATCGACGGCAACACCGTGCGGCGGATCGTCCGGGCCGCCGGGGTGACGGCCGAGGACGCGGTGGTGGAGGTCGGTCCGGGGCTCGGATCGCTGACGCTGGCGCTGCTGGAGGTCGCCGAGCACGTCACGGCGGTGGAGATCGACCCGCTGCTGGCCCAGCACCTGCCGACCACGGTGGCCGCCCGGATGCCCGAGCGGGCCGAGCGCTTCAGCCTGGTGCTCAGCGACGCCATGGAGGTCACCGCGCTGCCCGGCCCCGCGCCGACCGCGCTGGTCGCCAACCTCCCCTACAACGTGGCCGTCCCGGTGCTGCTGCACATGCTGGCCACCTTCCCCAGCATCGAGCGCACCCTGGTGATGGTGCAGTCCGAGGTCGCCGACCGGCTCGCCGCCAAGCCCGGCAACAAGGTGTACGGGGTGCCGTCGGTCAAGGCCAACTGGTACGCGGACGTGAAGCGGGCCGGGGCGATCGGCCGCAACGTCTTCTGGCCCGCGCCGAACGTGGACTCCGGCCTGGTCTCGCTGATCCGCCGGGAGCCGCCGAAGACCTCGGCCAGCCGTACGGAGGTCTTCGCGGTGGTGGACGCGGCGTTCGCCCAGCGCCGCAAGACCCTGCGGGCCGCGCTGGCCGGCTGGGCCGGCTCCCCGGCCGCCGCGGAGCAGGCGCTGGCCGGTGCCGGGATCGACCACAAGCTGCGCGGCGAGATGCTGACGGTGGAACAGTTCGCGGCCATCGCCGAGCACAAGCCGAAGGCGGACGAGCAGTGATCACGGTACGGGTGCCGGCCAAGGTCAACGTCCAGCTGGGTGTCGGCGGTCTGCGCGCCGACGGCTTCCACGACCTGGCCAACGTCTTCTTCGCGGTCGCCCTCGGCGACGAGGTGACCGCCGAGGCCGGGGCGGCCGGGGAGGGCGTCACGCTCACCTGCACCGGCCCCGACGCCGCGAGCGTCCCGCTGGACGACAGCAACCTCGCCGCCCGCGCGGCCCGGCTGCTGGCCGCCCACCACGGCTTCACGCCGAACGTCCGGCTGCACATCGCCAAGGCCATCCCGGTCGCGGGCGGCATGGCGGGCGGCAGCGCGGACTGCGCCGCCGCACTGGTGGCCTGCGATGCGCTGTGGGGCCTGGGCACGCCGTTCGAGACCCTGCTGGAGCTTGCCGCCGAACTCGGCTCGGACGTGCCGTTCGCGCTGGTCGGCGGGGTTGCCCTGGGACGCGGGCGGGGCGAGATCCTGCAGCCCCTGCCGGTCACCGGAACGTTCCACTGGGTCTTCGCGGTCGCCGACGGCGGCCTCTCCACCCCCGCGGTCTTCCGCGAGTGCGACCGGCTGCGCGAGGAGGCCGGCACCGGTTCGTCCGAGGCCGACGTCCCCACCCCGGACGCCGACCCGGCGCTGCTCGCGGCGCTCGCCGACGGCGACCCGGCCGCACTGGCCGCCGCTCTGGTCAACGACCTCCAGGCCCCCGCGCTGTCGCTGCGCCCCGCGCTCGCGGACACACTGCGGGCCGGTACCGAGGCCGGGGCCATCGGTGCCCTGGTCTCCGGCTCCGGGCCGACCTGTGCCTTTCTCGCCAAGGATGCCGAAGCAGCCGTCGCCATCGCCAAGTCCCTTGAGGAATCGGGGACTTGCCGGGCCGCCCACCCGACGTACGGACCCGTGGCGGGTGCTCAGGTCCGCTGAGGACCCGGCCGGCCGATCCGGGCGGTCCCCGCGTCGAGGTCGATGCCGGTGCGCTTCGGGGCGCCGTCGTGCTCGTCATCGCGCAACACCAGGGCGATCCGTCGCTCCTCCAGCTGGACCCGCTTGCCCGGATACAGCAGGGCGTGCAGCTCCTCGGTGGCGGTCGCCCCGGCGCCGCGGGCCCCCGGCTCGGCGTGCAGCGGCAGCCGGCCGGGCAGCAGCCCACGGTGCTGAGCACGGGCGACGGCCGTCTTCAGGGCGGCCAGCAGGAAGAGCGGGACCACGATCAACAGGACCACGAACGGACTGGTCAGTAAGCGCAGCATGCCGGGGAAACGTTCCTGCGCCGGCGGCCGTTCCTGGGCCGGGTGTTCCAGGAACGCTTCTGGTCCCCCTCCGGACCGTCTCGGGGCCGCCCACGTGGCCGCCTCCGGACCGTCTCGGGGCCGCCCACGTGGCCGCCTGCCTCCGGGGACCCGCGTCGGGGCTGTCAGGGAGCCCCGCTACGCTCCCGCCGAGGCGATGGAGGGGCGAGATGGGGCGGCACGCAGCCGGCGCGGAGAGCGCAGAAGGCACGGAGGGCACGGAGGGCGACCGTGACGCGGAGCGCGTACCGGCGCAGGACCCGGGGCCCAGCTGGACGCTGACCGCAGTCGGCGCGCTGTTCGCGGTGGGGGTGCTGGTGCTGGCGGGCTGGCTGCTGCGCTTCCCGGCGGACGAGTTCCGCTACACGGCCGGGATGGCCGGCACGCCCGGCACCTTCACGGCCGCCCACTGCCACACCGTGGGTTCGGGCAAGAGCAGCCACCGGGAGTGCCAGGGCCGGTTCGTTCCGCACGACGGCTCGCCCGCCGACCCCACCGCGCACATCAGCAACGCCCGGGTGGACGTCGGCAAGCCCGCCGAGCTGCGGCGCACGGACGGCGGAGGCTACGTCCAGCCCGGGGCGTCGAACGCCGCGATGGACCTGGCGGCGATCTTCGGCATCCTCTGCGGGGCCGCGTTCCTGCTGCTGTTCCCGGTGGTGGGGCCGAGGAAGGTCCAGGTCGAGAAGGGCATCGGGCCGCGCGCCAACCCGCAGCCCTGGGGGACGCTGATCCCGCTGGTCTTCGGCCTTTTCCTGACCTTCCTGATCGCCGCCGGGCTGACCTTCACGGGGTCGATCGTGCTGGTCGTGGCCGAGGCGATCTTCTCGTAGCCCGTCCGTGGCACGGCGACCACTAGGCTGGTAGATCGGAGAACACTCCCGACCCCTCCCAGGAGCGCAGCAGCAGTGGCCGTCAACCTCGCCACCATCGAGTCCGTCACCAAGGTCTACGGCACGCGGGCTCTGCTCGACGGGGTGAGCCTCGGCGTCAGCGAGGGAGACAGGATCGGGGTCGTCGGCCGCAACGGCGACGGCAAGACCACCCTGATCCGGATGCTCGCCAAGCTGGAGGAGCCGGACACCGGCCGGATCACCCACTCCGGTGGACTGAACCTCGCGGTGCTCACCCAGCACGACTCGCTCGACCCGAAGGCCACCATCCGGCACGAGGTGATCGCCGGCCGCGCCGACCACGAGTGGCTCGGCGACGGCCGGATCCGCGACATCGTCCAGGGCCTGTTCGGCGGCCTCGACCTGCCCGGCTTCAAGGACGGGCTGGACACCGTGATCGGCCCGCTCTCCGGTGGTGAGCGCCGCCGGATCGCGCTGGCCAAGCTGCTGCTCGGCGAGCCCGACCTGATCGTCCTGGACGAGCCGACCAACCACCTCGACGTCGAGGGCATCGCCTGGCTCGCCCAGCACCTGCAGAAGCGCCGCTCCGCGCTGGTCTGCGTCACCCACGACCGGTGGTTCCTCGACCAGGTCTGCACCCGGATGTGGGACGTCCAGCGCGGCGAGGTCCGCGAGTACGAGGGCGGCTACTCCGACTACGTCTTCGCCCGCGCCGAGCGATCCAGGATCGAGGCCACCGAGGAGCAGAAGCGGCAGAACCTGGCCCGCAAGGAGCTGGCCTGGCTGCGCCGCGGCGCCCCCGCCCGTACGTCGAAGCCGCGCTACCGGATCGAGGCCGCCAACGCGCTGATCGCCGACGTCCCGGAGCCGCGCGACAGGAGCGAGCTGATGAAGTTCGCCAACGCCCGGCTGGGCCGTACGGTCTTCGACCTGGAGGACGTCACCGTCAAGGCCGGGGAGAAGCTGCTGCTCGAGCGGCTCACCTGGCAGCTCGGCCCCGGTGACCGGATCGGCCTGCTCGGCGTCAACGGCGCGGGCAAGACCTCGCTGCTGCGGGCCATGCAGGTGGCCTTCGCCACCGAGGGCGACGTGCAGCCCTCCGGCGGTGTGATCAAGGTCGGCAAGACCGTACGGCTGGCGTACCTCTCGCAGGAGGTGCACGAGCTGGACCCGCAGACCCGGGTGCTGCAGGCCGTCGAGCAGGTGCGCGGGCGGGTCGACCTCGGCAAGGGCCGGGAGATGAGCGCCGGTCAGCTGTGCGAGCAGTTCGGCTTCGGCAAGGACAAGCAGTGGACGCCGGTCGGTGACCTGTCGGGTGGCGAGCGCCGCCGCCTGCAACTGCTGCGCCTGCTGATGGACGAGCCCAACGTGCTGTTCCTCGACGAGCCCACCAACGACCTCGACATCGAGACCCTCAACCAGCTGGAGGACCTGCTCGACGGGTGGCCCGGCTCGATGGTCGTGATCAGCCACGACCGCTTCTTCATCGAGCGGACCACCGACACCGCGTACGCGCTGCTCGGGGACCGCCGGATGCGGATGCTGCCCGGCGGTGTCGACGAGTACCTGCAGCGGCGTGCGCAGCTGGCCGAGGCGGCGGCCCCGGCCGTCGCCGCTCCGGTCGCGGCGAAGCCGGCCGCGGACCAGCGGGTGGCCAAGAAGGAGATGCAGAAGCTGGAGCGCCAGATCGCCAAGCTGGACCAGCAGGAGTCCAAGCTGCACACCCAACTCGCCGATCACGCCGCCGACTTCTCCAAGGTCGCGGAGCTGGACGCCCAGCTGCGCAAGGTCCGGGAGGAGAAGGAGGAGCTGGAGATGGCCTGGCTGGAGCTCGCCGAGCAGGTCTGAGGACCTGCTGCGCGGCGGCGGCCGGTGGCGCGGGTGACCGCGTGGAACCGTCGCCGTCCGGGGGGCGACCGGGCGCCGGGGCCCCCGGTGGGTGCCCGCACCTCGACGACCTGAGGGTCGGGGGTGCGGGCCGCCCTCCGGGGGCTCGCGTGGTCCTCGGAGCGCTCCTTGGGCAGTTCCCCGCGCCCCGGTTGCGCCCCGGCCGTGGCCGCGCGGGCTCCGGAGGCTCGCGGGTCCTAGTGACCGAGCAGGACGTCGAGTTCGTCGGCGGCCCGGCCGATGGCGCTGCGGGAGGGGTCGTGCGGGCCGGTGGGGCGGGCGGCCCTTCCGGTCGGCGGGTGGTGGGTGCGGGCGGCGGCCGTCAGACGGTCGAGGGCGTCGAACACCCGCTGGACCTCGGCGGGTTCGGGGGCCCGGTCGCCGTAGCGGATCTGGGCGGCGTACGCGGCGACCGCGCCGCTGAGCCGCTCCAGGGCGGCGGTCGCGGGCAGCCACCGGGCGGCGAGCCGTCCGGCGGGCGGGGGTTCGGTGAGCCCCTGCTGCACCTCCTGGCGGGCGTCGGCCAGCGCCCGGTAGGCGGTACGGCGCAGCCAGACCTCGGCGACCGGCGCCTGCGGGGACTCGACCACCGAGGCCAGGTACTCGCGCAGTGCGGTGGCGGCGGCGACCAGCCGGGGTTCGATCCGGTGCGGGGGCCGCTCGGGCCACAGCAGGTAGCCGAAGACCAGCACGATCACGCTGGCCAGGGCGGTGTCCAGGACCCTCGGCCAGAACTCGGCCGTCCCGCTCCCCCCGCCGAGTTGGACCAGGACCAGGGCCATCGGCGTCATCACGGCGGTGTTCAGTCCGTAGTGCGCGGCCGCCGAGTACGGCAGCAGCGCGACGCAGACCGAGGCGATCAGCGCCAGCGCCCACTTGTCGGTGGTGGCCAGCAGCAGCGCGGCCGTCACCGCCACGCCGAGTACGGTGCCGACCGAGCGGCTGACGGCCCGCAGGAAGACCGAGCCCAGGTCCGGCTTGAGGACGAACGCGACCGTCATCGGCACCCAGTAGCTGCGGTTGAGCGGCAGTGCGGCGGTCGTCGCCTCCGCCACCGCGATGCAGAGCGCGACCCGCAGGCCGTACCGGACCGAGCCCCGGGAGAGCAGCCTGACCCGCAGTCGCCACGGGTCGGGGGGTGGAGCGGGTGCGGTGCCGAGTTCGGCGGGGCGGCCCGCCACGGTGTCGGTCGCGGCGCGCAGGGCGACGTCCAGGGCCTTGAGGGCGGGGGTGTCGGGGACCCAGTCCGGGTACTCGGGCTGTGGTCCGCCGAGCACCGCCCGGGCCAGCTGCCCGGGTAGTGCGGCCACGGCGGGCGGGACCGGGCGCCAGGCCCAGAGCAGTCCGCTGGCCGTCTCGGTCGCGGCGAGCCCCGCTTCGTACATCCGGCGCAGCCGCTGGACGTGGTCCGGCTCCTGGCGGCCGGGGCGGGCGTGCGGAAGCAGGTCCTGGAGCTGGTTCAGCCGGGCGGTCAGCACCTGGCGGGAGGCCGCACCCTGCGGCGTACCGAGCGCGGCGAGCGTGTCGCCGAGCGCCTCGTACGCGGCCGCCAGGGCGCGGCGGCGGGGGTCGGAGCGGGGAAAGGTGCCGTGGGCGCGGTGGGGCAGGCCGAGCAGGACCACGTACCCGGCGCCGACCGGCATCATCAGCGGAGCCGCCCACCACGGTTGCGGCAGCGCCATGCCGCCGCCGAGGGAAGCCGAGACCAGCAACAGCATGCCGGACGCCGAGCCGCGCGGCCCGGTGGCGCTGATCGCGCCGGAGGCGAAGGCGACGGCGGTCAGCGCGAGGCCGACGGTCGCCGGACCGCTGCCCGCGTGCTGGAGGGCGGCGCCGATCAGCATGCCGAGGGAGGAGGCGAGCAGGGCGGTGGCGATCCTCGGGGCGCGCAGCCGGGTCGGTTCGACACGGTCGTTCATGGTCGCGTGCATCGCGCCGAGGCCGGCGAAGACGCCGAGGTCGAGCCGGCCCAGGAACAGGCCGAGCAGGAGCGGGGTTCCCATCCCGAGCGCGGCCCGGATCATCAGCGTCCAGGGCAGCGGCGGCCTGGCCGGCCGGGCGGCGTGGGCCCACCAGGCCGGGAAGCGGCCGGCGTCGGAGGCTCCCGTCGGACCGGGTGCCGGGTCGGCGGGTCGGTGCGGTGGGTCGGCGGGGCCCTGGACCGGATCGGCGGGGCCGGGGGCTGACAAGAGGTTCACGTGCCTTCCGCTGATGCCCGGGGCCGCCGCGAGGGCGTCAGGGCGTCGCTGCTGTGCGACGTTGCGCGGCAGATGAGGTCGGACCGGGGCGAACCGGTGCGGTCCCAGTCTATCGGCGGCCGGGCCCCGCCCCGGGGGCGCCGCCGTAGCGGTGCCGTCACGGCCGGGGTGCGGCGGGTGCGACGGCCGTGGACGGCTGGAAGCGCTGACGGGCCGGCAGTTCCGGGACCCGGTGCGGTGGGTCCCGTTAGGCTGAAACCACCCATCCGGCTCTTAAGGAGAGCGACCGCGTGACGACCCGTGAGCAGGCGATCGAGGCGGCCCAGCAGTGGATCAACGGTGGGCGGCCGGAGGAGG
>NZ_JBHJVK010000134.1:0-7670 GCF_042264695.1 Kitasatospora sp. NPDC056138 | reverse complement strand
AGTGGCTCGGCCGCATCCGTCAGCGCCGCCAGCAGCGCCCGCCGCGCGGGCACCGCGAGGGCCTTGTGCACACCGGGGTCCGAGCTCTCCATTCACCCAATACTACGGTCGGGCGTGCGAAGCCCCTGAAAAACCGCCTGCCCACTCCATCCACATCACTTCGAAACTCCACCCCGTCCCACATCTGTGCGTGGGCAACCTGGAACGCGGCATCTACGTCGACCGCCTCCTCCAGGCCCGGTCGACCCCCGCGCTCACCGACCCGTTCCACCTCGACCTCGACCCCGCCGCGCTGCGCCGGTAGCCCGGAGTCCGCACGCCGATGGCCGGCTCTCTCCTCTGGAGGGGTCGGGCCATCGGCGTACAGCGCTCCAGCCGATGGACTTATGGTCCGTTCAGGGACGCCGGACCATGACCCGACATCAGCACCACCCCGGGATCGGCCGGGCCCTCGCGCTCGACATCGCGAGGGGCCCGGCCATCAGCGGACGTGTGTCGGGTGGTGACCGGAGGTCGGCAGGCGTTGGGTGAGCCGCGGTGTCGTCAGGCTGCCGAACTGGGGCGATTGTCGATGACGATGCGGGTGACGGGGCGGTCGTCGACCTGTACTCCGGAGACGGCGGGGACGGTGCGGCGGATCTCGCCGGACAGGTCGATGTAGTACGCGAGGGCCATCGCGCTGTCCTGCAGGTTCCGGCCGGGACCGGTGCTGGACTCCCAGTAGGTGGTGAACAGGGCGTTGACCACGGCCATGAGGCTGCGGCCGGACAGCCGGACGGTCACCATGTCGTCCTTGCTGGCGCCATCGGCCGAGGGCAGCTGGAAGTGCTCGGCAGCCGCAGTGCAGGAGGCAATGAACTGCCAGGTGTGAGGGTGGCAGACCAGCTCGGCGGTGCCGACCCGGGCAGCGGTCTTCAGCGTGTCGAACAGCGCCATCTCCAGGGAGGCTCGCGCCTGTTCCTGCGTCGGCGCCGGAACTGCTGCGGTGGCGACCGGCTGGGTCGCCGGCGTCTGGTGGCCGATCACCGCGGTCAACTCGGTCAGCATGTCGGCGGCGGCCTGCTCGGCAATGTCAGGGGTCTGGTCGGACATGGTGGTCTCCTCCGCGAGCTCGGTGGTTCGGGTATCGGCGCTGGACACGATGTCGGCCCACTCGGCCTGGGCGGAGTTCTCGGTCTCCGCCACCAGGTCGGCAACGGCCAGCGGGGCAACCGAGGCCGACTTCAGCTGAGCCAGCTCGGCCTGCCAGGCGCTCTGGGCCTCGCTCAGCTCCCGGCGCAGGTCGTCGATCTCTCGACGGGCCTGGGCGAGTTCGCGCTGATCCCGGTCCAGGACGCGGCACACTTCCTCGCGGGTCTCGCTCAGGCCCTGGCTGATCGCCATGGCCAGGCCGGTCCGCAGTTCCTCGCTGCCGGCCTGGAGCCCCTGAAGCTCCTTCAACAGGGCGGGGGCGGTCTCGGTGCGGAGGAGCGCGATCTGGTCGGCGGTTCTCGTCATGTGCCCTCCTGATGGCTGGGCGCGGCGGCGGTGACCGTGCCTAGTCAAGGGTGGCGGGCGCTGTACAGGGCTGAGGGCACGTTGGGAGGTACTGTCCCGATCCGAACGATCACTGTCCGGAATCGGATCGTCACCTTGTTCGGCAGTACCTCAGTCTGTGCGGTGGCCACGGCAGGGCGATGGACTCTGGCCCATTTCGAGTGCTGCCCGGATCACCAAATCGGTCCCCGATCGATGGGCGGAGCTCGTCGGACCGGACAAGGCGGCGGGGGGCAGCGTGACCCAGCTGTCTACACCGCACCGTGTATCCGCACAAACCACGGCGATCACACGCCTGCTGGGCACTAGCGTAGCCACGGAGCCCTTCACCACCAGGGGAGTTGCGAAGTGGGCAAGAAGCAGGACACCAGAACCCGTAAGCAGGTCGTCGCGCAGCGCTCGGCCCAGCTGCAGGCAGTGAGGACCGGCTACACCGAGGAGGAGCTGGCGGTGATGCTGCCGGAGTGGCGTGACTTCCTCACCGCGTTCCCGACGGTCCCGGCCGCAGTGGAGGCAGCCGTCGCTGGCCGGACGGTCGAGCTGTTCAGCGATGAGCACGCCGCGTTCCGGCAGCGTGTGCTCCAGACGCCGGACGGTCCGGTAATTGAGGCCCGCCTCTACCCGCACCAGGGGATCCAGGACCTGATCGCCACCTCCTGGCTGAACCACCCCGCGCCCGGTGAGGAGACCGCCGGGCAGGTGAGCGGATTCCTGCTGTCGATCGTGCCCGACGGCACGCCCCTGGACGGCCTCACCGTGATCCGGGAAGAGGGCACCGGTCTGGTGCCGGTGTTCGGCTATCGCCGGGCCGTGCCAGCCGCCGGGCTGACCTCCTGGGGCGAGGTCGACGAGCGGACCACCTTCGGCCTGCTGTACGGCGGGATGGACTACATCAACCATGACCGGATCGACGTCACCGACGAGATGATCGAGGACCTGTGCTCCGGAGGCCTGCCCGTGCGCACATGCGACCAGTGCAGCGACTTCGTCACCGACCGGCACCCGAGCTGGCCCGGTGTGTGGGTCGCGCTGGGCGAAGAGACCGGACCTCTGTGCCACAGCGCCGAGGACGACGATACCTGGAACGACCTGTTCACCATCGCCGTCCATGGCCCGCACCGGGTGCTGTAGGCGGCGTTCGGTTGCCTGGTGCTTGCCGGACCGAGACGCCCCCGGCCATCACCAGAAGGTGCTCCGTCCCTGCCCTGCGCCGGTTTCACAATCGAGCCCTATCGTGGCGGCTCCCGATCATTGCGGGGCAGCGCCAGATCAGCTCTTCGGCGGGCCCTATCGCCCGACGACTTCGCAGCGCGCGCAGCGGCACCGGCCACAGGACAAGCACGGTGGTCCAGGCTGCGGCCGCGGCAAGGGTGGCGGCCGGGCCGGTACTGATCTCCCAGCCGCAGCGCGACCAGGCGCCGCTGATTCCGTTGAAGGACAGGCAGGACAGTCCGAGGGTGAGGTAGCAGAGGGCACCGAGCAGGAGCAGGCGATCGGACGCGCCGAGGGGGAGAAGATCGGGCAGGGGAGTGGGCAGAGGCGGCATCAGTGGGTTCCTGGGCTTGATGAGGGGTGGTCAGGCCGCGCGGCCGGCCGCAGCGAGGTCTTGAGGGCACGGACGGCGCGGGAGCGCCGCCGCCAGGCATCTGCCGAAATGCCGGCCGTGGCGGCGGCCTGGACATCCGGAATGCGGGCGGTGGTGTAGCGCCAGGCGATGGCCTGAGCGTCATCCGGCGAGAGAGTCCCGCTCTCCATCGCGTCTTGGAGCAGCTCCAGCAGCTCCAGGCGGGCGGAGCCTCCTGCTGCTCGCCGACGAGAGGGCCTCCCGGTCGGGCGGCGCGGGGGGCCGGGTGGGGGCAGGATCGGGGGATGGATGCTGTCGTGCAGCGGTACGCGCTGCTCCTGCCGACCGAAGACGTCATGCACGCCACGCCGCGGGTCGTGGTGGTACACCGGACCCCGGACGTGGTCGGGGGTCTGCCGGTCTACGAAGACCCGGACGGTGCGGTGCGCGCGGTGATCGAGCACCTCGGTGTCGCCCGCCTCCTGGACACCTACAGCGTCCCGACGGAGCAGCCGGTGACCGCCGTGATCCTGCCATGACCCCACCCACAGGCCCCGCCCCCCAGCTGACCGTTCACACCCACGCACCCACCCCCGGATGCCGCCTACTCACCCCGGCCGGCGACCTCGCCCACGACACCGCACCCCACCTGCGCACCGAACTGCTCCAGGCGATCAAGGAGCCCGGCGTCACCACCGTCATCCTCCACTACCACGCGATCGCCTTCCGCGACTTGGCCAGGATCCACCTCTTCCTCCGCACCCGGCTGCCCGCCGAGCAGGCCAACGTCGACCTGCACCTGTCGGCACCACCGCCGCAGCTGCTCCGGCTTCTGGAGGTCACCGCGGCGGACCAGGTACTCAAGATCGACCCCGCTCCGCCCGTGTAGCCGCGGCCGGCCGCTCGTGCCTTCCCGGTCTGCCGGTTCTGCCGTGGCACACGGTCCCGCCTCCTCTTGGACTCCCCGGACAGGGCCAGGTCTTCTTCGGGCCTGGGCGCGCGGCCGTGTCGGTTCTTGCGTGCTCTCTGGTGCGGGCGCATCCTGGAAGCGGGTGATCATGGCTCTCCGGGCTCGCGGAGAGCTGCTGGCCGGACCGTGGAATCCATGGCAGTACTGAGCACCGGGAGGCCGTCATCGGTTGGTGACGGCCTCCCGGTGTCGGTTGGGACGCTGACCGACATGGACGGCGAAGCACCGAATAAACACATCCAGGTGCAGCAGGCCGGGGAGACGGCGGCTCCTGGTGCCACGTACTCGGCCTCGGTACCCGTAGGGCCCCGGGCCATCCGGCCTGCTGCGGGTCGTGCCCGGGACCCCAGGATGGCCATGAGGTCGGTGACGGTGCCGTCGGCCGGCAGTAAACGCGCCGCTGGTGGTGCCGCCCGAGGTGCCGAGCCCTGCAGGGCGGCCGGGTGACCCGTGGTGTTCGCCCTCGGCCCGAGCGGGGAACTGATGGGAGCCAGCGCGATCGGGAGCCGCGCACCAGGACCTTGAGGAAAGGCGCACGGGTATGGGACACGGCGGGAATGTCGTTGCGGAGCTGACCGGCGACCACCGCGAGGTGGAAGATCTGTTCGAGTAAATCAAGGAGCTGCCGGCTGGCGACGCGCGGTTCGACGTACTCGTGGCCCCGCCCTTCAACAAGCTCCTCGCCCCGGCGCCGGCCTGGTCGATCGCGCCCGCGACTTCGTCACCGGCCGCGGCAAGTCTGCTGACCCCGCCCGCCCGGGGCCCGTGCCCGGTCGGAGCGCTCGTCGAACACCGGACAGACGGAGGGCGCTTCACAGCCACACCCCGAGTCCGTGCGCCGCCCAGCCGGATTCCAGCTTCCGTCCCCCGGCGCCGACCGCCGCCCGTGGCCACCCCGCCAAAGGGTACCCCAGTTCGACAGTTGGCGGGCACGCGAGGGCCAGTCGGCCGCGTGACTCGCTGAGATTCCGCTGCCAGGCGTGTGCGGCCAGGGCTGTGACCTTGGAGGTCGGGCACAGGTTGCGTTGCGGGTTACTCTGGCTGGATCGACGAGGTGTGATGGTTTATCCAGAATTGCGATGGATCGTCACACGGCTACCGATGAATCACTGTCAGTAAACCCGCGCCGCTACCTTCCTGTGGGCATGCGAGATCAACTACGTTGCCGTTGCCGCAGGTCAGCCGCCTGCCGAACCCCATGTGCCCGCCGGCTGTCGAAGTCGGGGGATGACGCCGACCCGCTGCTGTGGTTCAGGCCAGTGCGGTGATCGTCTGCTGTGCCAACCCGGCGATGGCTACCAGGCCGGGCACGCCACCGCAGTGCTGGTACACGGAGCTCATGAGGACGCGCAGTCCGACAGGGTCGGCTCCGGCTCGGTGAAGGCGTTGTTCGACGGCGGAGATCTCTTCGAGACAGGCTTGTGGCTGTGCCAGCTGTGTGACGTGCTGCTCGACGGCTTCGCGTAGCTGCTGCAACTGCTGCCGGGCTTCTTCGAGTGCCTCGCCGTCGGTGGCGGCCATGTGCTGGCTCTGGGTGGTGTTCTGTGCGCCCGGCGCATTCTGGATGTTGCCCGTGATGTTGCCCCCGGCACTGATGCCGCCGTGGGCGGGAGACGGGTTCGGGCGGGGCTCGCGACGGAAGGGCATCATGCCTCCTGGCTCTGGAAGGTGCTGGCGGCACCGGGTGCGTTCTGGATGTTGCCGGTGATGTCGCCACCGGCCATGACGCCGAAGTTGTAGATGGCCATGGCCTGCGCTTGGTAGGACCGGGTGTCGATCTGATGGTTTCCGAGGAACGCCTCGACCGTGTCGAAGACCCTGCGCTGCATCATCTGCACGTAACGGCGGGCGTCCTCGTACATGTGCATTTCGTCGATGTACCGAGTCGAGTACGTCTCGCGAAGGCTCACCGGGCCACCCTGATCCAGAGCGGGCTTCGGCGGCGCGACGCGTGTAGAGATGAGACGGTTCGCTGCGCTCAACAGGTCGCCTACGGCCTGGAGCCATGCGGTCCGTTGCCAGCGCAACGACAGCGGGGAGAGTGGACTCGCCGACGCCGCGAGTGCGCTGTTGAGCGGGGGCATGAGATGTGGGCGGACGGTGACCCGGAGGAAGCCACTCTCGTAGGCGAAGTTGACCAGGATCGAGGCAGCCATCTCACCGCCCCACGAGACGATGCGCGCCCACAGATAGCGGCGAGCGACATACGGTCCAGGCCCGCCGTCAGGGTGTCCGGCGGCGAGAGACTCCATGCTCTGCCAGGTCGGGTCGTCGAGTGCACCCCACCGGTTGGACGAGACGGCGGCAACGCCCAGCACCTCGATGTTGGCGAACGGGTGTCCAGGTGCGTGTGACGGAGCGGGGTCGATAAGGCGACCGGCCACGAAGTCGTAAAGCTCCTCTACCGTGAAGTTCCTGAAGGAGGTGGCGGTGCTCTGCGGGCCCGATTCGACCATTTTCTCCATCTGCACTGGGATGGGGGGTGACGACGGCCCCTCGTCCTGCTCAGGCTCCTCTGGTGGACGCCTCGGAGCTGGCTCCACATCGATGCCGATCGACGCGGTGGACCAGGTCAAGCGACCAGCCCCAATGAAGTGCTCCTTCGGAATGCTCTTGCCTCGCCACTCCCGGGTGTAGGGCAGAGCCCATGACTGAAATCGCCGCTCCAGGAAGTGCGCCGTTCCGGCGGGCCGTGGGTTGCGGCCGGCCATGAACTCCGACGGCCGCATCCGGTAGAGCAACTGCTGGGCAGCGAGTCGGTCCAGGTAGAAGGCCAGCCACATGCCCGTGACGGCAAGTCCGATGGCCCACTCCAGTGACACCAACCGCAGCAGGCCGACGGCGATACCAGGGGTCGCCAGAAGCGCGATCAAGGGCCGTCTCAAGTAGCGGAGGCGCTGCGCGCGAAGACAGTGGCCCAGTACCAGGGACTCGTCATAGCCGAAGGACGGAAGGGGACGACCGCTCACAATGCGCCGACGGACCCAGCTGACGTACTCCTCGCCGACCAGTACCTCCGGTTCCCCCTGTTCCTCACCGCCAGCCGAGGACGCTCCGCTGGAGCTCTTCCCTCGCCCCCCGCTGATCCTCGCCACCAGGCGGGCAGAGAGACCGGCCAGGTGGTCGGGTCGCGCATAAGCGATCGCCGAGAGCCTGCGGGTCACCTCCGAGATCCCCGGAGCAAACGTATACGTAGCCGCCGACCCGACCGGGACACCCGGTCCGGCGCTGTCGGCGCCTCTCCCCGGTCCCGACTCGCCGGATCGCCTGGCGGAAGCGGTTGTTGCCGCCCAGCCCCCTAACACCACCCGGTTACCCCCGAAGCCAGATGATCACAGAAGAACTTGCGGGACGACCGTACCAAGTAACGGCGGGTCGTACCTGCCGAACGAGAAATCAGTTTGTGCTCGCGCTGCCACAGCGAGCGAGGCGCACCAGGCGGGCTTCCCCGCTAAGAAGTCATCTCATTTGGAGATTCGGCGGTAGCAGATGAGTGCCGCGGCGTTGCTGGCGAATGCCGCGAAGTGGTCGGCCTTGACCTCGTAGCGGCGATGGAGTCGGCGGAAGCCGTTCAGCCAGGCGACGGTCCTCTCGATCACC
>NZ_JBHJVK010000133.1:0-7756 GCF_042264695.1 Kitasatospora sp. NPDC056138 | reverse complement strand
GACGGTGGCCACGACCTGCTGGACGCGGCCACCGACCCGCCGCTGGGCGCCCGCCCCGAACACGTACCCCGTCCCCAAGCCGGTCTCGCCTACCATCCCGGCGACACTCTCGTCCTCTACACCGACGGCCTCATCGAACGCCACGACGAGGACATTTACACCGGTCTGGGCCGCCTCGCCGAAGCCCTCGCGCACTGCGCCGGACTGACCCCCGACGATCTCGCCGACACCCTGCTGGGCTGTCTCGGACTGAGTCACGGAGGCAGCGACGACATCGCCCTGGTCGTCGTCCGCCTCTGAGCGGCCGATCCGGGCGGCCGTGACCGGCCCGGGCACGCTGACCCTTCGGCGGCCCGGCGCGCACCGGGACGGGTAAAGGGCCAGGCCTACCGCCGTGGCCCGCACCAGTGTCCCTCCGGGTCCTCAACATCCATCCGAACCAACGACCTGCCAAGTACGGCTCTAGCCTGCGCGTTTCATCCGGGGTCGCGTCCGGATCATGATCGGAAAAGTGAAAGTGCCTTCTGAGCTGCAACGATGAGGCTTGTCTAAGGTCCCAGTCGTTCCAGCAGGAAGGCACTTTCTGCGTGCACACTACCCGGTCACGCCCCAAGCTCGTCGTCAGTGCCGACGGGCACGGGGTGGTCAACCACGCCGGCTCGCGTCTGCTGGCGGATCTGGCCGACGCCACCTCGCTGACCGGTGCCTTCAGCGACGCCCTGCACCGGCTGCGACCGCGCGGGACCGGGCACGATCCCGGCCGCGTCGCGGTGGACCTGGCGGTGATGCTCGCCGACGGAGGCGAGGCGATCCGGGACCTGGCCGTGCTGCGTGACCAGCGCGACGTGTTCGGCCCGGTCGCCTCCGCACCGACCGCCTGGCGCGTGCTCGCCGGCATCGACACCAACAACCTGAACGCACTGCGGGCAGCCCGGGCCGCTGCCCGCGAGGTCGCCTGGCTGCAGACCGCCGAGACCACGGACGGGATACCGCCGGCTCGTGCCGGAGGACGTCAACTGCCCGGCCTGGTCCTGGACATTGATGCCACCCTGGTCACCTGCCACTCCGAAAAGGAAGAGGCGGCCGCCACCTACAAACGCGGGTTCGGCTACCACCCGATGCTCTGCTTCCTGGACAACACCGGCGAGGCCCTGGCCGGCATCCTGCGACCCGGCAACGCCGGAGCGAACACCGCAGCCGACCACATCACGGTCATCGACGCGGCCCTCGCACAGATTCCCGACGCCCACCGCCACGGCACCCCGGTCCTCATCCGAGCCGACAGTGCGGGCAGCGCGAAAGCCTTCCTCGCCCACCTGCGCGCCCTCAGGCAGCGCGGCATCCAGACCACCTTCTCCGTCGGACACGCCGTCACCGAACAGGTCCGCAAGGCCATCCGCGCACTGCCCGACCAGGTCTGGCACCCGGCCCTGGAACAGGACGGCACCCTTCGCCCCGGCGCCGAAGTCGCCGAGCTGACCGGCCTGGTCGACCTCACCGGATACCCGGACGGCACCCGCATCATCGTCCGCCGCGAGCGTCCCCATCCAGGCGCCCAGCTGTCCCTGTTCGACCAGGACGAAGGCATGCGCCACCAGGCCTTCCTCGCCGACACGCCCGTCGCCGGCGGCGGCTCGATCCAGTACCTGGAGGTCCGCCACCGGGCTCACGCCCGGGTCGAGGACCACATCCGCTGCGGCAAGACCACCGGCTTCGGCCGCTTCCCCTCCCGCCACTTCGCCATCAACCAGGTCTGGCTGGAGCTGTCCCTGACCGCGATCGACCTGCTGGCCTGGGCCCGAACCCTGCTGCTGGACGGCGAGTTGGCCACCGCCGAGCCCAAGAAGCTCCGCTACCGCCTCCTGCACGCCGCCGCCCGGATCACGCGCGGAGCCCGCCGCCTACGCCTGCGGATCGCCGCCACCTGGCCCTGGCGCCACGAACTGACCGCAGCGTTCAGCCGCCTGATCGCACTGCCCCGACCGGCCACCTGACAGTCCAAGCCGCCCCTGCCCACCCACGACCCGAGGACCCAGGAGCACCCGGCCATCGCGCCGGGCCCTCGGCCTGCCCAACGTCCGACGGAGCCTCCCGACCTCCGACACAGGGATCACCCCAGATCAGCCGACGCGAACCGAAACACGGAGGCTAGCCGGCTGCCCACTGGGGGCCAAGGTGAGTGGAGCCCTCACCGATCCACGCCGCAGGGGAGTCGCCACGCCAGCCATCGACGTGGCCTGCTTCGGGAGGTAGCCGTCGGGGCGGCGGGCAGTGATCGGCACGAGCCCGCGCCTGGACGTCGACTCCACCAAGCTCGGTCAGGACGGCCAGGAGCAGGCCGATCGGTGGACCGTGCAGCCGACAACCCCGGATCCCTGGTGACAGACCAACTTCAGTCGAGCGAAAGCAACATATCGATCTTGCGAAGGGGACTATTGTGCATGCCATGCCGCACCCCCGTGACTGACCGACAGCCGCCCAGCAGCCGCTCCTGCTGGACTACGCGAAGTGCCCCCTTCGTCATTCGTCCCATACCGCTCCACGGGACGTCTTCGCTGCTTGGAGTCATCAGGTGCCAACCGCTCGACCTCGCATGCCCGGGAGCCTTGCCGTTCTCTTACGGACCAACCCCGACTTCAGACGTCTGTTCTGCGCCTCAGCGTTCAGCCTGACCGGCGACTGGTTCACCTTCGTCGCGCTAAGCGGCTTCGTCTACCACCGGACCGACTCGCCCGGATTGACCGCGCTCTTGTTCGCCGTCAACTCACTCCCCGGGGTACTGCTGATTCCACTCATCGGCCCGCTCACCGACCGCTTCGACCGCCGGCGTCTGCGGACCACATGCGACATCGCCGCCATAGCGCCGGTCGTGGGCCTGCTGATTGCCTTCCACCTGAGGTCGGTGCCGCTTGCTCTGGTCTTCCTGGCTGTCTTGTCAGTGTTCGCCGCCGTGTCGAGTCCCATTCCCGAAACCGTCCTGCCCAACATGGTCGACAGTCAGACCTGCCCCTGGCCCAGGCCGCACTCGGCAGCGTGTACTCAGGGGGCCTCCTTGTAGGCGCAGGGCTGGGCGGCTTGGCCAGCGCGACCGGGGGAAGTTCCACTGCCCTGGTCATCGACGCCGCCTCGTTCGCCGTGTCCGCCCTCCTCATCGCCAGCGTTCGCCAGCCCTTCTCGACAATCGCACTGGGCCAGCGCATGCGCGTGTGGGCCGACACCGCCGAACTCTGGCGATTCGTACGGGCCACTCCCGTTGTCGCCGCATTTCTGTGGCTGACAGCAGGACTGCGCCTCTCCTACGGCATGGTCGGCCTCCTGCCCGCTTATGCCCTCGCCCGCTTCCATGTCGCAGACGCAGGCGTCGGTGCGCTCTACCTGGCGCAAGGAATCGGCGCGATCCTCGGCCCCTTCCTGGGCCGGCGGCTCACCGGCGGTTTCGGCCACCGGCGCCTGTACGTGGCCGCTGCCGCGCTGGCTGTCTTCGGCCTCGGATACCTTGCTCTGGCCCAGGTCGACCAACTGGGACTGGGCATGGCCGCCGCGCTGGTCGGCCACCTCGGGGTGGGTGCGTGCGCGATCCTGGCCGTCAACGGCCTGCAACTCGCGAGCCACGACCACATCCGGGGGCGCGTGATGGCGCTGGTGTTCGGCGTCTCCTCAGGCTTGCAGGGGCTGTCATCGCTCGCCGTAGCCCCGCTCGCCTCCACCCTCGGCATGACGGTGACCACGCGCGTGCTCGGCGTTTTCGCCGTTGCGTATGCCGCATTCTGGATCATGCGCATAGCACGAATGCGAGCCATCCGAAAGACCGCTGAATCGGACATCACCCAGGACAGCGGACGCGAGCGCACCGGCATGACGTGATAGATGCGCCACCTCATGCTCTTCGGCACAAGAGATCGTTACGAACAAACGGCGCCTTCCGTTCCGCCTCGGCTTCACGTGACTGACCAGGTGATATACCGCCGGTGCATACTGACGCATTTCGGCTTGTAACAGCTGGATGAACGCTCGCCATCATTGGCTAGTTTCATGGCCTGCGCACACAAGGTCCGGACGTGCCATGCATGCTGCGCTCTTGGCTCACCTCAAAGGACGGCGGCGTTCACGGGCTGCCGCCGCGCTACGACCGATGCATGTCTCACCCGAACCTGGACTCTCTCGCGACCTCTCGACTGAAAGATCTACTAGTGGACGCGCGCTCACGCATGTCCGAGATTGAGCAGGCCCTCTAGCATCACAGGGATACAGCTGATTGCTACCTGCGAAAATGCCGCCGCCAGCTGTGGCTGACACTGGCCTGACATTCCTACCCGGAAGGGGCCAACTATCCCGTAGACAGCTTCTCCGTGCCCCGGCTACGGACTCTCCCGCTTTCCGGCGCGGCCGCCCCCTGTCCGGTCTCACTGATCATGGCGGACGCGGCTGTGTCGAGCTGCGGATTGCCAGGTTTGGTGAGACGGATCGGGGATGCCGAGCTCAGGGATCATGGCACTTCTTAGGTGGCGCCATCGGTGACGCCCGCGCGACTGCCGGACCTGGTCGATGTGGTTCCAGATCGCATCAGCTGGCCTGCGGGGGGCACTGCATGGCCACTGGCAAGCGGCGGCTGCGAGGGGTGTCAGCCCGAGTGCTGCTCTCGTCCGGTCGACCAGCGCGCGGATCTGCTCCTTGTTCTCCGCGTAGAAGAACTCAGTCGGGGCGACGGTCATGGGCGCCAGGAAGGCGGCCAGGGTCGCGACTTCAGGGTGCGAGACGATCGCGGCGGCCTCGCTGTTCTGCGTGATCGTCTCCGCCTCGGCGGGCCAGTCCAGTTTGTGTGCGCGTGTCTGCCAGCGTTGCACCATCGCTGGTTCCGCCCATCGGTCTGTGGTCCACTTCTCGGCGATCGAGCGGGCGTCGCGAACGCTCATGACCAGAACGTCGGGGCCGTAGCAGCGGAGGATCTGGGCCAGTCGTCTCTGAGCGGCGGCCATGCCGGCGAGGGGGCTCAGATCGACCGGCGGCGGGAACGGTGGCCGTTCGGTCACATTCGTCCACGATCCGCTGATGGTGACGCTCTGCCAGTGCTGGTGGCGGGCGCAGATGACCCGGGTAATGGGCAGGTGGAGGCGGGGCGGCGCGGTGTTGCGCCGGATCGCGCAGTGGGGGCAGGCCCGGCGGGTGTAGCCCATGGCGGCTTGGAACCGGACGGCTGGGGTCTTCTTCTCCATGAGATCCGGCGCGTGCTGGCGGGTCCAGCCCAGGGCCGGCAGTGCCGCTGACAGCCGCCCCAGGGGCAGGCCGCTGATCACTGCCAAGCGTTCCGCGGATGGTGGGTTGAGCAGGGCTTCGAAGAACTCAAGGTGCCTGCCCAGGGACGAGGATTCCGGTCTGGCGATGGTCTTCCAGAGGATTGTGTCCCGGGTGCGGTTGGCAGCGGCGAGGCGTTGGACGAACGAGGTCAGCGACTCGCCTCCCCAGGGGCGGATGGGGATCGGCAGCGAGCGGGCCGGGGCCTGGTGGGCGTTTCGCGTGTCGCTCATCCGGCGGCCTTGCGCTGGCGAGTCCCGGCGGCTCTGGCCGTCCGTCGACGTGGGGCACTCGTCTCCGCGGCGGTGTCGAGCGGGATGTCTTCCAGGATCGGGACGGTGATCCGCTCGGTGCCGGAGAGGATGGCCCTGACCGCGGCGGCCCGCACTAGGTGCGCGAGGCTGCCGATCATCCCGGAGGTGCGGTGGTGCAGGAGGTCGGACTGGTCGACGAGGGTGCCGGGCCGGTGCCGGTGCAGCCGCAACGACTGCTCCATGGTGGCCAGCAGCTGCTGCCACTGGGCCTTGTGGGCTGCGGTGGCGGTCGTGAACGGCTTGGCTGCCACGCTCACGAAGCGTCCGGCGATCTGCTTGCCCCGGGTCCCGGTGAACAGGCCGGCCTGCTCGACGTCGATGCCGGCGTAGCCGAACGTCGCGGTGATGCGCTCGGACAGGTACTTCAACTGGTCGGAAGCCTTCGCTCCGGCCCGGGTCGTGAGGTTGAGGTTGTGGATCTCGTCCACCAGTACCAGCTCGCAGCCCAGTTCGGCCAAGACCTCGCAGACGGCGTTCGTGATCTGGGCCTGGTTCTGACCGCCGACCAGAGGGATGCCGAGGAAGCGGGCGAACTCCATCGCGAGCATCTTCGGGGTCGCAGCGGGCGGCACCGTCACGTAGACCACGGGCATCCGTGGGCCCGCCCCAGCAGGAAGGCGGCGTCGGACGTGCTGTTCGTGCGCCTTGCCGAGCTGGGTGATCGCGGTGGTCTTGCCGGTGCCGGGCTCGCCGGTGACGATCAGCCCGCGCCGGGCGGAGACCTGCCGCCGGTTGAGCAGGGTCAGTTCGCGGCCGGTGCGGATGATCTCCATCATCGTGGGGGTCTTGGCGACCAGGACCTCGGTGTGGTGCTCGATCCGGGCTTCGTCGTAGAGAGCGCGTTCGACCTCGTTGAGAGCGGCCAGCTCCTTGGGCCGAAGCAGTGTGACCGTGGCGGGGAGGTAGTCGACGAATCTGGCCCACCCTTCCTTGGTCGTAACGGCGGGCCGGCCGGGCGCGAGTTCCTGTTCCGTGCTCATCGGTAGTCGTCCTCGCTGAACGGGTCGAAGATGCCGAACGGGATCACCTCGGCCAGCGGAGCGTCGTCCACGTCCGCCTCGTCCACGTGGTCGGCCCCGGTCGCGGGCAAGGCCCCGGCGAGCCGGACCTGTGGCAGGCGGGGTTCGGGGACCGCAGGCTGCGGCGCGTGCGGCCGGCGGCCCGCGCGCTGCAGCAGGTCGTCCAGCGCGCGGGCGACCTGCGCCTGGTCCGTGTCGTCGTGGCCGCGGGCGGCGACCGTCCGGCGGGCTTGGCGCCAGAGGCTGTCGGAGAACGGGCGGGTGATCGTCTTGTGCAGGGTCCATTCGGCGGTGATCCAGCCGCCAGCGCGGTGGTCGCGTACGAAGACGTGGGAGACGTCGTGCGGGTCGAAGTGGACTTCCCAGCGGCCCCGTTGTGTGCTGACCCCGGAGAGCTGGCGCCGGTAGGGGACGAGTTCGGGAGCGTCGTAGGTGCGGTTGTCGATGCGGATCCCGTAGTCGTTGATGGTCCGCCAGGTCGCGGGCAGCAGCTCGATGTAGTCGGTCGGGCCGAGGGTCATCGGCAGGTAGCCGCTCGATGCGACCAGCAGCGCGTAGGCGTCGTTGGGTGACAGCGACCGGCGCGGCAGGAAGGGGTGGGCCAGCGCCTCGTGCGGGCGCAGCTGCCAGCCGGCGATCACCCATTCCTGGAGGAGGTCGTCGAGTTCGGGCAGGCTGAAGGCGGCCCGGCGGGCGGGGTCTGTGCCCCGGCGGCTGACGTCCCGGCCGGTGTAGCTGGCGACGTGCTGGCAGAACAGGCTGTTGATCGAGGAGAACGTCCGCTCGACCACGGCCTTGTCCGTCGGGGTGCCCGGGTGCGCGAGCTGGACGGAGATGCCCAGTTGCCGGCAGGCGTCGGTGAAAGTCCGCGAGAGGTAGACCGCCCCGTGGTCGGTGGTGATGGTCTCCGGGACGATCACCGGCTTGGCCGCGGCCTGCGCGAACCGGGCGTCGATCCGCAGGAGCCGGGCGTGCGGCAGCAGGGAGGCCGATGCGGCCAGTGCGTGCGGCCAGGTCGGGCGCATCGGCTCGGGCACTAGGGCGGGTATCGGGTCGTGATCAATCTGTGGGATTCGCTCTCACGGCGAGGCCTGATCAGGTAGATCATGTCGCGTGACGCGAGTGCAACTG
>NZ_JBHJVK010000132.1:0-7936 GCF_042264695.1 Kitasatospora sp. NPDC056138 | reverse complement strand
CTGTCCGCGCTCGCCCCCAGCTTCGGCATGATGCTGGTCGGCCGCGTGATCACCTCGCTCGCCCACGGCTCGTTCTTCGGCCTCGGGTCCGTCGTCGCCGCCGACCTCGTCGCCCCGGAGAGGAAGGCCGGCGCCATCGCCACCATGTTCACCGGGCTGACCATCGCCAACATCGTCGGCGTGCCGGCCGGCACTTTCATCGGCCAGGTCGTGGGCTGGCGGACCACCTTCGGGATCGTCGCCGCGCTCGGTGTCATAGGGCTGCTGGGCATCGCCAGGCTCGTGCCCGCCATGCCCCGGTCCGAGGGCGCCCACCTGCGCCGGGAGCTGACCGCCTTCCGCAACCCGCAGGTGCTGCTCGCGATGGCGATGACCGTGCTCGGCTTCGGCGGCGTCTTCGCCGCGATCACCTACATCGCCCCGATGATGACCCACGTCGCCGGCTACTCCGACGGCGCGGTCACCTGGCTGCTGGTTCTGTTCGGTGTCGGCATGTTCCTCGGCAACCTCCTCGGCGGCCGCTTCGCCGACCGCAAGCTGATGCCGATGCTCTACACCACCCTCGGCGGGCTCGCCGTCGTGCTCGCCCTGTTCACCTTGACGGCGCACAACAAGATCGCTGCCGCTGTCACGATCCTGCTGGTGGGCGGGCTCGGTTTCGCCACCGTCCCGCCGCTGCAGAAGCGGGTCCTGGACCAGGCCCACGGCGCCCCCACCCTGGCCTCCGCCGTCAACATCGGCGCCTTCAACCTCGGCAACGCGCTCGCGGCCTGGCTCGGCGGGATCGTCATCGCGGGCGGTCTCGGCTACACCGCCCCGAACTGGGTCGGCGCCGCCCTCGCCGCCGCCGCTCTCGTCCTCGCCCTCTGGTCCGCCGCGCTGGAGCGCCGGCGTGCCCCGGCCGCCGTTCCCGCCCCGGTGCCGGCCGCGGTTCCCGTTCACCACTGACCCCGCCCCACCCCGACCTCGCAGGAGTAACCCCATGGCCACCGACACGACCACCCTCACCACTGCCGACGCCGACCGCCTCATCTCCGCCGCGCACCACGCCGCCGGGGAGCAGGGCGTGACGATCTCCGCCAGCGTCCTGGACGCAGGCGGCCACCTGCTGGCCTTGCGCCGCGACGACCGCGCCCTCCTCATCGCCGGTGAGACCAGCACTCGCAAGGCGTACACCGCCCTGCAACTCGGAACCTCCACCGCCGACTTGGTCGACGCCGTCCAGCCCGGCGGCCCCTTCCACACCCTGCCGACCGCACTCGACCGCCCGCTGCTGTTCATCGCCGGTGGGGTGCCGATCCACCGCAACGGGCGCCTCGTCGGGGCCCTCGGCATCGGCGGCGGCACCCCCGCCCAGGACCACGCCTTCGCCACCACCGCCCTGGCCGAACTCGTCTGAGCGCCGAGCCCTCCTCTCCGGGTCGGCTCCGGGCTCCGAATCCCCCCGTCATGACCCCGGTGCACCCGGGCCATCGGCAGCTCCCACCGCTGGCGAAGGCAGGTGGACCCCGAGGTCGCCGCGCGGGAGAGGCGCTGGCCGGTCTGCACGGGCTGCCCGTCGACCGGGATGACTCCTACGGGTCCCGGAAAGGACGACCGGGCGCCGCCCGGAGCCGACGCCGCGACGCTCAATGCCGGTGACGGCCGCCGGGCGCCATGCCCTGCCCCGTTGCCAACGGGGCGGGGCGCACTGGCAGGCCGGCCCGGCGGCCCCGCTGCCGGGGCACCAGGTTGTCGGCACTGCTGGGCGCCGCGCACGGTCTGGAGGAGCGGGGATCACGTGGAGGAAGGCGAGGCCGTGGCCCGGGCGTGGCCTGCCGGTGCTGTCGGTGCCCGGGGCGCCCCGCGGTCTCGCTGGTCACTCCTGGGCCGGCCGCGCCGAGAGGATCTGCCGTAGGACGCCGAGCAGTTCGGCATCGTCCGCGGGCGGCCGCGGCGCCCGCCAGCCGATGTGACCGTCGGGACGCACGAGGACCGCTCCGGCCGACGGCACGCCGAACGGCGCGGTCCCGTCCCCGCTGTCCGTCGCATCCCGCGCTCCGGTGGCGAGCGGACGCAGGACGACGGGCAGGCCCGCGGCCCCTGCGGTGTCCACCTGCCGTTGCCAGGCGGCGCCGCCGTCGTGCGTGAGCAGGGTGAACCTGCGGCCGACGAGATCAAGCGTGGACGAGACCCCGGGAACTCCGGCCAGTCGCAGGTGCGGGACGCGGCCTCCGAGCTCGCCGCCCCAGTGGTCGCGTCCCGGGTCCAGCGGCGGGCGGTAGGGGGTGTCGGAGTCGGCGATGACAGCGGTGGAGCGATAGACCGCGGTGAGCAGGAGCTCGTCGTCGATCCGGTAGCCGGTCCGGGTGCGGGAGTTCGCCAGGGACAGGTCGATGACCTGGCGGGCGACCGGGCGGCGCTCGGCCTGGTAGGTGTCCATGAGCCCCTCGCCGGCCGACCCCCGGGTGACGGCGGCGAGTTTCCAGGCCAGGTTGTCGGCGTCGCCGATCCCGGTGTTCATGCCGTGGCCGCCGGTCGGCGGTGTCACGTGGGCCGCGTCGCCCGCGATCAGCACCCGTGACCTGCGGTAGGACTCGGCGAGTTGGGCGTCCATCCGCCAGGTCATGGTGTCGCGGACGGTGACACGGAGGCCGGGTACACCGGCGGCGTCCCGGACAAGCCGCGCCAACTGCCGGTGATCGTGCAGGAGTTGTGCGGTGTCATCGCTCTGGGGATCGTAGGGATGCTGGTAGATCCAGTGCCGGTCGTTGTCCACGGCCAGGAAGCCGCCGCGACCGGGGGCGGTGAGGAAGTACGATGCGCTCGCCCGGTCGGCCACGACCTCGCCGAGTGGCGCCTCGAAGCGGATGCTGAGGAAGTGGCCCAGGCCCGTTGGTCCCTCCATCGCGATCCCGGCGCCGGTGCGCACGGTGCTCGCCGCGCCGTCGCAGCCGACCAGCCAGTCGGCGCGCACGGTGTGGCGCCCGCCGGTGACCCGGTCCTCCAGCACCGCCCGTACGCCCTCGCCGTCCTCGGTGAAGGACAGCAGCCGGGTGGCGAACCGGATGCCGTCCGGTGCGAGTTCACGTCCACGCCGCAGCAGCACGGTCTCCAGGGCGTCCTGAGAGCAGATCAGCCCTGGCGAAGGGGTGCGCTCGATGCCCTCCTCCGCCCCGCCCGAGACCCCGGTGCGCACGAAGTCCGGGTCGACGAGGTCCCGGCCGCGGTAGAAGAAGACGTGCGAGGCCGGGAGTCCGGCCCGCCGGATGTCCGCCTCCACGCCGAGCCGACGGAAGACCTCCATCGAACGCGCCGACACGCCGCGCGCCTTGGGGTGCAGCGAAGTGCCCTCGTGCGCCTCGACGAGCAGGTGTCGCACGCCGTACTCGGACAGCAGGAGCGACAGCGTAAGGCCGACCGGACCTCCTCCTACGACCAGCACGGACGTCGTTGTCGGGAATCGCATACCGCCCCCATTGGTAACGCCTAACTATTGGTTTCGACGTTACCATGGGAGTGTCCGGCAAACGATCACTAGGGCGAACCCATGAGCGACGACCCCGGCAGCGGCAACCCCCGCGGCCTGCACTTCATCACCGAACTGGCGAACACCCTCCGGGACGACCCCGGGGCGAGCGCCGCCGACCTGCAGGACCTCCTGAAGCGCCACGGCGGCCCGCCCTTCCGTCTCACCGACGCCGACGCCCGGGAACTCCGCCAGGCCGCCACCCACCTGATCCGCATCCTCGCCATCCACGACGAGGACGAGGCAGCCGAGGCGATCAACACCCTGCTCGACCGCTACCCGGCCCGGCCCCGCCTCGTCCGCCTCCCCGGCCGCCCGTGGTCGCTGCACACCCAGGCACCCCCCACCGCCGGGCTCACCCACTGGCTCCTGTCCACCTCCGCCCTCGCCCTCGGCCTGTGGCTCAGCGAACGCGGCTCCTGCGCATGGGGCCGGTGCTCCGCCCCCGGCTGCGACCACTACTTCATCGACACCGGCCGCCGCACCCCACAACGGTTCTGCACCCCCCGCTGTGCCACCCGCGTCCGCGTCGCCGCCCACCGGGCACAGCGGGCCAACGGCTGACGACTCGTCGGCACGCGCGGCAGGTGTCATGGCGGCAGGCTGCGGCGCACTCGTCCTGGGGCCGAACGCGCGGTTCCTCGACTACATCTGCCAGGTCCTGCCCTCGCTCGGGGAGAACGACGTCGTCCTGGCGACGTGCGAGGCGCTGGCCGGCGTCGTACCGGGTGCCGCGGACCCCTTCGAAGTGGCGCGTCTGAAGGGGAGCGCCGCGCTGGCCGACGCGCTGGCCGCCGTGGTCCGCTCACGGCAGGCCCCGGGCGGCGACTTCGAGGTCCGGGTCGGGCAGGAGTGGATTCGCCTGCAGGACAGGGACGTCGCACGGGCGCGGGAGTCGGCACGGACCAGTGGTCTCGCGCACAACCGGGCGCGTCGGCTGTTCAAGGAGCTGCTGGTCGACGCCCTCGTCCGCGAGCTCGCCCGCAGCGGCGCCGAGGCGCTCGAACGTATCGACGCCCAGGTCGCGCAACTGACCGGGCTCGACCTCGACCAGGTCGCGGCAGCGGACCTGCGCCGGCTCGGTGTCGACGACGCGCCCGCCACAGGTGCGGACGAGTTCGACGCCGAGGCCGTGCGCGCCGATCTCCTGGACGACGCCCTGTTCGATCAGGCCGTCGAGGACCTGTGGCTGCGGCTCACGCCCGGCGACGTGGTCCGCGCCCTGCTGACGGACGGCGACGCGCTGGCCGCGCACCTGCGGCAGTTCACCGACGACCAGCGGTCCCTGCTGCGGCGAACGCCCGGTGCGCCCTGGACGGACGCCGATGTGCCGCTTCTCGACGAGGCGGCGGGCCTGGCCGACGGCCCGCCTGAGCACGCCTTCGGGCACGTCGTCGTCGACGAGGCACAAGAGCTCACCGTCATGCAGTGGCGGATGGTCGTGCGCCGCTGCCCGGGCAGGTCGATGACACTGGTCGGAGATTTCGCCCAGGCAGGCCCGGCGGCGGTGGCCCGGGACTGGACGGAGGCGCTCGGCCCGCACCTCGGACGGCGCTTCGACCTGCGCACCCTGACCGTCAGCTACCGGACCACGCAGGAGATCCTCGCCGCCACGGGGGACTTGCTCGCCCGGATCGCCCCGGGCCGGCCACCGATCCGATCGGTCCGGCGCGGCGAGGTGCCCCGAACCCTTGCCGCGTCCCCTGAATCGCTCGTCACCGCCCTCGTGCGGAAGTTGCGGGAGCAGGGCGCCGCGTACCCGGGCGAGTTGATCGGGATGGTCTGCGCCGATGGCAGGACGGAGCAGCTCGTGGCCGCGGGGATCGAGCAGCACGCCCGACTGGTGCCGGCCTCGCAGGCGCGCGGCCTGGAGTTCGACGCCGCCGTCGTGGTCGACCCGGACGGGATCACCGCCGCCCACCCCGGGGGCGAGCGCGACCTGTACGTCGCCCTCACCCGGGGGCCACCAAGCGACTGTGCACGATCACCGTCCCGCTTCCGTGAACCGTTGGCCGGCCCGGTGCTGCGCGACCCTGGTGCGAAGGCGTCGGCGTTGCCGGGCCGAGGTCGGCCGAGGTCGGCCGGGCGGACGAGATGGTGGGCCGGTCGGGGCTGGTTCGGTGTGTGCGCAGCCGTGGTCACGGGACGGTTCGGCAGGTCTGCGGCGACGGCGGGAATGTTCTGACGGACCGTCTCGTTGCCCTGGACCCATCCACGTTGCTGTCCTTGGAGTGTCGTGCCTGAAACCACGTCCGCTACTTCCACCGTTCTTCCCGTGCTCCCGGCGCTGAGCGTGCAGGCCGAGCGGCTGATCGGGCTGGGGGTGCACGAGATCGCCGGGCTGTCCGCCGCCGAGGTCCGTGCCTTCGCCGCAGCCGCCGATGTCCCTGTGGGGGGTGACGGCGTCCTGCTTGCCGTTCACCCGGACCGAGTCCCTGCCTCCGCCCTCACACCGCTGCTCCGCCGAGACGGCAGGGCGGGCTTCGTCGTCACCGACATGCCCGACGTCGACCTCTTCGCCCCGCTCGACACGGTCGCACTGCCCGACGCCCCGCTCTACCTCCTCACCGGCCTCCAGCGCGGCGACCAGATGGCCAACTGGAGCCCGAAGGAGGCGCTGCCCGCCCTCGCGGCCGAGGCTCGCAGCCCGTTGCTGATCACCGAAGGCATCCACTGGGTGCTGCAGCAGCCCGCAGTCCTGGAGCGCAACCGCTGCTTCATGACGATCGGCTCCCGGCTGCGCAAGCCCAACGGCGCCCTCGACGCCCGCACCCCGGCGATCTGGATCAGCAACGGGACGGGGCGGGACGGCCGCGAGCGCCGCAACGCCCCCAAGGTCGGCTGGTGCTGGGCGGGCAACCGGCACACCTGGCTGGGCTTCGCCTCCGCCACGGGCCGCCGGGGCCAGGACCTGTAGAGAGCCGTGACCGTGTGGCCCGGTGGAGGCTGCGGAGCCGGGTGATCCGGCGCAGTGACGGCACGACCGGTGCGGAGTACCGCATCCCCGCGTTGCCGGGGGTGCGGTTCGCCGGCCTGGTGGCGGTTGTGAGGCGGTGTCCTACCGGGGCGTCGTCAGGGAGTCGGGAAGGAGGCCGGTTTCGGCGTCGCCGGTGGGGACGAGGTCGAGGACGGCGGCGGCGACGTGGTTCACGCCCGCCCAGACCGTGGACGGCCTGGCCAAGCTCCGGCGCGCACTGACCCGCCTTCTTCGCACGCTTCCCCGACCTGGCACTCGCGCCTGACGCCGACCCGAGCCCGGTGGAGTCCATCATCTCCAACGGACACAAGTCGCTGCTGGTCCACCTCACCGGCGCCGTCCGGCCGGCGTCATAGCGTCGGTGCCCCGGCCGGTCGGCCTGCCCACGCGCGGCGAGCCGCAAGGGGTGATTGGCCTGTTCGGGTGGCTGATCGACGGTCATCTGGGTCCTGCACCGGTGTGGTTGGTTTGCGCTGTGCTGGTGGGGGCGGGCTGGCGGCGAGGGTGGGTCGGCTGCGCCGTGAGGCGGTGCGGCTGGAGGCCGCCGGGTTGTTCCCCGAAGCTGTCCAGCCGCAGGCGCCGGGATTGGGGGTGTCCCTGCTGGGGGTCCCCGTTCCCTGACGGTGCTTCATCTCGCCGCGCCCGGGAGTGGGGGGCTGCGCCTTCGGTGATGTCCCGGTTGCCCTGACGGTGGTTCATCCAGACCGCGTCCGGGGGTTCTGGGGTGTTCGGCCGCCGATGGTGTGAGCGGGTGTCAGGGTTCAGCCGGAAGGGCTAATCTCACATCAATTGTCCTATTTTCCTAGTGGGTTGACGTTCGTCTCGGCTGCCCGGGGATGTGTGCCGGTACCTCGTTCGGCTCTGTGGTGCCGGTTCTTCGAGGTGCCCGATGTGGCTGCCGTCGTTACGTTCAAATCACGGGTCGGCGGTCCAGCCGGCCTCTCGGAAACAGGAGAAGTTTCATGAAGATCACCCGTGGTACCGCGATCACCGCGGCTGTCGGCGCTGCCGCGGCTCTGGCTGCGACCGGCTTCACCTACAGCTCGGCTGCTTCCCAGCCGGTGCCTGAGGCGGCCCCGGTTGTCCAGCAGGCGGCTGCTCCTGCACAGGCGGCTGCTCCTGCACAGGCGCTTTCCGGTAACGATGGCAAGGAGAACAACAACAACGGACGCAAGGGCAACGAGGGCCGCGAGGGCCACGAGCGTCGCGGGCACCGGCACCACCACCACAAGGAGGGCCGGATCTTCGTGAACGAGCGGTCGTACTCCTCGCACGCGGGTGACTGCATCACCGTGCTCAGCGGTCTGGGTGCCAAGAGCCTGAACATCCGTAACGACAGCCACAAGACCATCGAGGTCTTCCGCGGGGCGGTCTGCGACAACGGTGCTCCCATCGCGACCGTCGGGCCGTGGAGCTCCGCCGACGGTGTGGACCCGAAGTGCGTCGAGGGT
>NZ_JBHJVK010000131.1:0-9409 GCF_042264695.1 Kitasatospora sp. NPDC056138 | reverse complement strand
CGACGTGGTCGGCGTTTGGCCGTGGGTTAACTCCCCCGTGGGGGGGGGTGTGGGTCGGGGCCCGCGGCCGGGCCGTGGGGGGCGCCCGGACCGGGGCCGGCCGCTGTCCGGGCCGTTCCCGAGGCGGTGGCCCCCATGGCTGTCCCGGGACTGCCCGGCGGCCGGCGCGTTGGCCGGACCGCGGGTGGGGTGATCACTCGGTCGGATCACGGGCGAGGTTGATCGCGGTGAACGATCCGAAGCGGAGTGAGCCGTTCCCGGGGCTGACGCAGCAGCAGTTCGCCAGGCCGGTCGAGCTGGTGCGGCGGCGTGGCGGTGCCGTGGGGTCGTCCCGGCCGTCCGGAGCCGCTCGGTTGACAGACCGTCAGGTTTGTCATGGATCCGTAACGGTGGCCGGCCGGGTGCAACCGGGCGGGACGGACGGCCCGTCCTGGTGCTCAGTGAGGCGCATCGGGCGCCTCCGCGAAGGGGTGGGTCTCACCATGGGGGGAGACCCACGGGGAGGGAAGTCCATGAGCAGGACGAAGAAGACCGGGACGAAGATCCGGGGCGGCCGTGTGGCGGTGATCGGTGCGCTCGGTCTGGCCTCGGTGACTCTGGCCGCCGCGCCGGCGTTCGCCAAGGGCGGTGTGGACATCACGGCACCGCACACGGCACATGCCGGCCAGACCTTCACGGTCACGGCGCACGGGGACGACGACGCTGCTGTCTACCTGCGGGTGTGCCTGGAGGGCCGCAGTGGCGGGCAGGCGTGGCACCGGGTGACCTGTGGTGCCGTGGTCGCCACGGGCACCGAGGCGCAGGCCACCGCACACGTCAAGGCCGCGCACAGCGGCGTCCTGGAGTACCGCGCGGTGGTGTACGGCCTGACCAGCCCGACCGACGGCCAGCCCGTACGCGAGAGGACCTCCGGCCTGGCGACGGTGAACGTCCGCTGAGTCCGGCAGCGCGGCCGCGGACAGTCGGTACAACCACTGTCCGCGGCCGCGCGGTTCACTGCCTGATCCGCGAGTTCGTCCTCCGGCCGCTGTGTGAGGGTGCTCTACTGGCCCATGGAGTCGCCCAAGTCGTTTTCGGCGCACCGACGATGAGGCCGGTCATGCGCATTCCGGCCCGTCCCGGGCCTCCGCGCGTGCAGGTCTTCGTCACCGTGACGCCGTTGCGAACGGCCACCGAGTCGTTTCCCGGGACGGCAGCCCGCTGACCCGCTGACCCCCCACTCACCCGTACGGTCCGAGGTCGCCACCAGGGACTGGCCGGCCCGGGGCGTCGCGTGGCGGCCCTGACGGCTCAGGGAGGTCCGGCAGTCAGCCGAGGAAGTCGACGTGGTCGATCAGGCCTTCGCGGACCCGGTAGGCGACCAGCACGCGGAGGGGGTCGTCCGTGATGCCGTGGGCGATCTCGTGGTCCACCACCCAGTCGCCCTCGGTGAGTCGGCCGACGATCTCGGCCCGGCAGCGGCCCTTGGCGAACATGTCGGCGTACGCCTCCCGCACGGCGTCGCGCCCGAGCAGGCGGTCGCCGCTGCGGCGGTTGATGCAGACGTCGGGGGCGTACGTCGCTGCGAAGGCGTCGAGGTCATGGCTGTTGTAGGCGGCGAGCTGGCGTTCGACGATGATCTCCGGGGTGGTCACCAGTTGATCATGCAGAGTGTTCGCTCGCTCGTCCAGGGAAAATCGGGACCACCTGCCGATCGGCACGATCCCCACCTCGCAGCCGGATCCCGACGGCCGGCCGATCTCGCCGGCGCTACCGGGCTCACCCGCGCCTTCGGCGATGCCCTGCGCCGCCTGCGTCCGCGCGGCACCGGCCACGATCCGGGCCGGAACACCGCGGAACCGGTGGTGATGCTCCCCGACGGCGAGTCGATCGCCGCTCCGGCCTCGACTGCGTGACCGGCCCGAGGTGTTCGGCCCGATCGCCTGCACCCCGATCGCCTGCAGCCCGATCGCCTGCACCTCGACCCCTCGGCGGCTGCCGGCCGGCATTCATGCGCCCGTGCTCACAGCTCTTCAACCCGGCTCGGCCAGGCCCAACTGAAAGGCGGAGGCTAGGGGCAGAATAGGGGTTGAGGGCCGCTCGGGCCGAACCATAATCTCGGATCGCGAATTGCAATAGGCGATCCCGGCGAAGCTCCTGGTGCCCGAAGTTGCCGACAACTTCGCCCAGGGGCTTCCTGCATGTCGTCGGCTTTTGCCGAAAAGAGTGGCGAGTTCCTGCCGGTGAAATCCGTCGAAACGACGTGAGCCGAATGGATGCGTTGAAGAGGTGGGCATTTAATGGCGAATGAAGAAACGCTTCGTGACTACCTCAAGTGGGTCACGGCCGATCTGGCCCAAACCCGCCAGCGTCTCCAGGAGGTGGAGGCGGCGGACCACGAGCCGATCGCGATCGTCGGGATGAGCTGCCGGTTCCCCGGCGACGTGAGCTCCCCGGAAGAGCTCTGGCAGCTCGTCAGCCAGGGCCAGGACGCAGTCGACGGCTTCCCCGTCAACCGCGGCTGGGACCTCGACACCATCTACCACCCGGACCCCGAGCACCCGGGCACCTCGTACGTCAACGAGGGCGGATTCCTGCACGGGGCGACCGAGTTCGACCCGGCGTTCTTCGGGATCTCGCCGCGCGAGGCGCTGGGCATGGACCCGCAGCAGCGGCTGCTGCTCGAAACCTCCTGGGAGGCGTTCGAGCGGGCCGGTATCGACCCGGCCACCCTGCGCGGCAGCCGCACCGGCGTCTTCGCGGGTGTCATCTACCACAACTACGCCGCCCGTCTGCACTCCGTCCCCGAGGGCGTCGAGGCATTCCTGGGCACCGGCAGCTCCGCCAGCATCGCCTCCGGCCGGGTGGCCTACGCCCTGGCCCTGGAAGGCCCGGCCGTCACCATCGACACGGCCTGCTCCTCCTCCCTGGTCGCGCTGCACCTCGCCGTCCAGTCGCTGCGCTCGGGCGAGTCCACGCTGGCCCTGGCCGGTGGTGTGACCGTGATGTCCACCCCCGAGGCGTTCGTCGACTTCAGCCGCCAGCGCGGGCTGGCCGCCGACGGCCGCTGCAAGGCGTTCTCCGCCGACGCCGACGGCACCGGCTGGGGCGAGGGCGTCGGCATGCTGCTGCTGGAGCGCCTGTCGGACGCCCGCCGCAACGGCCACCCGGTGCTGGCCGTGGTCCGTGGCACCGCCGTCAACCAGGACGGCGCCAGCAACGGCCTGACCGCGCCCAACGGCCCCTCCCAGCAGCGGGTGATCCGCCAGGCGCTCGCCAACGCACGGCTGACCGCCCAGCAGGTCGACGCCGTCGAGGCGCACGGCACCGGCACGGTCCTCGGTGACCCGATCGAGGCCCAGGCGCTGATCGCGACCTACGGCCAGGACCGCGCCGAGGACCGGCCGCTCTGGCTCGGTTCGGTCAAGTCCAACCTCGCCCACACCCAGGCCGCCGCAGGCGTCGCCGGTGTGATCAAGATGGTGCTGGCGATGCAGCACGGCGTGCTGCCGCAGACCCTCCACGCAGGCGAGCCGTCGCCGCACGTCGACTGGGCCGAGGGCTCGGTACGGGTGCTCGCCGAGGAACGTCCCTGGCCGGAGACCGGTGAGCCGCGCCGCGCGGGTGTCTCCTCGTTCGGCTTCAGCGGCACCAACGCGCACGCGATCCTGGAGCAGGCGCCCGCCGTTGCCGCCGACGACGCCGAGGAGCCGAACGGGCCTTCTGCGGCGCCTGCGGCGTCTGCGGTGCCGGTGGCGCCGGTCGTGCCGTGGGTGCTGTCGGGTCGTTCGGTCGAGGCGTTGCGGGGGCAGGCGGGTCGGCTGTCGGCGCACCTTGAGGAGCGGTCCGGGCTGTCGCCGGTGGATGTGGCCTTCTCGCTGGTGAGTTCCCGTGGTTCGTTCGAGCACCGTGCGGTGTTGGTCGGTGCGGATGGTGCGGAGCTGCGTGCCGGGCTGGAGGCTCTGGCGCGGGGTGAGGCTTCGCCTCGGTCGGCGACCGGTGTCGCGGGTTCGGCCGGCCGGACGGCGTTCCTGTTCACGGGGCAGGGCAGTCAGCGGGTCGGGATGGGCGCCGAGCTGTACGAGGCGTTCCCGGTGTTCGCCGGGGCTTTCGACGCGGTCTGTGCCGAGCTGGATGGGCACCTGGAGCGTCCGCTGCGGGAGGTGGTGTTCGCGGGTGAGGGCGGTCTGCTGGACCGGACCGAGTACGCGCAGCCTGCGCTGTTCGCGGTCGAGGTGGCGCTGTTCCGCCTGGCCGAGTCGTGGGGTGTCCGGCCGGACTTCCTGGCGGGTCACTCGATCGGTGAGCTGGCGGCCGCGCACGTCGCCGGGGTCCTCTCCCTGGCGGATGCTGCGGCTCTGGTCGCGGCGCGTGGCCGGCTGATGCAGGCGCTGCCCGCCGGTGGTGCGATGGTGGCGGTGCAGGCGTCCGAGGCGGAGGTCCTGCCGCTGCTGACGGCCGAGGTGGGTGTCGCGGCGGTCAACGGGCCGTCGTCGGTGGTGATTTCCGGCGCCGGGCAGGCGGTTCTCGAGGTTGCGGAGAAGCTGGCCGCTGATGGCCGGAAGACCAAGCGGCTCATGGTCAGCCACGCGTTCCACTCGCCGTTGATGGAGCCGATGCTGGCGGAGTTCCGTACGGTCGCGGAGGGTCTGACCTTCCAGGAGCCGAGGATCCCGATCGTCTCCACCCTGACCGGCAAGGTCGCCGACGAGCTGGTCACCCCCGAGTACTGGGTCCGCCACGTCCGCGAGGCGGTCCGGTTCCACGACGCGATCCAGGTGCTGGAGGGTGAGGGCGTCCGTACGTTCGTGGAGCTGGGTCCGGACGGCACGCTCTCGGCGATGGGGCAGGAGTGTGTGGCGGAGGAGGCGGCGGTGTTCGCGCCGGTCCTGCGCCGTGACCGCGCCGAGGCGCTCAGCTTCACGACCGCACTGGCACAGCTGCACGTCCGGGGTGCCGGGCTCGACTGGCAGGCGGTGTTCGCGGGTACCGGCGCGCACCGCGTCGACCTGCCCACCTACGCCTTCCAGCGTCAGGCGTACTGGATCGATCGCACCGCACCACTCGTGGGTGACGCCCGTGCGATCGGCCTGGGGTCGGCCGACCACCCGCTGCTGGGTGCCGCGGTTGCCCTCGCCGACGGTGACGGGTTCTTCTTCTCCGGTCGGCTCTCGCTCCAGTCCCACCCGTGGCTGGCCGATCACGCCGTCGGCGGAACCGTGTTGCTCCCGGGTACCGCCTTCGTCGAACTGGCGATCCGGGCCGGCGACCACGTCGGCTGCGACCGGCTGGCGGAGCTGACCCTTGAGGCACCGCTGGTGCTGCCGCAACGCGGCGGCGTTCAGGTGCAGTTGTGGGTCGGACGGCCCGAGGGTGCGGGCGTGCGGCAGCTGACCGTGTACTCCCGCCCGGAGGACGCCGACGACGAGGAGCCGTGGACCCGGCACGCCGACGGTCTGCTCTCCTCCTCGCGCGGCGCCACCGAGGCCGAGCGCCGGGCCGACTTCGATCCTGGGGTGTGGCCGCCGGTCGACGCCCGGGCAGTCGACCTGTCCGGCTTCTACGAGGGCCTGGCCGATTCCGACTTCGGCTACGGTCCCACCTTCCGGGGCCTCGGGGCGGCCTGGGTACGCGGCGAGGAGGTCTTCGCGGAGATCGCCCTGCCGGAGGAGGCGGCTGCAGCCGCGTCCGGGTTCGGCCTGCACCCGGCACTCCTGGACTCCGCCCTCCACGCGACCGCGCTGGGCGGTGTCCTGGACAGCGAGTCCGACCGGGGTCAGGGACGCCTCCCGTTCTCCTGGGCCGGCGTCTCGCTGCACGCCGTGGGCGCCGCCGCGCTGCGGGTGCGGCTCGTGCCCACGGGCCCGGACTCCGTCGCACTGACCACGTTCGACGCCTCGGGCGCGCCGGTCTGCTCGGTGGAGAACCTGACGCTCCGTCCGGTGGTCGCCGGCCGGCTCCGGAGCGCCGGAAGCCGCGCCGCTGCGCCGAAGGACTCGCTCTTCGGCGTGGAGTGGACCGCCGTTGTGCTGCCCGAGCCCGCCGACGGCGCCGCCGAGCGTCACACCATCGTGGGAACCGACCGGCTCGGCCTGGCCACCGCCATGCTCGTCGCAGGCCACGGCGTCGACACGCCGCAGGATCTGGACGCCCTGGCAGCACGCCTCGACGCTGACGGCCAGGCCCCCGGGACCGTGTTCCTGCCGCTCGGCTTCGGCGGCGGTGCGGAGCAGTCGGCCGCCGACGTCCGGGCCGCCGTGGGCAAGGCCCTCGGCCTGGTGCAGGGCTGGCTGGCGCAGGAGGCGTTCGCTGGTTCCCGCCTGGTGGTGGTGACGCGTGGTGCGGTGGCGGCCTCTGCTGAGGAGTCGGTGCCGGATCTGGCGTCGGCTGCGGTGTGGGGTCTGCTGCGTTCGGCGCAGTCGGAGAATCCGGGGCGGATCGTCCTGCTCGACCTGGACGAGGACGAGGCTTCGCTCCGCGTACTGCCCGGTGCGCTCGCCTGTGGTGAGCCGCAGCTGGCGGTCCGGGCAGGCAAGGCGCTGGCGCTCCGTCTCGGGCGGGTGCCTTCGGCTGTCGGGGCCGAGCGGCCGGTGCTGGATCCTGAGGGTACGGTGCTGGTGACGGGTGCGACGGGCACGCTGGGTGCGCTGTTCGCGCGGCATCTGGTGAGTGAGTACGGTGCGCGCAGGCTTCTGCTGGTCTCGCGCCGTGGGGCGCAGGCGGAGGGTGCAGCGGAACTCGCGGACAGTCTGCGGGAGCTGGGTGCGGAGCCGGTGTTCGCGGCCTGTGACGTCGCGGACCGTGAGGCGCTCGCCGCTCTGCTGGCCGGGTACCGTCTGACGGCGGTCGTGCACACGGCCGGTGTGCTGGACGACGGTGTGGTCTCCTCGCTCACCCCCGAGCGTCTGGACACCGTGCTGCGTCCGAAGGTCGACGCGGCGTGGAACCTGCACGAGCTGACGAAGGATCACGACCTCTCCGCGTTCGTGCTGTTCTCCTCCGCCGCCGGTCTGTTCGGTGCTGCCGGTCAGGCCAACTACGCAGCGGCGAACAGCTTCCTGGACGCCCTCGCCGTCCAGCGTCGTGCCGCCGGCCTCCCGGCGACCTCCCTCGCCTGGGGCCTGTGGGCGGGTGGCATGGCGGGCACCCTCGACGAGGCCGACGTCCGGCGGATGGCGCGCGGCGGTGTCGCCCCGCTCACCGCCGAGCTGGGGCTCGCCCTGTTCGACGCTGCTCTCGTCCAGGACGCTGCCGTACTGGTACCGATCCACCTCGACCAGGCAGGGCTGCGCGTCCAGGCGAGGGTCGGCCAACTGCCCTCCGTACTCGCAGGCCTGGTCCGCAGTCCGGCCCGCCGGGCGGCCGAGGCCGGAGCGTCGGCAGCGGGTGCGACACTGCTGGCCCGTCTGCTCGGCCTGGGCGAGGAGGACCAGCAGCGAGCACTGCTGGACCTGGTCCGTACCCAGGTCGCTCTCGTCCTCGGCCACGCCGGCCCGCACTCCGTCGACCCGGGGAAGGCCTTCCGGGAGACCGGCTTCGACTCGCTGACCTCGGTCGAGCTGCGCAATCGCCTGAACACCGCGACCGGTGTCCGGCTCCCGGCCACCGTGGTCTTCGACTATCCGACTCCCACCGCCCTCGCCGACTACCTGCTCACCGAGGCACTGGGGCTGCGCGAGGCGGCCGCCGAGGCGGCGCCGGTACTGGCGAGCCACGCGGGGGACCCGATCGCGATCGTCGGCATGGCCTGCCGCTACCCGGGCGGGGTGCGCTCCCCCGAGGACCTGTGGCGCATGATCGCCTCCGGTACGGACGGCATCTCGCCGTTCCCCACCGACCGTGGCTGGGACGTCGAGAACCTCTACCACCCGGACCCGGACCACCCCGGCACCTCCTACACGGCGGAGGGCGGGTTCCTGCACAACGCGAGCGAGTTCGACCCGGGCTTCTTCGGGATCTCGCCGCGTGAGGCGCTGGCGATGGACCCGCAGCAGCGGCTGCTGCTGGAGACGTCCTGGGAGGCGTTCGAGCGGGCCGGCATCGACCCGGAGTCCGTACGCGGCAGCCGCACCGGCGTCTTCGCGGGCGTGATGTACCACGACTACATCTCCCGCCTCCCCGCCATCCCCCCGGGCGTCGAGGGCTATCTGGGCACCGGCAGCGCCGGCAGCATCGCGTCCGGCCGGGTGGCCTATGCGCTCGGTCTTGAGGGCCCGGCGGTCACCGTGGACACCGCCTGCTCGTCCTCGCTGGTCGCGCTGCACTGGGCGATCCAGGCGCTGCGCGCCGGGGAGTGCTCGCTGGCGCTGGCCGGCGGTGTGACCGTGATGTCCACCCCCGACACGTTCGTCGACTTCAGCCGCCAGCGCGGGCTGGCCGCCGACGGCCGCTGCAAGTCCTTCTCCGACGACGCCGATGGCACCGGCTGGGCCGAGGGCGCGGGCATGCTGCTGGTGGAGCGGCTGTCGGACGCGCGGCGCAACGGGCATCCGGTACTCGGGATCGTGCGCGGTTCCGCGATCAACCAGGACGGCGCGTCCAACGGCCTGACCGCCCCGAACGGCCCTTCGCAGCAGCGGGTGATCCGGCAGGCCCTGGCCTCCGCCGGACTGTCGGCCGACGAGGTCGACCTGGTCGAGGCGCACGGTACGGGTACGACGCTCGGTGACCCGATCGAGGCGCAGGCACTGCTGGCCACCTACGGTCAGGAGCACTCCGAGGAGCAGCCGCTCTGGCTCGGCTCGGTGAAGTCCAACCTGGGCCACACCCAGGCCGCCGCCGGTGTCGCGGGCATCATCAAGGTCGTCATGGCGATGCGCCACGGCACGCTGCCGCAGACCCTGCACGTCGGCGAGCCGTCCACCCACGTGGACTGGTCTGCCGGTGCGGTGGAGCTGCTGACGGAGGCCCGGCCGTGGCCGGAGGCCGGGCGTCCGCGCCGCGCCGCCGTGTCCTCCTTCGGCATCAGTGGCACCAACGCCCACACCATCATCGAGCAGCCGCCGGCCCTCGACGCCAAGCCGTCCGCCAAGCCGGTCGCAGGACCGGCGTCTGCGGCGTCTGCGGCGTCGGTGGTGCCGTGGGTGCTGTCGGGTCGTTCGGTTGAGGCGTTGCGGGGGCAGGCGGGTCGGCTGTCGGCGCATCTTGAGGAGCGGTCCGGGCTGTCGCCGGCGGATGTGGCTTTCTCGCTGGTGAGTACGCGTGGTTCGTTCGAGCACCGTGCGGTGGTGGTCGGTGCGGATGGTGCGGAGCTGCGTGCCGGGTTGGAGGCTCTGGCGCGGGGTGAGGCTTCGGCTCTGTCGGTGACGGGTGTCGCGGGTTCGGCCGGCCGGACGGCGTTCCTGTTCACGGGGCAGGGGAGTCAGCGGGTCGGGATGGGCGCCGAGCTGTACGGGGCGTTCCCGGTGTTCGCCGGGGCTTTCGACGCGGT
>NZ_JBHJVK010000130.1:0-10435 GCF_042264695.1 Kitasatospora sp. NPDC056138 | reverse complement strand
CGCCCGGCAACGGCGCGAGGTTGCGTGCCTCGACGGCCGCGTACTCGGCGAGGGTGCCGTCGCGATGCCAGTCGGTGAGGCCGAACACGCGCTGTTCCACCGAGAGACCCGTCGTGCCGTAGCCGAGGGCGGTGACCACTCCGGCCAGCTCATGTCCGGGGATCGACGGTGTTCGGTCGCGGTCGAGGCGATCGGTCCAGGCGATCGCCCTGGTGGTGACGTCGAAGACATAGATGCAAGGGTTGATCTTGTCCGCTACGTTTTGTCCGTGGCGAATCAGCAGCAGGGCGGCGGCCAGGGCGACATCCTCGACTCCAGGACGTGCGGTTGGTGCGGGGAGGAGATGACCTACCCGCCGCGGTTCTGCCGGGACAGCCAGGAGTTGTGCGCCGCGTGCGGCGCGTGCTTGTGCGACGAGGAGTGCGACTGCCCGCTGACGAACGCGTGACCCGATCCTCGTTTCGCAAACCCCTCCAATCGATCATGGTTCCCACGGCGATTGATGTCCTGCAGGTCAGCTGGGCTGAACCTGGCCAGGCGAGCCGCGGCGGTTGAGCTCGCGGCGGAGGTCGAGGTTCTCGCCGTGGGCCGGTTCCAGTGCGTCCCGTAGTGCCTGGATCTCCTGGCGGTGCTGCTTCTTGAGCCGGGTGATCTGGCTGGTCAGGGCGAGGACGAGGGTGCTCTCCGCGTCCGCAGGGATCGCCGGTGCGGGGAGGGGGCGGGCCTGGGCTCGCAGCTGTTCGATGCGTCCGCGCAGGTCGGGGTGGTTGTAGAGGAAGGCGTGGGAGACGCCGGCCTCGCGCTGGACGGCCTGGAAGGTGATCGCCTCGCCGCGCTTGATCAGCCGCCGGATGGCTTGTTCGGCGGCCGGGGTCTTGGCCTGCGACTTCGCCTTCGCGGCGGCGGTGAGGGTTTGCGTGCGCTTGGAGCGGTGTCGGTCACGGCCGGGTCCTGCGGTGGCGGTTGAGGCCTGCGCTGGCCCTCCAGGCGGCAGTGACACATCCTTCTCCCCGGTGCCACCAACCTTTCGCGTTGCCGTGTTCCAACAGCTTGCGGATCCGCTCGATGTCCGCTTCCGTCGGTATGTCCAGCGCGACCATGCGGAACTGTTCGATGCCCTCGCCGGTGGTGCCGAGCCGGTGAAAGGTCTCCAGCACGGTCTGTTGTGCTGAAGGGCGGAGGCTCAGCCGCGGCCCGACCCAGCAAGGACGATTGACCCCGTCAGGACGGTTCGGGTCAACGACCGGACACGAGAGGGTGGGGAATTGTCTGGCGTTTGGCATGGGGAATTGGCGGCTCTGGCGACGATCATGTGACCATGATGAACGGGCCCCAGATTATCGTCATGATGACGATAATCTGGTAGCTTTGTTGCCATGAGAGTCGTGCTGACCCGAGACAGCGTGTGCATGGGAGATGACGTCGACGCCCCACATGAGGGCGTGTGGGTAGTCGATGAAAACGTCACGATGCAGGACCTGCTGGAGCAATCCGCCGGCTACCTCCTGCGAATGCAGAACGCTTGCTGGGTCGCCTACCTCGGATACGGCCGGGCCGACGGTGAGCCGGTCGCGCTGTTTACGCACGAATGGTCGCGGCCGCGCATGCTGTCTGGTCTGGACATCACTGGTCAGCTCGGCACGCACTCCGGCAAGCTGGAGATCTTTTGGGCGTATCGATCGCAAGTGGACGCGGAATCGCTGTGGCGGGAGATGGGCGGTAGTCAGGCTCAGCCGCTGATCTTGTGATCGGGTGGGTCAGGATCTGTGCAGGATGCGGGTGCGGAGGAGGTCGAAGTTGGCCCGGCCGTACCCGTCCCTTTTGATCCGTTTGACTCTCGTGTTCTGGCCCTCGACCTGGCCGGAGCTCCAGGAGCTGGACAGGCCGGCGATGACGGCGTCCTGGTCCCGGCGCAGGCCGTTGCCCAGGGAGTGCAGTGCGGGGAGGTTGTCGTGTTCGACGCGTTCCATCCAGGCGGGGAGTTCGCTGCCGGTCAGGTCCCGCATCATCGTTGCGAAGTCGCGGACGTGCTGGGCGACCGCGTCCAGTTCGGGACAGCCGGCACGGATCTCTTTGAGCGCGAGGGCGTCCTCGTCCGGGAGGTTGCCAGGGTTCGTCATGATCCATCTGACGATGCGGCGGGGCCGCGGAGCCGGACGCGGTTCTGTCGGCGCGGCGGTGAAGGATTTGAAGGGGCGAATGTAGCGCCGGATGGTCTGGATGCTGCCCCGGAATCCCAGGGCTCGGATTTCCTCGTGGAGTTGTGCGATGTCACGGCAGCCGTCGTTCCACCGCTGATGGAGATGGGCCGTGTACGGGTCGAGAATGCTGACTCTGTTCATCGCGTTGAAGAGCAGCTCGTCGATGCTGGTGGCGCGGGCGAAGCGGCGCACGGTGGACCGGTCCAGCCGGAGTGTCCGGCAGATTCCCTCCAGCGAGCTGCCGTCAGCCAGAAGTTGCTGTACGGCGGCGTACCGCTCCTTCGTTCGCGTCACCAGGCGGCGTTCCCGGCCGCAGACATCGAGCGTAGAGTCGGCTGCGGGCGGCGGAGTCTGACAGATGTCGTCTCCGGGTGGCGGCGTTGCCGGTACGGTGTTCGCGAACACCGTCCGGACGCAGGCGTGATGGGCTTCTACGGTCTTCTCCACCGCTTCGCCGAGGTTCTTCCACAGATGCCAGCCGTCGGCCATCTGCGTCGCCTGCGGGGCGCCGGTGCGGGCACCCTCGGCATAGGCCCCGCCGCGGTCCCTGCAGATGATCTCTACCTCAGGGTGGCCGGCGAGCCAGGCGGCCAGCGGTTCGGGCTCGCGGCCCGGCAGCACGTCGATGGGCCGCCGCCGGGCGGCGGGGATGACCCTGGAGACCGTCCAGCAGGCCCTGCGCAGGGCCTGGGACGAGGAGCGCGCCGCCGACCGGCACGCCGACGCCGGAGACGAGGCCGCCCACGCCACCGCGGCCACCGTCTGCGCCGAGTGGCAGCGCGTACGCGACCACACCGCCGAAACCCGCGCCGACAACTGCGACCCCGACCACGACACCGCCCTCCAGCACGCGCTGCGCGCCGAACGCCACCGCCGGGACGTCGCCGAGTGCGCCCGCGAGGCCGCCCACCAGGCCCGACAGACCACCGACGCCGCCCACCGCCGCCTCGCGGGCACCGCCGCCCAGCCCCTCTACACCGCCCTGGAGCGCGCCGGCCTCTACACGCTGACCGACGACGACCACCAGGCCGTCCGCGACCTCACCCGCCACCTCGACCCCGCAACGCTGCGCCAGGTCATGAGCTGGCTGGAGCGCACCCGCACCGCGGCCCTCACGCTGCGCGCAGGCCAGGCCCCGCCCGCCCGGCCGACGGTGCGCCGCAGCCGGCTGTGACCCGTCCCGCCGGTCCGGGGTGGGACCGGTCGGGTGTGGATAGTTGGCCACTGGTTGGACGGCCTTGTGCAGGTGGTGATCCGGGTTGGAGGTGGTAGTTGGCCAGTCTCGGCAGCGATGGTTGGCGTCCCGCGTCGAGTGCCGTACGGCGCCGGATCGACGACCGGGTGCGCCGAAACCGGTTGACTCGGAGTGAAGGATGGGGAGCGTGATTTCCAAGGAACGAGCGGTCGAGCTGGTTGAGTCCTTGCTGGCGCGGGAGCGGCCGACCTGGGCTTGGGCGAGGCTGATCCCGGAGCTGGCCGTCTACGCGGTCGAGGAGCGGTCGGTCGGGTGGCTTGCTTACTGGACGTCGGCGGAGGGCGCCCGCAACCCTGCTCTGCGCGGGAACCTTCTCGGCGGCCCTTTTCTGGTCGACCGGGAGGATGGGAGCATCCACTTCATTCCCGGCAGCCGTTTGACCGATGACTGGGAGGAGGACTATCTCTGGCAGGCCAAGGGCATCAGGGTGCCCGACCCCCTCGCCGCGGACGTCCGGCACCTCGCGGACTCCGTCGGGACCGCCGCCGCCATGCAGCACCTGCGCAAGCAGGCTCCGCGGATGAGCCTGCAGGAGGCGAAGGCCTACGTGACGATCGTCAGGGCCGGGAGTGAGCCGCCCGAGGAGCTTGCGAGTATCACCCGCGAGCCCAATCCCGACCTGGGCCCGATCGAGACGCTGGCCGGTCCGGTCCGGTAGCAGTCCTGCCGCACGGCCGGGGTCCCGTCAGGCGGGGCAGCCTTGGTCGGGGCTCCGCTTCAAGTGGCGCTGTGGCCAACTGGCCCTGCCGGTGGCCAGGTATCGCTTCCGGTCACATCGGGCGGCTGTGTCCGGTCAGGGTTGTTGTGGGGGGTGAGGCGCAATTCGACGACGGTGTGCCGGTTGTGCCGCTGGTGCGGGGGCGGGGGCTGTCCCAGTCGACTTCGTACAGGACGTCTCCGGGTCGGCCGCCGCGCAGCGGCACGGTGGCGGCGATGCGCCCGTGGTGGGAGGGGACGACCGCGTACTCCACGGCGGCTCCGACGGTCTTGCCGGTGGCGTCGCCGGGGCCGCAGATGCACGTCCGCTCGCGGGACGCCATCGAGGCCTACGCCACGACGCGGCTGGGCTGAACCGGGCCGGGCCGGGCTGATGGTCTGCACGAGAGTGCCACTGGTCGTTCGTCATTCCGTTGCCGACCCTGTCGGGAGCGGGTGCGACCGGGTGCGTTCGAATTTGACTCGAACAGGAGCGCTTCGATTGAAGCGCTCCTGTTTGATTTCTGCTCGACTTCTGGGGTCTCTGTGGCTGCTCCCGAGCGGTGCTGGGCCCAGGGTTTCGCGGGGTGGATCTGCACGCGCGCCCTGGCCGGCGTTGACGGGCTGTCTGGGGTTGGTGGTGCCGAGCAGGACTCAGCACCACCACCTTCTTTCATAGTTAGCTAATGTGCTAAATTCTTCTGCATGAGCACAGTACGCGAGGACGAGGCAGGTGCATTCCGCGCACTGGCTGACCCTACGAGACGTCAGATTCTTGAGGATCTGCGGGACGGTGAGCTCGCGGCCGGGGAGATCGCGAGCCGGTTCGCGATCAGCGCGCCGTCCATCTCCCGGCACCTCGGGGTGCTCAAGGGGGCAGGACTGGTCACCGAACGGCGGGACGGCAACCGCATCCTCTACGCGCTGGCCGAGGAGCGGTTGGCCATGTGCGTCGGACGTTTCCTCAGTGCCGTCTGCCCCGAACAGGTCGTGCTGCGCCACACCAAGTGGCGCAGGGCCGAAGCGAGCGATCCCACCTGACGACCGGGCAGCCCTGACCTGGCCTGCAGCCGGACGATCCGAGCGTCGACGCCCGGCGTGCCTCAAGCGCGCGCTGGGCGGCACTGCTCCGATTCTCCGAAGTCATGCCACCCTGCCGACGGCCAGCCCACAAGCAGGACTGCTGCTACCGGTCGTCGACCGCACAGTCCGGTCGCACCACCCGGCGCGACCGCCGAGAGGATCGACTCATGAAGTACCTGCTGCAACGCCACCCCCTGCCGATGCAGACATCTTTCGCGCATTCCCTCGTACTCACCTACGCGCTGCCACCTGAGCTGCTCGCCCCCCTGGTCCCTCCCGGGCTCACCCTCGACACCTACCGCGACGCGGACGGCGTCGAGCACGGCTTCGTCGCCGCCGCGGTTGTCGACGCAAGGGCACTGCGCCCGTCGTTTCTTCCCGCCGGCCTCGGCCGGGACTTCATCCTTACCGGCTACCGGGTCTTCACTCGCTTCTCCACCCCCGGCGGCCGCACCATGCGCGGCCTGCGTATCCTGCGCAGCGACACCGACCACCGGATGATGGTCCTCGGCGGAAACCTCTTCTCCCGCTACAACTACCACCTCGCCCGCATCGGCACCCGGGTGGTCGACCGGACCCTTGAGTTCAAGGTGATCAGCGCCGACGGCCAAGCCGACCTCCACGTCCGCGCCGACCTGGCGAACACCCCCGCCCCACTCCCCGAGGGCAGCCCGTTCGCCAGCGCCAAGGACGCCCGCCGGTACGCGGGCCCGCTCCCGTACACCTTCGAGTACGAGCCGGAGACCCGGTCGGTGATCGTGGTCAAGGCCACCCGTACGCACTGGGATCCGGTCGCGGTCGCGGTCGACGTTCCCACCCTGACCTTCTTCGAATGTGGACCGTTCGCCGGAACCAGGCCCGTCCTCGCCAACGCCTTCCACGTGAGCGACCTTCAGTACGGCTGGGAATGCGGCTACCGGCGGTCCCTGGACGGGGGATCCCTGTGAGCGCACCTACCGTCCCGCCACCCCCGCGCCCCTCCGGCGTTCGCGAGGTGCTCGCCTACAACTGGCCCATGTACGCCAGCGGGCTGTTCGCCATGGCCGGCGGCCTCGCCCTCGCGACGCGTCTTCCCCGTGTCCCGGCCGCGCTCGCCCGCACGGGCGCGCTGACCGCGGCCGCCCTGCTCGTCAGCAGCACTGCCGCCAGCTGGTGGGTGTACGACCACTCCGAGCTGTACTCCCTCGATTGGCTGTCCGAGCTGCTGCCGGACGGTCCCGGCGACCATCTCGTGGTATCGACCGGTCTCGACGAGACCAGCCATCCATTGGGTGCCCGTCACCCCGGGACTTCCCATACCGTTGTCGACCTCTACGACCCGGCGATCACCACCGAAGGCTCGATCCGGCGCGCCCGCCGACGGGTGCCCCCGCGTCCCGAGACACTGCCCGGCCGACCTTCCCGGCTGCCTGTCGCCACCGGCTCGCAGGACACCGCGTTCGCGGTCTTCGCGCTCCACGAACTGCGCCTGGCAACCGACCGGGAGACGCTGTTCGCAGAGATTACTCGCGCTCTGCGCCCCGGCGGCACACTCGTCCTGGTGGAGCACCTCCGCGACTGGTCCAACACCGCCGTCTTCGGCCCTGGGGCCTGGCACTTCCTGCCCCGCCGCGAATGGCTCCGCCTCGCCCATAGCGCAGGCCTGCGCGCCGTCACCGAACGGCAGATCGCCACCCTGGTTACGGCCTTCGCCTTCCAGCGGAGCCCCGAGTGAGCCACCTGTTCACCCTGGAGGCCCAACTCCGGCTCGTAGGGTTCGCCCTTACCGCCATGGGTGCCTTCCACCTCCTCCTGCCCCGCCTGGTCAACTGGCCCGCCGACCTCGCCGGCACCAGCCTGCTGACCCGCCAGGTCAACTACGCGCACCTGTTCTTCATCGGGCTGACCTGTGTCCTGCTCGGTCTGCTGCCCTTGTGCTACGCCCCCGAGCTTCTGACCCGTACCTCCCTCGGTACTGCTCTGCTGGCGGGCCAGACCCTGTTCTGGGGCACCCGCTGGGCGTTTGAATTCGTCTACTTCTCACCCACCCTGTGGCGCGGAGACCGCTTCCGTACCGCCGGACACATCGGCCTCGCCCTCCTGTGGACCTGGGTGACGGCCGTATTCACGTACGCCCTCCTGTCCAACCTGACCTGAGATGGCGTCACATGGTAAAACTGGCTGGCTCGTCCCTGCTCTAGTGAAGTGCGGTTTTCAGCGAGGGTGTTGACTTCCTGCCACGTTGCGGTGAAGTGGGGGTATGGGTGAGCGCGTCCCGTACCTGAGCGATCTGCCGGATGAGCGATGGGAGCTGATCCGGCCGGTGCTGACGGCGTGGAAGGGCGCGCATCCGTCGGTCAGCGGCCATCAGGGCAGGTACGACCTGCGGGAGATCGTGAACGCGATCGTGTATCAGGCCCGGACCGGCTGTCAGTGGCGCTACCTGCCGCACGACCTCCCGCCACCCAGCGCCGTCCACTACTACTTCGGCACGTGGCGCGATGACGGCACCACCGAGGCCATCTATGACCTGCTGCGCTGGCAGGTCAGTGAGAGCCGGAGGCGGCACGAGGACCCCACCGCCGTCGTCCTGGACTCCCAGACGGTACGCGCCTCGACGAACGCGCCCAAGGAGACGACCGGGCTCGCCCCGGGAAAGAAGAGTCCGGGCCGCAAGCGGGGCATCGCCACCGACGTGCTCGGCCTGATCGTCGCCGTCGTTGTGGTCGCGGTCAGTGTCCACGACAATGCGATCGGGATCAGCCTGCTGCACAGGGTCGTCCACGCCGCGCCCACGGTGACGAAGGCGTGGGTGGACGCCGGCTTCAAGAACGCGGTGGTCGAGCACGGTGCCGCTCTCGGCATCGACGTCGAGATCGTCCAGCGCGAGCCCGGCGCTCGAGGGTTCACGCCGGTGCCCAAGCGATGGGTGGTCGAGCGGGTGCGCCGTGAGGCGCTTGTTGATCGTGTGGAGGTGAGAGACCTGCACCAACCCGCTGTCGCAGCAGTGGGGTTGAAGCTGAGGGCAGCCTGACCTGGGAGGTGCCGGGGAGGGCGGGAGGCAGCCCTGACAAAGCCGGGGCGGGGCCAGTACTGCCAGATGGCTGTGGGCCCGGCGAGCGAGACGGAGAGGTGTACGCGAGAAACCGGTGTGTGAAGCCTCGTAACCAATCCCACCAGCTCGAATCTGGCGGATCTGGGCTGGGAGCGGTGCACGCCCGCCTCGTTCTTCGGGCGGGCGACTTGCGTGGTGGTCTTGTTCGCTGCCGTGCAAGGCCACGGTGAAGGTCTGCGGCGTAACCGTGGCGATGCCGCCGGGGTATAGCCGGGCGCCTACTCCGACAAGCGATCACAAGTGAACACGGGAACCGTCCCGGTCCCGCCACGGGCCGCGCATCCGGCGCGGAGATCCGGGCTGGGCCCATCGTCGGCCGAACGGGCCGGGGCGGGGCGGAGCCGCCGTAGTAGTCCGAGCGCGGGAAAGCCGCGTACATGGCGAAGGGCGGCAGCGGGTTACAAGTAGAAGGGGACTGCAATGCTCGAAGACGCCGGGGTGGAGACCCCGGCCGTGCAGCACGCCGCGCCGCTGGTGCGTCCGCTGCGGGTACGGGAGATGCAGGCCAAACTGCACCGCTGGGCGGCGGCCGATCCCGGCTGCCGCTTCGATGATCTGTACCACCTGGTGTGCGACCGCAGGTTCCTCGCGATGGCGTGGGACCGGGTCGCCGGCAACACCGGTGCCCGCACCGCTGGCGTGGACCGGGCCACGGTCCGCTCCATCGCCGAGCAGGTGGGCGTGGAGGTGTTCCTGAACCAACTGCGTGAGCAGTTACGGCAGCGGACGTTCCGTCCGCTGCCGGTGCGCGAACGGACGATTCCCAAGCACGGCGGGAAGCTGAGGAGCCTCGGCATCCCCACCGTGGCCGACCGCGTGGTCCAGGCAGCACTGAAACTGGTGCTGGAGCCCATCTTCGAGGCCGACTTCGAGTCGGTCTCTTACGGGTTCCGACCCGACCGGAGGGCACACGACGCGATCGCCGAGATCCATTTCTGGGGCACCCAAGGCTACCGCCAAGTCCTGGATGCGGACATCGAGGCGTGCTTCGACTCAATCGACCACACGGCCCTGATGGACCGGGTGCGCTCCCGAGTCAAGGACAAGCGCGTGCTCGCCCTGGTCAAGGCGTTCCTCAAGGCCGGGATCCTGCGGGAGACCGGGCTGATGGAACCGTCCGAGACCGGCACCCCGCAAGGCGGAGTCCTCTCCCCGCTGCTGGCCAACATCGCTCTGTCCGCGCTCGACGAGCACGTGATGGGGCCGTGGAAGCCGGGCGGGACGATGTCCAGCGACTCTCGCCGCTTCACGCGGGTGGCCAAGAACCTGCCCAACTGGCGGATCGTGCGCTACGCGGACGATTTCGTCGTGCTGGTCAGGGGCGAACGCCACCACGTGGAGGCGTTGAGAACGGAGATCGGCGAGGTTCTCGCCCCGCTTGGACTGCGCCTGTCGCCGTCCAAGACACGCGTGGTGCACATGGCTGACGGGTTCGACTTCCTCGGCTTCCACATCAAGTGGATGCGCAAACGGGGAACGGACAAGTGCTACGTCTATACGTTCATCGCGGACAAGCCTGTCCGCGAGTTGAAGCGGAAGATCAGGGCACTGACCCACAGGAGGTCCCAGGTCCCGTTCGCCGCCGTACTGTCGAGGATCAATCAGATCCTGCGCGGCTGGGCCAACTACTTCAAGCATGCCGTCGCCAAACACACGTTCAACGCTCTGCGTTCGTTCGTGTGGTGGCGAGTGGTCAACATGATCACTTATCGGCGGCGCATGACGTGGACGGCTCTGCGCCGACAGTTCAAAGGCCCCCAGGGCTGGCGGCAGATCGCCTTGGACGGAGTCGAGTTGTTCAACATCGCCGCGGTGACGGTCACCCGCTACCGCTGGCGAGGCCTGAGCATCCCGACGCCGTGGGCCGCATAAGATCATCGATCCACCGGCAGCAACCCGTGGAGAGCCGGATGCGGTGAGAGTCGCACGTCCGGTTCGGTGAGCGGTCCGGGGAAACGGAACCAGGGAAAACCTGGTCACCGCGCCCCGGGCCGACTCTCCACCCTGGGCGCGCTCATGCTCCACCGGCGCCTGGTGCGCGACTTCGAGTCGAAGCCGGCCAGCTCGGTCGCAATGATCCACTGGTCCATGACCGACGTCATGCTC
>NZ_JBHJVK010000129.1:0-10532 GCF_042264695.1 Kitasatospora sp. NPDC056138 | reverse complement strand
GATCTTGCTGTGCGCGATACTGGGATTGAACCAGTGACCCCTACCGTGTCAAGGTAGTGCTCTCCCGCTGAGCTAATCGCGCCTGATGAGGCGGTGCTACGTCAGGCCCCGAAAGGATGCCGCAGGTGCGCGATACTGGGATTGAACCAGTGACCCCTACCGTGTCAAGGTAGTGCTCTCCCGCTGAGCTAATCGCGCGGGGAGGTCCCCTGGCGAACCAGGGGAACCTCTTGGAGGTGGAGACGGGATTTGAACCCGTGTACACGGCTTTGCAGGCCGTTGCCTCGCCTCTCGGCCACTCCACCAGGCAACTGAGGAGAACGATCCTACCCTGTTCTCCATCGAGCGGACGACGAGATTCGAACTCGCGACCCTCACCTTGGCAAGGTGATGCTCTACCAACTGAGCCACGTCCGCCTGTCTCCCGGGGCCCTTCACCGCTTTCCTGCGGCTCCGTGTCCCGGCGACGTGTTGAACTTTAGCGGAAACCTCGGCCAGCTCAAATTCCGTTCCCGCAGCGTGCCGCCGGAGTGCCCCGGAGGTGGTGCTTCGTCAGCCCGCCGGGCCCCCTCCCGGGCGCACCGCTCCCGGCCGCGCGGCCGCCCGTACCGCCACTCGCACGGATGACCTGCGGGGTAACCGCAGCCGACCTGCGGACCCGGCGGACCGACCGCCGGGCTCCCTGCTCCTCCCGACCCCGCCGGCGCTCCGCCGACCGACCACCGAACGCCACCGACCGATCGCCGGCCGGCCACCGACCCGCTGCGCGACCACCGCGCGACCGAAGCCGACCACTGCCGTGAGCCGTGAGCCGTGAGCCGTGAGCCGGAAGCCGGAAGCCGGACGGCGTGCGGACCGCACCGCCCGCCCTCACCGACCTACACTTCAGCCACCGACCCATCCCCCGCCCCCGCGCCCACGTCCGCGCGGAGCAGCACCCGAGTCCGCGCAGGAGAACCGTGTCCGGCCGCACCACCGCCCTCGACCCCACCGCCCCGATCGCCCGCTTCGGCGGCCGCCTGGCGACGGGACTGCGCGAGGTCACCTCGGATCCGGCGGCGCTCGACTCCGGTGGCTTCTGGGCCGTCGCGTACGACTTCGAGGGCCGGCTCACCTGCGCCCGCTTCGAGCACGTCAGCCCCGACCCCGCACCACCGTGCACCGACGGCTGGCTCGGCCCGCAGCGCGACACCTGGCACAGCTCGCTCGACCGGGACGCCTACACGGCCGGAGTCCGCCGCATCCGCGAACACATCGCGGCCGGCGAGGTCTACCAGGCCAATCTCTGCCGCGTGCTGTCCGCACCGCTGCCCGACCCGGCCCGCAGCGACATCGACGCCCTCACCGGACTGCTCGCCCGGGGCAACCCGGCCCCGTACGCGGGGACGATCCGGCTGCCCGGACACGGTGTCGAGATCGCCACCGCCTCGCCCGAGCTCTATCTGCGCCGCGACGGCCGTACGGTCTCCTCCGGACCGATCAAGGGCACCGGCCGCACCGAGCACGACCTGCTGGACAAGGACCACGCCGAGAACGTGATGATCGTGGACCTGGTCCGCAATGACCTCGGCCAGGTCTGCGCCACCGGCAGCGTCACCGTCCCCGACCTCTGCGTGGTCGAGAAGCACCCCGGTCTGGTGCACCTGGTCTCCACCGTCGAGGGCACGCTGGGGGAGGGCGTGGGCTGGCCCGAACTCCTCGACGCGACCTTCCCGCCGGGCTCGGTCACCGGCGCGCCGAAGTCCAGCGCGCTGCGGATCATCGACGCTCTGGAGACCGCTCCGCGCGGCCCGTACTGCGGCGCGGTCGGCTGGGTCGACGCGGATCGCGGCGAGGCCGAACTCGCCGTCGGCATCAGGACGTTCTGGATCGACCGGAGCAGTGGCCGGCCCGTCCTGAGGTTCGGCACCGGCGCCGGGATCACCTGGGGCTCCGACCCCGAGCGCGAGTGGGACGAGACCGAACTGAAGGCCGCCCGCCTGGTCGCGATAGCGTCGGGCGCCAGCACCTGCTGACCCGTCCGCACACGCCACCGGTCACACCCACCGGCCACCCGAGGAGCTGCCCGCCATGTCGAGTCCGACCCGAACCTGGGTGAACGGTTCCCTGCTGGAGAACAGCGACGCCGTGATCTCCGTCCACGACCACGGACTCACCGTCGGCGACGGTGTGTTCGAGACCGTCAAGGCGGTGGACGGGCGGGCCTTCGCGCTCACCCGCCACCTGGAACGGCTCACCCGCTCCGCCCGCGGCCTCGGCCTGGCCGACCCGGACCACGACCTGATCCGCGACGCCGTCCAGCAGGTCCTGCACGCCGACCCGGTGCCGCTCGGCCGGATCCGCATCACCTACACCGGCGGGATCTCCCCGCTCGGCTCCGAGCGCGGCACCGGCCCGGCCAGCCTCGTCGTCGCCCTCGGCAGCGCCGCCCGGCGCCCCGACACCACCGCCGTCAGGACCGTCCCGTGGCGCCGGAACGAGCACAGCGCCGTGGCGGGCCTGAAGACCACCTCGTACGCCGAGAACGTGGTCGCCCTGGCCGCCGCCCACCGGGCCGACGCCTCCGAGGCCCTCTTCGCCAACACCGCCGGAAACCTCTGCGAGGGCACCGGCTCCAACGTCTTCGTCGTGCTGGACGGCCGCCTGCTCACCCCCACGCTGAGCTCCGGCTGCCTCGCGGGCATCACCCGGCAGCTGGTCGTCGAGTGGACCGGTGCGGAGGAGGCCGACCTGCCCTTCGAGGTGCTCCAGCAGGCCGAGGAGATCTTCCTGACCTCCACCCTCAGGGACGTCCAGGCCGTCACCCGGGTCGACGCCCGCGACCTCGCCCCCACACCCGGCCCGGTGACCCTCAAGGCCATGGCCCAGTTCGCCGAGCGCAGCGCCGACGACCTCGACCCGTGAGCGGGACTCCTCGCCGGGGGCGCTCTGCCGGCGAGGCGGTGAGCCGGGTGAACGCCCGGTCACGGCGGTGCGGGGGCTCCCCGCGCGGTTTCCGCATCCGCTGACGGCTGCCCGGCCGCCGTGTCCGGGAGTGACCGGGCCCCGAAGTCGCGCGGGTAGAGACCGGCGGGGAGGGGGAAGGGAGCCCTCATGACCACCACGCTGCGCCCCGAGCGCCCCGAGGAGCCCGTGCCCGGCGGCGGCCGGAGCCGCCGCTGGCAGATCTGTGTCAACGGCCGCCAGGTCGGCGGCCTCCGCACCACGGCCCTGCCCTGGGGTTCCCAGTGGTGGGGCGAGATCTCCGAGATGGAGGTGGCCGAGGGCCGCGGGCGTGGCCGGGGCACCGTCGGCGCCCTGGCGGCCGAGGAGGTGCTGCGCGGCTGGGACTGCACCAGGGTGGACGTGAACGTCCCCGCCGGCGCGACCGCCGCGCTCCGCCTCGCCCACGCGCTCGGCTACACCGAGCGGATGTGCAACATGGCCAAGCGGCTCGGCCCGGTCCCCGACCTGCCGCCCGGGCTGACGGCCCGCCCGATCGGCGCGGCGGAGTACCCGGACTGGCTCGCCCGGGCCAGGGCCGGCTACCTGCACGACCTGGTCGCCTCGGGCCTCACCGAGGAGCAGGCCCGCGCCAAGGCGGACGCCGACCACCGGAACGTGCTGCCCCAGGGCCCCGCCACCCCGCACGTCGCCCTGCGCCGCCTCTACGGCGCCGACGGCACCCCGCTCGGCACCCTCTGGACCGCCCTGCGGCAGGCCGTGCTCCCGAACGGCCTGCCGCTGGCCTGGGTGATGACCGTCGAGGTGGACCCGGCCCAGCGGGGCCGGGGCCACGGCCGCGCCCTGATGCTGCTCGCCGAGCGCGAGTGCCTGGCCGCCGGAGTGCGGGACCTCGGCCTCAACGTCTTCAGCAGCAACACCGTCGCGACCGGCCTGTACGCGTCGCTCGGCTACCGGGTGACCAACCGGATCCTCGGAAAGTCACTGCTCTGAGCCCGTCGCCGGCCCCTCGCCGGGAGCACGGCCGCGCGAGCGGGGACGGGTCAGGACCGGGCGCGCTGCTCCTCGATCACGGCGACGATGCGCTCGCGCAGCCCGTCCTGGCTCTGCCCGCCGTCCAGGCGCTGCCCGGCGATCACGTACGTCGGCGTACCGGTGACGCCGATCGCCTTGCCCTCGGCCTGGTCGGCGTCCACGATCAGGGTGTGCCGGCCGTCGATCAGGGCGGTGTCGACCTCCTCCGCGTCCAGGCCGACCTCCGCGGCGACCTGAACCAGCAGCTTCTCCCCGCCCCGGTCCAGGTCCTCGACCCGGGCCAGCAGTGCCTCCACGTACGGCCACCCCTTGCCCTGGGCGAACGCCTCCTCGGCAGCCTGGGCCGCCGCGTACGCGTGCTTGTGCTTCTCCAGCGGGAAGTGCCGCAGCTCGATGGGCAGCGCGTCACCGTACCGGGCGCGCAGCGCCCGTACGTCGTCCAGGGCGGTGCGGCAGTCCGGGCACTGGAGCTCGCACCAGAGCTCGAGGCGGGGGAGGGAACCTTCGATCATGTCCTCAGTCTGTCATCAGCGAGGGGCCCCGCCAGGCCGCGGCGACGGGCCTCAGCCGGCCGGTACGGCCTCCGCCGAGCGCTGCCGGGCCCGGTAGGCGGCCACGTGCAGTCGGTTGCCGCAGGTACGGCTGTCGCAGTACCTGCGGGAGCGGTTGCGGGAGAGGTCCACGAAGACCCGGGCGCAGTCGGGCGCCTCGCAGCGGCGCAGCCGTTCGCGCTCCCCGGCCATCACGATGAAGGCCAGCGCCATCCCGAGTTCGGCCGCCAGGTGGTCGCCGAGCGCGGCGTGCGGGGCGAAGTAGTGGATGTGCCAGTCGTGCTGGTCGTGGTTGGTGAGCCGGGGCGTGGTCCCCGCGGCGGCCACCACCGCGTTCACCAGCTCGGCCGCCTCCTCGGTGGAGCCGACCGAGAACACCTCGCGCAGCTGCGAGCGGAGCCGGTGCACGGCGGCCAGGTCGGCGGGGGAGAGGGAGTCGACCTCGCTGATGTCCCGGCGCACCACGAACGCGCTGAGCGCCGCGACGTCCGGGAGCTGCTCGCTGCCGCAGGCATCGGGCGAGGTGTTGAGCAGCTCCACCAGAACGCTCAGCGAGCACTCGGTGTCATGGGTGATCAGCACGTGAGGGCCCCTCGCGCGGCGGGCGGCCTCGGCCTCCCGCGTCGGTCATCACCCGCGACTCTACCGGGGCGGAGTGTCGGAGCGGCGCATGTTCCGTCCCACCCGGGCGGGCCGGCCCGGCCCTGGCATCGGTGCGCACGGCACGGCGGCGGGACGGAGGGCAGGACGAAGGCGCCCGGCACGGTGACCGGCCATCCCTACGCGGATGACCGGCACCGGTTACCGGGCGCCTTCGTCGTCGCCGATCAGGTCGGGCCGACCGCTCCGGTGGGAACGACCGGGACGAACCCCGAGGCCGCTTGGTGCGCGGCAGACTGTGCGACCGTGCCCCCGAGTAGGACGGACGCTGTCAGGTAGCGGCCCCACCGCCGAGGCGGTCAGCTCTCGGCGAGGATGTGGGACAGCTCGCGATCCAGATCGAAATGACGGTGTTCGGTGCCGGGTGGCACAGCGGCGTCGGTTCGCTTGAGGAAGGACTCAAGCGCCCGGGCCGGGGCTTCCAGCAGGGCCTCTCCCTCCGGAGAACTCAGGGCGATGCAGACCACACCCTGTCCATGGCTGCGCGAGGGCCACACCCGGACGTCGCCGGTCCCGGTGGGTCGATGGAGCCCCTCCGCGAGAAGATCACGGGCGAACACCCACTCCACGGTCTCGTCGGCACCGGTGTGGAAGGTCGCATGCACGGCATAGGGGTCGGCAGTGTCGTAGCGCAGGCCCGCGGGGACGGGCAGTGAGGACTCGCTCGACACGATGAGGCGCAGGTGCAGCTCACAGCTGACCGTGGTGTTCATAAGCGCCAGGGCCTTTCGCTCAGTGTGCGCTCGGGGAATCGCACGTCGGCGAACGGACCATCCCACCTGAAAGCCCGGTGTAAACCCGTCTGTCCCGATTCAGGCGCGAGTCGTACCCCTTCCGGCGCATTGCAGAATCGCCGCGGCGCGCCCGTCGGGCCCGGGCGCTCCGGCCTCTCCCGGCGGTTTTCGCCGCAAGGTTGTGCGAAGCGACAATCCGGGCCCGTCGGCAGCGGGGGCGGGGGTGGGCCCGGGGGCGCTCCGGAGGCCGGTGCGCGGTCGGCGGATCGGTCGGCGGATCGGTCGCGGGTCGGGGGCGCGGAAGCCGGTGCACCCCCGGTGGCCTGCTGGTGATCGGCTGCCCGGGGCGGTCCGAGCTGACGAGGTCTCGGCGGCCCGGTCCGGCCGGCGCCGGCCGAGGGGGGTGGTTCGGAGCACCCACCCGGATGCGGTAATGTTTTCTCTGCACCCGGGCGATTAGCTCAGCGGGAGAGCACTTCGTTCACACCGAAGGGGTCACTGGTTCGATCCCAGTATCGCCCACCGGAATGCACCGCAGATGTCGGGCCCCGACCAGGAAATGGTCGGGGCCCGACATCTTTTTGCATTCACCTCCCGCCCGCTTCCGGTCCACCCGGCAACTGATTCGCAATCAGCATCCGTGTGGCGGGAGCGAACTGGGGTGTCGTCGGGGAGGGGTGCGTAGACCCGGATTGCACGGTCGGCGCCAAGTAGTGCTAAAGTTCTTCTTGTTGCCACGGGCGATTAGCTCAGCGGGAGAGCACTTCGTTCACACCGAAGGGGTCACTGGTTCGATCCCAGTATCGCCCACCGAGGTCAACACTCAGGCCCTGACCGGTAGTTCGGTCAGGGCCTGAGTCGTTCCCGGGTGCTCAGGCCGCGGCTTCGCAGCGGTGGTCCGGCGAGAGGCGGCGGCCGCAGCCGCAGCGGGCCGGGCGCAGCGGCCAGTGGAAGTCCACGCGTTCGGTGCTGCCCGCGCGGTCGAACCAGTTCTGCAGGCCGCGGGCCTGTGCCGCGTGCCAGCTCCGCTGGCGCAGGTGCAGTTCGGCGGCGGAGAGCGTGCCCAGGGGACTCGCGTAGCGAAGACCGAGGGCGCGCACGACGCCGAGTGCGGCGGTGGCGTCGGCGGTGGCGTCGTGGGCGCCGTGCAGGGTGACGCCGTAGTGGGCGCAGAGGTCGGTGAGGGTGCGGCGGCCCTTGCGGTAGCGGTCCACGTACCGGTCCAGGACCCGGGGGTCGAGCACCAGCAGTTCGGCGTCGCCCAGGGAGTCGGTCAGTGAGACCTCGCGGTGGCGGCGCAGTTCGCGGTCGAGCAGGGTCAGGTCGTAGGGGGCGTTCATCACCACGAGCGGGATGCCGGCCCTGGCCTGTTCGCCCAGGGCGCGGGCGATCTCGGCGACGACCGTGCGCGGCGGGCGGCCGTGGGTGCGGACCTGCTCGTCGGTTATCCCGTGGATCGCGCGGGCGCCGTCGGGGATCGGTACGCCGGGGTCGGTGAGCCAGGTCACTGCCTGTGCGGCGGTGCCGGGGGCGGGTTGGAGCACCAGGGCGGCGGAGACGATGCGATCGGTCTCCACGTCCACGCCGGTGGTCTCGGTGTCGAAAGAGGCGAGCGGCCCCTCGTACCAGCGCTGAGAATGCTGCATGACTGCCCCTCAGGTGCCACTGGGCGCGGCCCGGCGCGCCACCGAGGACCAGTGGCGCGCCGGGCAAGGCGGCGTTTCTGCCCTGGTGATACCGCAGTTGACGCTCCCTCAACCGCCCGAGGTCGGGCTCGGGGAAGGTTCCCCGGTGAACGTGGCCGGACGGTTACGGAGCGTGGCGATCGGTCACGGGCAGATAGGTGACACGGTTGGGCGGCCGGGCTCGGTACCATCGACACGCGCAGCAGAGTGCTGTGGCACAGGGATGTCAGGAGAGACCGGTGACGGAAGTCCGGGTAATCATCAACCGCGAACCCGATCGGGAAGAGCGCGTGGTGACCACGGGCACTACGGCCGCCGATCTCTTCGCCGACGACCGCTCGATCATCGCCGCCCGGGTCGCGGGCCAGCTCAAGGACCTCGCGTACGTCGTCCAGGACGGCGAGGAGGTCGAGCCGGTCGCGATCGGTAGCAAGGACGGCCTCGACATCCTGCGGCACTCGACCGCGCACGTGATGGCGCAGGCCGTGCAGGAGATCTTCCCCGAGGCCAAGCTGGGGATCGGCCCGCCGATCAAGGACGGCTTCTACTACGACTTCGACGTCGAGAAGCCGTTCCACCCCGATGACCTCAAGGTCATCGAGAAGAAGATGCAGGAGATCATCAAGCGGGGCCAGAAGTTCTCCCGCCGCGTGGTCACCGACGAGGCCGCCCGCGAGGAGCTGGCGGCCGAGCCGTTCAAGCTGGAGCTGATCGGCCTCAAGGGCTCCGCCGCCACCGCCGGTGAGGGCGCCAGCGTCGAGGTCGGCTCCGGTGAGCTGACCATCTACGACAACCTGGACGCCAAGACCGGCGACCAGTGCTGGGGCGACCTCTGCCGCGGCCCGCACCTGCCGAGCACCCGGCACATCCCGGCGTTCAAGATCATGCGCTCGGCCGCCGCGTACTGGCGCGGCAGCGAGAAGAACCCGCAGCTGCAGCGCCTCTACGGCACCGCCTGGCCGACCAAGGACGAGCTGAAGGCCCACCTGGACTTCCTCGAGGAGGCCGCCAAGCGCGACCACCGCAAGCTGGGCAGCGAACTCGACCTCTTCTCCATCCCGGAGGAGATCGGCTCCGGCCTCGCGGTCTTCCACCCCAAGGGCGGCATCATGCGCCGGGTCATGGAGGACTACTCGCGCAAGCGCCACGAGGAGGCGGACTACGAGTTCGTCTACTCCCCGCACGCCACCAAGGGCACCCTGTTCGAGCTCTCCGGCCACCTGGACTGGTACGCCGACGGCATGTACCCGCCTATGAAGCTCGACGGCGACATCGACTACTACCTGAAGCCGATGAACTGCCCGATGCACAACCTGATCTACCGCTCGCGCGGTCGCTCGTACCGTGAACTGCCGCTGCGGCTCTTCGAGTTCGGCACGGTGTACCGGTACGAGAAGTCCGGTGTGGTGCACGGTCTGACCCGCGCCCGCGGCTTCACCCAGGACGACGCGCACATCTACTGCACCCGCGAGCAGATGGCCGACGAGCTCGACTCGCTGCTCACCTTCGTGCTGGACCTGCTGCGCGACTACGGGCTGAACGACTTCTACCTGGAGCTCTCCACCAAGGACCCGGAGAAGTTCATCGGTTCGGACGAGGACTGGGAGGAGGCCACCGAGACCCTGCGGGCCGCCGCCGAGAAGCAGGGCCTCGAGCTGGTGCTCGACCCGGCCGGTGCGGCGTTCTACGGCCCGAAGATCTCGGTGCAGGCCAAGGACGCGATCGGGCGCACCTGGCAGATGTCGACCATCCAGGTCGACTTCCAGCTGCCGCAGCGCTTCGAGCTGGAGTTCCAGGGCCAGGACGGCAACCGCCAGCGTCCGGTCATGATCCACCGTGCGCTGTTCGGCTCGATCGAGCGGTTCTTCGCGGTGCTGCTGGAGCACTACGCCGGTGCCATGCCGCCGTGGCTGGCCCCGGTCACCGTGGTCGGCATCCCGATCACCGACGAGCACGTGCCGTACCTGCGCGAGGTCGCCGCCGAGCTGAAGAAGCACGGGATCCGGGTCGAGGTGGACTCCTCCGACGACCGCATGCAGAAGAAGATCCGCAACGCGCAGAAGCAGAAGATCCCCTTCATGCTGATCGCGGGCAACGACGACGTCGAGGCCGGTGCCGTCTCCTTCCGCTACCGCAACGGTGAGCAGAAGAACGGTGTGCCGCTCGCCGAGGCCGTCGCCGAGATCGTGGACGCAGTGGAGCGCCGCATCCAGGTGTGACGCGGTCCTGGGTACGGGGCGGGCTCGGACGAGTCTGCCCCGTACTGCTCTGCGGGGTTGCCCGGGCGAATATGCTGATCAGCATGACGAGTGAGCCGGAACTGCAGCAGGGCGTCGGCGAACCGGACGGTTTCCGGCGCCTGTGGACCCCCCATCGGATGGCATACATCCAGGGCGAGAACAAGCCCACCGGACCGGCCCCCGACGACGGTTGCCCGTTCTGCTCGATCCCGTCGCTGAGTGACGAGGACGGGCTGGTCATCGCCCGCGGCCGGGCCGTGTTCGCGGTGCTCAACCTCTACCCGTACAACGGTGGGCACTTGATGGTCGTCCCGTACCGGCACGTGGCCGACTACACCGACCTGGACGAGGCGGAGACGGCCGAACTCGCCGACTTCACCAAGCGGGCGATGACCGCGCTGCGCGCCGCCTCGGGGGCGCACGGCTTCAACATCGGGATGAACCAGGGCGCGGCCGCGGGTGCGGGCATCGCTGCACACCTGCACCAGCACGTGGTGCCGCGCTGGGGCGGGGACACCAACTTCATGCCCGTGGTGGGCCACACCAAGGTGCTGCCGCAGCTGCTGGCGGACACCCGCAAGATGCTCGCCGACGTCTGGCCGCAGGACTGAGTCCGACCGGCTGAGCGCGGGCGGGAAGCGGGCGCGGGCAGGACGAAGGGCTCGTACCGGAGGAGGTTCCGGT
>NZ_JBHJVK010000128.1:0-10584 GCF_042264695.1 Kitasatospora sp. NPDC056138 | reverse complement strand
CGGGATTGGTGGTCTCCGGCACCTTCTTGCGCGGCGGTGCCAGTCGCGCCGTGAGACGTCCGTCATCGGTGGCGACGGTGCCGTTCCGGCCGCCGACAGCCTTCGCAGTGGCCGTGTACATGGTCTTGGTCAGTGGAACGGTCATGCCGGACTACCCTCCGCGAGACGCCAAGCCCCCTCCACCTCGGAAAGGGCCCTCCAGTGCCGCCAAGGCGGCACGGCGCGTCGTCGTGCATAACCGGGTACGGCGCGTCTCGTCCGGGGCCGAAGCTCAGCCGCCGGTCAGAATACCCACTCCTCGCCGAGTCAACGTAGCCGACCAGGCAGCGCAGCGTTGGTCGGGCTGCTGGAGCGCCGACGCCGGGACATCGCCGAGGGAATCGTCGGGTTGAGCGTGAGCGGTTAGGGCTCGAAGAGAATCAACCTTGCGGGGTGCCTGGCAGGGCAGGCACGAAGGCCAGGATTGCAAGGTTCTTGCCGTGGTAGCGTCGCTCCGGAGGCTCGTACGTGCCTGCCCCGGACGAGATGTGCGCCGTACCCGGTCTGCCAAGACGACGCACTCATGGAGACGTCATGGGCGCACCGTCCTCGCTGATCGACTTCACTTGCCCGACGCCCCGGCCTCGTGCGCTGGATGTCCGGTGGATCCACGGCTCGCCGTCGGCCAAGCACAACACCGACCCAGACATCCAGGTCCACGCCTACGACGAGCACACGTTCATCCTTCGGCAGAACATGGCGGTCGACTACGAGGCGCCGTTCCTGTTCCTGCTGTTCGGCAACGCGCGGGCGGTGCTGATCGACACCGGCGCCACCGCATCCGCAGAGTACTTCCCCCTGCGCCAGGTGGTCGACGAGCTCATCGAGTCCTGGCTCGCCCGGCACCCCCGGCACGGGTACCAGCTGCTGGTGCTGCACACCCACCCGCACGGCGACCATGTCGCGGGCGACGGCCAGTTCACCGACCGCCCGGACACCACGGTGATAGCCGCTGACCTGGCCACCGCCTGGCAGTACTTCGGATTCGCCGAGCACCCGGATGCCGCGGCGAAGGTCGACTTGGGTGGACGGGTGCTGGAGTGTCTGGCCACCCCAGGCCACCACGAGGCGGCGGTCACGTTCTACGACCCGTGGACCGGGTTCCTCCTCACTGGTGACACGGTCTACCCCGGCCGGCTCTACATCCAGGACTGGCAGGCGTTCACCCGCACGATCGGTCGCCTGATCGACTTCTGCGACCACCGGCCGGTCACCCACGTGCTCGGCTGCCACATCGAAATGACCCGGCAACCGTGCGTGGACTACCCGGTCCGCACCGTCTACCAACCCGACGAACCCCCGCTGCAGATGACCACCGGCCACCTACGCGAGATCCGCGCAGCGCTGCAGGAGGTCTGCGACCAACTCTGCGACCAACCCAGCCGCCGCGCCTCCCCGCTGTTCGTCCTGTGCCCCGACGCATGAGCAGCACGAACAGAGCACATTCAACTCCCAACGCCCTGACCTCCTCGACTGCGAAGGCCGAAGGCCGACAAGTGACGCTGCCGCACCGAACCCGCGTCGCCTCCGACTCGGCCTTCGTCGACCCCCCGGTCGGCAAGGCCAAAGGCACAGCGGATCGTGTTCACCGGCGGTCCGAACCCGTCCCGGCCGGACCAGTTCCCGCGCGGTGAGGCCGTGCACTTCGCCGAGCACGCCGTGTCGCTCGGGGTGCCCGAGGAAGCGATCCTGCGGGAGCCGAACGCCCGCAACACCGGGCAGAACATCGCGTTCAGTCGCGAGGTGTTGGCGGGCGCCGGCGTGGCGGTGTCCTCGGTGCTGCTCGTCTCCATGCCGTACATGGAGCGGCGGGCGTACGCGACGTGCCGGCAGGTGTGGCCCGAGGTGGAAGCGGTGTGCGCGTCCACCCCGATGGACCTGCACGACTACGTGAAGACCATCGGCGACGACAAGCTCGTGATCGACAGTCTGGTGGGTGACCTCCAGCGGGTCATCGAGTACCCGAAGCTCGGCTTCGCCGTCGCCCAGGACGTACCGGAGAGGGTGCACGATGCCTACCAGCGGCTCATCACCGACGGGTTCGACAGCCGTCTTCTCACCCGACCTTCCGACCCTGGCCAGCGTCGGCCTGGTGTGCGCGATCCACCAGCCGAACCTGTTCCCCCGGCTCTCCACCGTGGCCAAGCTGGCGGCCGCCGATGTGTGGATCGTCCTGGACGACGTCCAGTTCACCCGCCGGGACTACCAGCACCGTGTCCGGATCGCTCGGCCCTGCGAGCCGGACAGCTACCGGTGGCTCTCTGTCCCGACTCACCTGCCCTACGGGCGGGCGACCTTGATCAAGGACGCCCGTCTGGTCGACCCGGCCCGCAGCCTGCGCCGGGTCGACCAGCAGCTACGGCAGCACTACGGCGGCGGGCCGCACTGGCCGCAGCTTCACCGTCGGCTGGAAGAGGTCCTGGACCTGTTCGAGGGCACCGACCGGACCGCGGTGGTCGCCGAAGCGTCGACGCAGCTGCTGCTGGCCATGCTCGGCTGGAAGGGCACGATCGTCCGCAGCAGCGACTTCTCCGTGCGCTCCGGCCGGTCCGAGCGCCTGGCCGACCTCTGCTCCCGAGTGGGGGCGGATGCCTACCTGTGCGGCAGCGGCGGGATGAGCTACCTGGCTCCCGGCCCGTTCACCACGGCCGGAGTCGAGGTGGTGCCCTTCGCTGTTCCGGAAGGGGGTGTGTGGGCGGGCAGCCGGCATGCGAGCGCCCTCGGTCCGCTGGTGGCGGCTGGGCCACGGGTGCTGTCCGCCCGTTTTCGTTCCCTGCCCGGATCAGTGGCGCGTACGACCGTGCTGACCGGGCCTGCCTCTGTGCGGGGCCGCGTCAGGTCGTGGACTGCTTGATGAACCTCGCCACACCGTCGCCGGCGGCGACGTGGACGTGAAAGTGCCGGTTGTGCTGCTCGTCGCCCAGTGAAGTGATCGCCTGGCAGCCGCCGTGCTGGTCGGAGACGAGGCGGGTAACCGCTTGGACGGCGGTGAGCAGTTCGGCGCCGGTGGCCGGATCCAGTTCGAGGAGCGACCGGACGTGCTTCTTCGGCACGACGATCACGTGCTCTGTGGCGAACCCGGGCACGGGCGGGCGGAAGGCGAGGACAGCAGACGTCTCAAGCACCACGTCAACGTTCACCACGCGCGGAATCACCTGACCGCATTACCAGTCCGGCTGATCACCGATCTGAGCCGTGAACTCGATCGCCAAGGCACCAAGTTGCTGCTTCTCAGGCGGGTAGATGCCATGTAGGGCGGCGAGGATGCCGTCCCGGTCGCTGGTGGGGTTGATCGTGGCCGGGTCCTCGTGGTCGAGGAGGGCGAGGAAGTCCGTGTAGCGGTCGATACGGACGACCTGGCAGGTGACCGGCGCGTGGTGGTCGGTGCGGAAGATGATCTGATCACCGACACGGATCGCGCTCTTCGCCAGGCTGGCGGTGCGCACTTCCACCGTCTTCGCGCCGGAGGCGACCAACTGGTGGTACTCGGGTTGGAGGTGCAGGTCGTGCGTTCCGGCCGGGCCGCGGTAGTCGGGAAGGGAGCGGCGGGCAACTCGGTCGAGGTGTCCGCGGAAGACCTGGTCCGCGTCGGGGGTGCGGCTGCTCAGGGCAACCATCGCGGTAAGAATCACGTCGCACAGCTCGGCCTGCACGTCGGCCTCGGTGTGGCTGCGGCCCTTGCGCGGGTTCGAGTTGAGGACGCCGGCCACAGCTTCGCTGACCTCGCCGACCTCCTCGCTGATCTTGAGGATGTGCATCAGCTGTGCCTGCTCAGGCGGCAGTTTCGCGTTCCTGTCCAGCCAACCGACGAGCTGGGCGATCGTGTCCCAGGGATGAGCCACGGGTGCTACTCCTTCGAACGTTGAGCGTGGTCGGCAATGCCGGTGCAGTAGCCACCGTCAGTGACAAAGGGACAGGCGATGCTGTACTCGCAGCGGAGCCTGGGTTGGGCAGCGATCCAGTGGATCCCGTGTCCACGCTCTCTAGCGCGGCCGACCGGGGGCCAGCCGGGATCGCTGCTCAGGTCCTGCGGTGCCTACCCGGGCGTTTGCTTCGAGCTGAGGGCATCATCGAGCGCATCACGCCGTCGCCGGTGATGCCGTGGAGGAATCGCTGCGCAGCGCCGTAGTCGTCGGCGATGGTCTCCGGGATCCATTCGACGCCGTTCCAGCGGAGGATGATGCGCGGAGCGTGAGGGTTGACGTGGGCCGCGTGCTCGCGGCCATCGAGCATCGTGGCCCTCAGTTCGCCGACCGGGCGCCGGACGGCTTCGCGGCGCGCGGCCCAGAGTTCCAGCGGTTCGTCCTCGTCCACGGGCTGCTCCTTCCATCGGCCAACGAGCTTAGTGGTCGACGCTCGAAATCCTTCGGGGGTTGATCACGCGGCCGGACGGGCGGAGGATTTTTCCTGCCGACGGATTGTGTGTCGGTCGAGCCGGGCCAGCAGTTCGTCCAGGTCGGAGGTGGCGAACCTCCACTGGAACGGCTGTGCCGTGGCGTTGTAGCGGTCTTCGAATGCTCGGAGTCGATCCCGGACCTCGCTGAGGTCCGTGAAGTCGTTGGGCGAGACGACCTTGCGTTGGACGATCGAGAAGAAGATCTCGATCTGGTTCGTCCAGGAGGCGTGTACGGGGGTGTGGACCATGACAGCGTTCGGAAACGCCCTAGTGAGGCGATCTATGGCCCTCGTCCCTCGGTGGGAAGAGCCGTTGTCGACGATCCAGAAGACGCGTCTGGCACTGGCGTAGGGCTCGGTGGTCATGACCTGGGTGACCAGGTTCATGAAGGGCACGATGCCGGTCTTGGGTTCGCAGCGGCCGAAGACGCGGGCGCGATGGACGTCGTAGGCGGCCAGGTAGGCCAACGCGCCGCCGCGGTCGTATTCGTGGTTGACGCGCATCGCCCGGGCCTGCCCGGGGGCCAGGGTTGGGTGGCAGCGGCAGCGCGCCTGGATGGAAGTCTTCTCGTCCGCGGAGATCACGTACTCGTCCTCGCCCAGCGGGGTGCCGTTGAAGGTGCGGGCGTACAGGTCCAGCACGCGCGCGGCCTTGGGCCGGAAGGCGGGGGCGCGTACGAAGATCCAGGACTGGTACTGCCAGGGCTTGAGCGCGTCCTGCTTGAGCCAGCGCCGCACGGTGGAAGTGGAGATCGACCCGGCGATGGACCGGGTGACCACCTCCCGGGCCAGCTCCGGACACGACCAGCGCGACAGCGGGGTGCCGGTCTCGGCGGGTAACTGGCAGGCCAGCGCCTTGACTTCGGCGACCTGCACCGCGGTGAACGAGGCCGGCCGACCGGACCGCTTGCGGTCGGCGAGGGCGGGCAGGCCGCCGGTGGCGAACCTGCCCCACCAAGTGCGCACCGTGTCCACGTGCAGCCGCGTCTGCGCGGCGATCCGGGCATTGGAGCGCCCACGAGCAGCCAGCAGAACGATGGTTGCGCGCTGCTGGGCCTGATGCGGAGTCTTGTGACCGTAGGCCATCTTCTTGAGCCGGTGGCGCTCGGAGGCGGTCAAGGTGAGCGACACGGCTCGGGCCACAGGCATGGATAGGAAGCGGCCAATCTCGGGGGAACGGTTCGGGACGGTCAACCACCTCGCGCCGACGCGCCGTCCGCTCCGCGCTCAAGGGGTGCCTGTACTGCCAACCAGGGCTCGGCACCGGTTGGAGCCGTGGTCGCTGATCGGTGCTTCCCGACAGTGGCCGATGTGTCTGGCTGCCGGGTGGGAGCGGATCCGAGGTCAGGGCAGGGTGAGAATGCGGGGGCCGTCCTCGGTGACGGCGATGGTGTGTTCGATGTGGGCGGCTCGGCTGCCGTCGATCGTGCGCAGGGTCCATCCGTCGGGGTCGGTGTAGTAGTCGTTGCGTCCTCCGGCCATGAGCATGGGTTCGATGGCGAGGGTGAGGCCGTGGCGCAGGGGGAAGCCGCGGCCGGGTCGCCCGCGGTTGGGGAGGTGGGGGTCTTCGTGCATCTGGCGGCCGATGCCGTGGCCGCCGAAGTCGGCCGGCATGCCGCAGTCGGCCTTGCGGGCGACCGTGCTGATGGCATGGGAGATGTCGCCGATCCGGTGGCCGACGGTGGCGGCGGCGATGCCGGCGTCCAGGGCCTGCTGGGTGGCGGCGATGAGTTCGAGGTCGGCGGGGCGAGGGGTGCCGACGGTGAAGCTGATCGCGGCGTCGCCGGTCCAGCCGTCGAGTTCGGCTCCGCAGTCGATGCCGACCAGGTCGCCGTCGCGCAGGCGGTAGCCGTCGGGGATGCCGTGCGCGACGGCGTCGTTCACGGACGCGCAGATCACGGCGGGGAAGGGGATCGGGGCGAAGGAGGGCTGGTAGCCCAGGAACGGAGAACGTGCTCCGGCCTTGGTGAGAACGGCGCGGGCGGCTTCATCGAGCTCGCGCAGGCGAACTCCCACGGCTGCCGCCGCGCGGGCGGCTGCGAGTGCGTGGGCCACGACGCGTCCGGCTTCTCGCATCGCCTCCAGTGCCGTGTCGGTCTTGATCTCCACCATATGTGTGACTCCCCGCGATGCGACGCTGTCCAATACTTATACCGGTATTAGTATCACAGACATGGTGAGAGTTCCTTTGAGTCCGCAAGAGCGGCAACGCGGAGAGCGCTTCGGGATCCTGCTTCGCCAGGCCCGCGGCGACCGCAGCATGGTCGACGTGGCAGCAGCCGCCGGGGTGTCCGCTGAAACGCTCCGCAAGATCGAAACCGGCCGGGCCCCGACCCCGGCCTTCTTCACCGTGGCAGCCCTGGCCCACGCGTTGAACCTGTCTCTGGACGACCTCGCCGCCGCCTGCGCGGAAGACGCCGAAGGCGGCGAGCAGGCCATGTCAGCGTGACCGTCAGGCGGGCGCCATCCGGCTGAGAATCGGATGTTCCTGGCGCGGCACGATTTGGACTTTTACGTCAACCCCCGAAGGACTTCGAGAGCCGACCACTTACTGACCTTGGCGCTTCAAGGTGATTGGCCTGTTTGCGTAGCTGACTGGCGGTCATTTGCGCGCTATGCCGTTGGTATGCGCTATGCGGATGGGGGCGGTCTGACGGCGAAGGCACGTCAGTACCGCGAGTCGGTGCGGCTGGAGGCCGCCGGGTTGTTCGAAGACGGGGTCCCGCCGAGGGAGGTGGCCCGCAGGCTGCGGGTGACCGCGAAATCGGCCTACCAGTGGCACCAGGCCTGGCGGGAGGACGGGGCCGGGGCGCTGGCTTCACGGGGGCCGGGTGGGCAGCGGTGCAAGCTGTCGGCGCGGTGTCAGGAGAAACTGGCCGAATACCTTGAGCAGGGGCCGGCCGTTCACGGCTGGACCAGGACCAGGTGTGGACCGGTGCGCGCGTGGCGACGCTGATCGGCCGCAAGTTCCATGTCTCCTACAGCGTCTCGGGGGCCACCCGTCTGATGCGCCGGCTCGGCTTCACTCCGCAGGTCCCCGTGCGGCGGGCCGCAGAACGCGACGAGCAGGCCGTGGCCGCGTGGAGGGAGGCGACGTGGGCGAAGGTAAAAGCGCCCGGGCGGCCTGCGACGGATGGCTCTGCTTCGAGGACGAAGCCGGGTTCACCCGCAGACCGCCCACAGCACGCACATGGGGACGACGTGGCAGCACTCCGGTAGTGAAGGTCTGCGGCCGCGGCTCCGGGCGGATCTCGGTCGCCGGGCTGCTCGCGATGCGACCGGGCTCGCGGACCCGGCTGTGTCACCGCGTCCTGCGACACAGCGGTCGCAAGGGCGAGCGCCGCAGCCTGTCCGAGCACGACTACATCAGCCTGATCGACGGGGTGCACCAGCTGGTCAGGGCACCGATCGTGCTGGTGTGGGACCGGCTGAACACCCACGTCTCCCATGCCATGCGCGACCTGATCGGCGCACGGGACTGGCTGACGGTGTTCGTCCTACCCGCATACGCACCCGAGCTGAACGCGGTCGAGTACCTGTGGGCCCACGTCAAACGAAGCCTGGCGAACCTCACCAGCGTTGCCCTCGACCGACTCGAAGCCCTCGTCCGAAACCGCCTCAAGCGACTGCAGTACCGCTCCGACATCCTCGATGGCTTCCTCACCGGGACCGGACTCTCTCTCGACCTCCCACCGCCATCACCTTGAAGCGCCGAGGTCAGTAGTGCCTGGGCACATTCAGGGCAGTTGCCAGAAGTTGTCGGGGGTGTCGAGCCAAGCCCGGTGGCCACTGGGGCCGACTGTGAGCCCGAAGCGGTCCGGGCCGGGTCGAGCGTTGGCGTTCCACCACCGGTGGGCGCTCTCGACTTCTTCCCACAGTCGGCGCGGGCCGTGCTGCCAGACGGTGAAGTGCTCGGCAGCCTTGGTGCCATCCCAGTCCACCGCGGCCCAGGGAGTGGCGTCGATGGTGGCCACCCAGTAGACGGACCTTGACGCCATCAACGTTCGGATCGTCGTGCACGGATGACGGTCAGCCACGCTTTGCCACCAGTTGGCTACTCGCGCCCTTGACGGCATCACTTCAGTCGGGAATCGTCGTGCAAATCCGCGCAACGGGCTTGCAAGGGGAGGCTGTCATGGAGCTACGGTTCATCGGGATCGACCCCAACACCGGAGACGACGAGTGCCCGACGGTGTGGTTCGACGCCGAGTCCGGGGAGATAGTGGTCCAGGGCTGGAAGGCCAATGAGAAGCTTCTCGCCAAGTGCCGGGAGACCGGGAGCATCCCCGACACCGAGGATGTGGTCCGGCTTCCCGCGCGCATGGCGTCGATCTTGAGGAAGGCATGCGATGCAGCCGAAGGTGCCCACGTTCGCTGAGCAGTTGGCCGCCGTACGCTCTACGGCGGTGCACCTGGAGATGCGGGACTCCTACAGCGTGACGAAGGAGGCGCAGGCGTTCGCGGCATGGCGGGACGGCTTCCGGTATGACCCGGCGGACCGGGAGTCCTGGTGGCGTCCGTGGCTGTCCACGATCGAGGAGACTGTCGGTCGGGGTGTGAAGGTTCGCCGTGCCCGGATCGTGTCCGAGCCGGTGTCGGAGTACATCCGGTTCGAGCACTCCGGGACCTTCACCAACGTCGCTGCGGGCGAGCAGATCCGCTGGCTGGCTCGGCGTCAGGTGTCGGACATTGCCCTGCCGGGCAATGACTTCTGGCTGTTCGACGGCGAGTTGGTGAGGTTCAACCACTTCACCGGCGATGGGGAGTCTGCGGGGCCGTCGTTCAGCGACGATCCTGCGGTGGCCCTGTTGTGTGCCACCGCGTTCGAGGCGGTCTGGGAACGGGCTGTGCCGCACGAGAAGTTCAGCGTCTGACCGCCCCCGTACTGAGCACGGCAGCAATGATGTCGATCTCCCCGTCCTCCAGCGTTAAGGCGGCCCGCGTGGCGCTCGCCACACGCCTCGGCGAGTTGATGCGGGACGCCGGCCTGAAGGGCGGGGAGCTATCAGTTCGCTGCGGCTGGCACGCCGCCAAGACCTCCCGCATCCTCAACGCCAAGGCAGTCCCGTCGGACTCGGACATCCGGGCGTGGTGCCGGGCCTGTGGCGCCGACGATCAGGCCCCTGACCTGATCGCCTCCAACCGGGCAGCGGACTCCCTGTATGTCGAGTGGCGGCGCATCACCCGCACGGGCCTGCGCCACGCGCAGGAAGCCCGGGTGCCCCTGTACACGCGCACCAGCCACTTCCGCGCCTACTCCTCCCGGGTGATCCCCGGGGCCTTGCAGACGCGAGGGTACGCCTGCGCCCTGCTGCGCATGGTGGCAGACGTCCGCCAGACCCCTGACGGTGTGGCTGACGCTGTCAACGCCCGACTTGCCCGCTCCCGAGTGGTCTTCGAAGGCGGGCGCCGCTTCGTCGCCGTCATCGAGGAGTCGGTACTGCGGTACCGGGTCGGCGACGAAGCGGTCATGGCCGGGCAACTCGGACACCTGCTGACGGTCATGTCGGTGCCGTCAGTGTCGTTGGGAATCATCCCGTTCACAGCGGCCCGCACCGTGTGGCCCACCGAGTCCTTCAACGTCTTCGATGACCGGCAGGCCGGTGCGAAGCTACTGTCGGCGCAGGTCACGGTGACCGCACCCAGCGACGTCGCCCTGTACACCCAGGTGTTCGCCCGGTTCGCCGGACTCGCGGTCCATGGCGCCACTGCCCGCACACTGATCACCGCCGCGATAGACACCCTCGGGTGAATCGTGCGCAAATCCGCGCAACTTCGTTGAGAACCAGGAGCGTTGGCCCGTAGCTTCTGCCAGGACCGCGGGAGCGGGCTACGCCCGCACCGCCGACCGGTTCGACGCCCTCGACGCGCGAAGGAGGCATCACGTGCTCAGCCGATACGCTCACAGGATCGCCGCACAGCCCCGAACCCTAGTAGGGCTTGGTCAGGTGTGTTCTCGCGTGGGTATGTCTCGGTGGCAGGTGGGGCAGGAGCCGGCCCAGATGGCCAGGATGATCTGCAGCTCGCGGACGACCTGGTAGAGGCTCAGGCCGCCGCCGTTTCTTTTGGGGCCCGGGCCAGCCTCCGCAGGGTGCAGAAGGCGTGGGCGAGTGCGACGAGGGTGACGTGGTGGTGCCAGCCGTTGAAGGT
>NZ_JBHJVK010000127.1:0-10733 GCF_042264695.1 Kitasatospora sp. NPDC056138 | reverse complement strand
GGTCCCCCTTTTCGTGCCCCGGCGGCACTCTGGTGGGCTCGCACGACGGTGGAGTCGACCGATATGAGCCAGTCGATGTCGCCGGCCGCGTCCGCCTGCGCTTGCGCGGCCCGCAACATCCGGTCGAAGGTTCCGTCCTCGGCCCAGCGCCGGAATCGGGTGTGCAGGGTGGCCCAGGAGCCGTACCGCGGCGGCACATCCCGCCAGGCCACCCCGGTCCGGAACTTCCACACGATCCCGTTCAGCACCGTCCGGTCGTCCAGGCGCGGACGACCCGTGCCGGGCCTGGGAAGCACGGCTGCACCAGGTCCCACTCGGCATCGGAGAGCTCATGACGACGTATCACTGCACCATGATCCACTATCCAAGATCACTTTGACGACACTACCTAGTGCCGCATCAGGCAACGTTCGCCCTGTCTTGAGTTGGCCTGTGCGCCTTGTGGTTCGGGTGGGCGGGGTGGAAGGCTCTGGCGCATGTCGATCTTGGTCAGGGGTGCCGAGCGGGACGACGTGCCCGCACTTGTCCGTCTGCGTCTCGCGAATGCTGAAAGGCATGTCCAACTTGATCCGGCCGTTTACCGCGTGCCCGAGATCCGGGCCGTTCGCAGGCACTTCGAGGAAGTGCTCTCGGCCGAGTCCAAGGTGGTGATCCTGGTCGCCGAGGTGGGGGGTGAGGTGGTGGGCATGGTGGAGGTGGTCCTGCTGGCCGATGCCCCGGACCATCAGATTCTGGCTCCATGCCGCGCGGCCGACATTCACACCGTCGTCTTGGACGGGCATCGCGGCGAGGGTGTTGGGTCAGCTCTGCTGAAGGCGGCGGAGCAAGCCGCTGCGGAGCGCGGTGTCTCGATCATCTATGCCGGAATCTTCGCGCCGAACACGGGAGCCGTCCGCTTCTACTCTTCGGCTGGCTTCGGACCGCGCGGAACCTTGCTGAGCAAGGAACTGGGCACGCGCTCAGCCGGGCAGGAGAGCGGGTGACCAGCAGCTATGCGACGTTCGCCCGGCTCACGACCTCGCGGAGGCGTTCGTCTGCGGCGTGCTTGTTCCGCCAGATGATGTATCGGCGGATCATGCTTCCCTGGGCCTTGTGGCTGGCATGGTCGGTGCCGTCGAGGGTGAAGTAGAGCAGGGCGGTGAACTGGGCCTCGATCCGGTTCAGCCAGGAGGAGTTGGTCGGGGTGTAGGCGATCTCGACGTTGTTCGCCGCGGCCCAGGCCCCGACCCGCTGGCACCGTTTGGTGGTCAGGTGCGGGGAGTAGTTGTCGCAGATGATCGCGATCCGCACCTCCAGCGGGTGCAGCGAGCGCAGGTAGCGGCAGAACTCCAGGAACTTCGTCCGGTTCTTCGTCTTCTTGATGTGCCCGTAGAGCTTGTCCTTGGCCAGGTCGTAAGCGGCGAACAGGTGCCTGACCCCGTGCGGCCGGGTGTAGGTGGCCCGCCGTCTCGGCCTCGGCTCGCGGTTGGGGTCCTTGCCCTTGCCGCCTCGTTCGGCCCACTGTCTGCCAGGGTGGGGTTGAAGGTTGAGCGGGCCGAACTCGTCGAGGCAGAAGATGACTTCGGGCTCGCCTTCTTCGGGTATGACCTCGCCATCGGCGATCGCGTAGAGGTGCTCGACCCGGGCCTTCTTGGCCGCGTAGTCGGGGTCGCGAGAGGCCTTCCAGGTCTTTACGCGTTGAAAGGAGACGCCCTCCTCGCGGAGCAGGACCCGAAGGCCCTCGTGGCTGATGTCGTCGACCACCCCCTCGGCGACCAGGAAGTCGGCCAGCTTGGCCAGGCTCCAGGTCGAGAACGGCAGGCCGTGCTCGGCCGGCTTTGACTTGGCGATCTTCTTGATCTCGCGACGCTCGGGCAGCGTGAAGGTTCTCGGCCGGCCGCCCTTGTACTTCGGGTAGAGCGCCTCGAAGCCGTCGGCGTTGAAGTTGTGGATCACATCGCGGACCCGGTCCGCGTTGGTGAACGTCACCTCGGCGATCTTCGCCACGGGCATGCGCTGGGCGGACAGCAGCACCATCTGGGCACGCCGCCAGGTCACCACCGACCCGGTGCCCCGGCGGATGATCCGCAGCAGCCGCCGCCCCTCGTCATCATCGATCTCACGGACCCGCACGCGTTCAGCCACGCGATCATTCTGACCGTCCGGCGCCACCAGGCACAGCAACCGGACGGCACGTCACAACGAGGCAAACGTTGCCTGATGCGGCACTGTGCTGTGACCAGCAACGTTCACCGGGTTGTGACAGGCGGCACGGAGTCCGCGGAATTCCGTTTCGAGCGTTGCCCTGGTGCCTCTACTGTGGCGCGGTGATGACTCAGGTGATCGTTCTCAACGGTGGTTCCAGTTCGGGGAAGTCCGGGATCGTTCGGTGTCTGCAGGCAGTCCTGCCGGATCCGTGGCTGGCCATTGGGACAGACACGCTGGTTGAGGCGATGCCGGCGTCCATGCGGGCGTCAGATGGCGGGATCGAGTTCGCTCCGGACGGAGAGGTGATCGTCGGACCGGAGTTCCGAACGCTGGAAGCGGCATGGATCGAGGGAATCGCCGCGATGGCTCGTGCGGGCGCCCGGATCATCGTCGATGAGGTCTTCCTCGGCGGAGCGGACTCACAGCAGCGATGGCAGAAGGTTTTGGGCGAACTGCGGGTGCTGTGGGTCGGCGTCAGGTGTGACGGTGCGGTCGCTGCAGGCCGTGAGATTGCACGAGGCGATCGGATCATCGGGATGGCCGCCTCCCAGGCGGACGTGGTCCACCAGGGCGTGGTCTATGACCTGGAGGTGGACACCGCGCATGCCGAGTCGATGGAGTGCGCGCGGGCCATTTCCGCACATCTCAAGTGATCGACGGCCTGGCTATCTGCCGCTGGGACGGCAGCGCCGGGACGAGTCAGGCTGCAGTGGTGAGTGGGCGTCCGCCCCAGCGGATGCCTTTCTCGCTGCGGATGCGGGCGCGTTCCTTGCGTTGGGCGGCGAGGACGTCGGGGTGGCGGGCGTTGGCGTTGCGCCAGCGCAGGTAGACATGCAGGGCGCGGGTCTGGACCGTGTGGTTCGGGTGGTTGGAATTCGCGAGGGTGAGCTGCCGCAGCGGTCCGAAGTGCGCCTCGATCGGGTTCGCCCAGGACGCGTTGGTCGGGGTGAAGCACAGGTGGACGTTGTTGTTCTTCGCCCAGCGGATGATCTTCTTGCCGTTGTGGGCGGAGAGGTTGTCCAGGATCACGTAGACCGGGGCGCCGTCCGGGCGGGCCGCCCGGATCGACCTGAGCGCGGCCAGGGTGTTTGCGGTGCCCTTGCGGCGCCGGTTCACGCCCCACAGGGTGTCGTCGCCGACCGAGTAGCACCCGTGGAAGTACGTGACACCGTGGGTGCGCGTGTAGGTCGCCGGGAGCCGGTCGGGTCGGCCCTGCTCGGCCCAGCACGTGCCTGCGGTGGGGCGGATGCCCAGCGGGCCGAACTCGTCGAACGCGAACGTGCGGTCCGGGAAGCGCTCCAGAACGTGCTCGATCCGGTCGAGCTTGACGCCGTACTCAGGGTCGGTGGACTCCTTCCACGTCTTGGTGCGCTGGAAGGTGACGCCGCGTCGAGCGAGAGGCAGCGCAGGGCCTCCCGGCCGATGCGGATCACCCGGCCGTGGACCTTGCGCAGGTAGGCGAGCAGTTTGCGAATGGACCAGCGGGTGAAGGGTTGCCCGAGCTTGGCCGGGCGGATGGTGGCCGTCTTGATGACGAAGTCCTCGTCGTCAGTGCTGAGCAGGCGGGGACGGCCTCCCGCCCACCGAGGGTTCAGACAGGCCAGGCCGATCTCGTTGAACTGGTGGATCAGATCCCGGACGGTGTCCTCGTCCGCCTGCACCAGCCGGGCGATGACCGGGACCCGGTTGCCGCCAGCCGAAGCCAGCAGCATCATCGCCCGCCGGTAGCGCACCGAGCTGGTACTGCCCCGACGCACGATCCGCTGTAACTGCTGACCCTCCTGATCGGTCAACCTCCGGACCCTGACTGGCTCCGCCACCCACGCCTCCCCATGCCAGATCGGATGTCCGCCCACATCCAACCGCCTGAGGCGTCGCCACCGCCAACCCGGTGAACCTTCGCGGTCAGAGCACTAGGCACGGTCACCGCTGCCGCGCTGGTCATCTGGCTCCGTTCACGATCGCCTAACGGTGTCTGCGGAGGGAGGCATGTGATCAGGAGATGGCCCATGCCTCCCTTGGCAGGCGGTGATAGACGTCGTCCATGGCATCGCCGGGTAGAAAGACCGGGCGTGTGACCAAGCGATCGCCGGCCCGCTGCACACACAGCACCACCCCGAGAGTCAGCGATCCAGCCTCCGCTCCGGGCAGATAGAAGAGCTCGGTATAGGGTTCCCGGCTCTCAGCACGGCCGAACAGCCACTGCTCCAGCTCGGAGGGCACCTGGCCGACCAGTGCCACCCCGTCGGCGAGAACCTGCGGACCCTGCAGCGCATCAATCGAAACGCCGTACAAGCACTCATCGGCCGCGAAGTAGAGCTTCAGACCCACCTCGGAATAGGTGTGGCACGCGGTGCCCCAATGCGCGTCATGCTGGCGCACGCCCGCCCCGATGCCGCCAAGCGCAGCAGATGCCTCCCCTGAACTCATTCCGAACCGCAGCGGACCCACGCTCACGAAGGGCTCGAAGGTCCACTGCTGTCGTTCGCTGTCCGGCAGGACGTCCCACAGGCTCATGGGGCGCAGCCTACGACGATCCGCCCGGCCGAGATCCTGGGCCTCCTGACTCTGCTCAGCGCGCGGCCGTGTGATTGGCCGGACAGCTCCTAGCCGACGGCAGCCGTTGGCCGCCGCCGGGTAAGAAATTCTGACCTCCTGGCATGTTCGCGGCCGAAAGTTTGCAGGTCAACGCCCTGTTCACGGCTATTGGGCAGGGCTAGCATTCCGGTCACGGCAGCCCCACCACTCCCCTTGACGGGCTGCCGAGCAGATCGGCCGCGCCTCGGTGTGGCCGGTGCCTCCCGCAGCCGGGACCTGGGGTGCCCCCCGTCCTCGAGGTCCCGGCTGGCTGCGGTCGTAGCCGACCGCGACGGCGCTTCGTTCGCCTGTCAGCGGTCACGCACGCGACCGTCGACACGCGTCTGGTGTCCTTCCCGAAGCGGCCGCCGTGCCGGACTCGCGGGGCGATGACCCGGGTACCGTCCGGGCCTCGCAGTCGTTGGCCCTACCCGTAGGGCTAGAGCACTATCACCGCTGATAGCGGTCTGGCCCTACTCGCCGACCCGGAGCTGCGAGACTGTGATCATGACCGTTGCCCGCCGCAGCCTCTCGCTGCCCACCTTCTCCGAGCCCGCCACCGATGCACCCGCTCCCGCCCCGCCCGGCGGGCGCAGACTGCTGCCGATCGAGCAGGGCGCCGACTTCCGCCAGCCGCCCAGCGAGACCGTGCCCGCGCCCGCTCCGGCGCGGCGCCCGCTCGCCGCTGGCGGCCTCACCTTCTCCGACTTGGACCGGCAGATCTGAGCGTTACCACCATGGGTACCGCGAATGTTCGGGGGCGGGCACAAAACCCCAGCCCTCGGCCGCGTCCCGGTAGCCTGCGAATGGAGTGCCCGCCGGACCCGAGACGCACACTCACGGGCCATCACAGGCGGGCGCCACGCCTTGCTGACGTGAAGACCGCGTCTGCCGCGCGCACGGGCGGCGCTGTTCCAGGCATGGGACGCTCCGAGCTCTCGCAGGACGGTGTCCTCGGTGACCTCGGCGGCGGCTGCCAGGTCGAGCAATCTGTACGTCGTTGAGCGGCCAATCCCGGACTTCACGAAGGCGTAGGTGGCCTAGGACAGCCGTGACTTGGTCTTCGGCCACCCCCCGAATGCTGAGTCAGATCGCTTCTGCCGATTTACCTTGCCCTCGCGGGCGCGAGGAATAGGTCGGTGGCTACGTCGGGTCCGGGAAAACGGGGGGACTGTCCCTGTGCGGGGAGCAGCACCTACGAAATTTTGTTGGTGCTATGCCCCAAAGACCATCCCCGCGGGCGCGGGGTCGACGAGTCCGGGGCGATGACAAGCGGCATGCGGGGAGGGGGCGTCGGTGGTGATGATCGTGGTCGTGATCAGCCGCGCGTTGAGGTGGTCCTCCGGCAGCTCACGGTTGCGCTAGAACCCGGCCGCTACGCCTGTTCCCTCAGCTTCGTGGAGCGCTGTACCCGGGAGGTTTACTTCCAGGTCCTATGTGTGGAAGCGCGTCAGGAGATTCTCGACCCCGATGGACAGGTCAACCGAGTGCACTGCTCCGTCGAAGTCGGCCATCCAGACTGCTGGGACGCTTGGCGCCAGGGTGGTCAGCACGCTGTACACCACGCGGAAAGGGAGCTCTAGCGGGTCCTGGTCCGGGATGACGAAGAACTGCTCATCGGCGAAGTAGGTGAGCTCGCAGCTCTCACCGTTCACCTGTACGTCGAAGTCGAAGATTCCGCTGGACGGCGAAGTGTCTAGCGGGATCGGCTGTGGCTGGGGCCACAGCGAGTGGATGGTTCGCGTCACCTGATCGGGAGTGAACTCCCATACGCCACCACGGTCCTCGTCCGGGCTGATGTAGTACTTGCCGCCCATGTTGTCCCTTCAGATCGCCGGGGATTGGGTTCCTGCGGTCACTTCACGATACGGGTCTGGCCAGGGCAGTCCTCTGCGGCGAGGATCGCGCTGAAGTACGCTGCCGCCTTCTCGTCGTTGGTGACCACTTCGAGGTGGTTGATCGGCTCGTTCCGGGGATCCTTGAACGCGGACTTGTAGCGGGTGACCTCGTACGTCTGATCCTTCAGGACCTTCTCGTACAGGAAGTTCGGCCGGTTGTCGGTGTTCCCGAGCCGGAACGGCGACTTGCAGCCGGGCTTCTGTCCGATGTACTTCGAGTCGACCGCCGCACCGTCCTGCGGCCGGATCCCGTCCGCGTTCATGTTCGCGTCGGTGCCGTTCGGCTTCTTCACCGTCGTGTACAGGCTGTACTCGGTGCTGCCGGCCACTCTGATCTGGTACGTCCGACGTGCTGCCTCTTCCGGCGACTGAGCGTTCAGCGGATCATTGGCCGTGGCGCTGCGGCCGTCAGCCGTGGCCTGCGCCATCCACTGCCGCACCTGTGCCTGTCCGGACGGCGACAGATCGGCGAACCGGCTGCCGGGCTCCGGTGCGATCGGTGGCAGTCCTGGCGTCACGGTGTTCGGCTTCGGGGCCGCCATCGCCACTGATGCCAGCTGGGTGGTGGCGACAGCACCGGCCACGAGTGCGGCGGTGCCGACCGGTAGGAGGCTGGCGGCGGCAGCCTCGACGATCACCTCGGCTTCGGCGAGTACCGCCACCGCGGCGCTGGTTTCCATCTCTGTGGTCAGCGCAAGAGCCGCAGCACTGGCCTCGGCCACGATCGCCGCTTCACCGCCGGCCGCCGCCACATCTGAGCCGCCGAAGGTGAGAACGGTCAGGCCGATACCCGCCACCGCAACGCCTCCCGCCATCAAGGCGAGGCCTTCGAGCGTCTGACGTAGGTTCTGTCCACGTCCCGCTGGAGCGCTTGTTCTTCGGTGACTACTGGGTGCTGGCCGGCTGGTCCGCGACCCCGGATGTGTGGCTGGTGACCGGGGAAGGCCACCTGGTCGGCTGGGTGGAGCGCGGCATCGGCGGCGTCACGCAGTGGGCCAGCCTCTACGAGGACAGCTTCCTCGGAGACAGAGCCACCCGCCAGCCCCTGCTGCACGACAACCCCGCCGAGGCCGCGCTCACCGTCTAGCGGGCGTACCAGCAGAACGTGTGACCCCGAGGCCGTCCGTCTGGCGGCCGACCAACCAGGGTTTACCCAAGGGCTTGCCCGCACCCCGAACAGGCCTCCGCGGCTGGTGGTCCACACCGTTTGGCCATCATCAGGCCGTCCAGCCCGCTCCGGACGCACGGCGCCGCAGCGGCCAGCTGAGCAAGATCAGGCGGAGCAGTCCATGAACCGACCGATTGAACGGGGCCGGCTCTTTCTGGCATGCGACCGCCCGGCCGGTCTCGGGTCAGTCACCGTACTCCGTGATCCGCCAGCCCTCGGGCAGCTCCCGAACCTCGAAGCCGGGAGCCAGTATCTGGTGGAGGTAGGAGCCGTCACGCCAGTCGGTGAGGGTGGTGTTGACGGTCGTGATGATCGGATCGTTGACGTTGTCGAAGAGCACCACCGGCTCCAAGAGCGAGTTGTCGATCGAGCGCGGCTCCCCCTCCCGCACCGACTGCCACCCGACCAGGGGCACCACCATGATGCTGCGGTCGTCCGGCGATCCAAGAGCCACACGCCAACCGTTCGGAGCCGGCACGAACGGGAGGGGCTCGCTGCTGCTGTCATTTGCCATGACGCCCAGCTTGCAAGACCGAGCCAGTCGGCAGAGGGCGTTCTACGGAAAAGACTCCCCGGCCTCGGCGCCCCCGACGGGTGGCTATATCGGCGAGAGTCGAGAGCACGTGTTGCTGAGGGGCGAGAGCACCTTGTGGCCCGGAGAAGCGGTGTTGCCGACTTCTGGCAGCGTGCCGGTTCTTGACGTCAGACCGACCAGGTTCCGAGGGCGAGGGCGAGCCGTTCGGTCTGCTGTCGGGTGATGCCCTTGGCGAGCTGTACACCGGAGCGCGGGCTGTAGGGGCCGTCGCACTGGAGGATGCCGCCGAAGGGCTGCTCGCCGCCGGTGAGCGGCGACTCGCCGGGCAGTGACCAGTGGGCTGCGTCCCACAGGGGGTGGTCCAGGAGCAGCGCCGCCACGCGCGGAGCCTCATCGGCCGGGGCACCGACGTGGACCAGCGCCCCGGTGATCACGTCGGCTGCGTCTGCCGGCGCGTTCTCGTCACCGAGCGCGGGCAGCAGGAGCAGCAGTCGGGCGTGGGGGTCGTGGACGCCTGGGGCCGTGCGGTCCGAGGTGTTGGCGATGTGGGTCAGTTCCGGCCAGGAGAGGCCGGGGCCTGCCTGGTGTCCGTCGATGGTGGCGAGGTACCCATGCCGTCCGGGTTGCCAGCCGGGGTGGGTGACGAAGTACTCCGTCCCGCTGTCGTCGGGGAGGTTACGGCCCATCACCACCGCGGTGTGTCCGCCGCCGAACGGGATCCGGAACACGGGCCAGTTCTCGTTGTCCATCAGCACCTCGTAGGCGGCGTCGGCGTCGGTCGCGTCCGCTCCGAACCACTCCGCGGCCGGTTCACCCTCCTCGTCGTCCGTCTCGCACATCCACATCAGGTAAGCGGCCCAGAACCCCGGGTGGGAGACCAGTTCCTCCCCCGCCACCAGCGGGTCGTTGTCATGTCCGTCGATCAGCACCGGGCAAGACTGCCAGCATCCACCGACACACTGCACATCACCGGGCGGCGACGTCGGCACCTCTCTGGACCGTTGTCGTTTCTCAGTGACATTTCGCGAGCGCGAGATCACCATGTGGTGCTGGAACTCGGCGACAAGTGATGCCGGCTATGACCTACACAGCCAGACGGGTGGGTGGCGGTGTACGAGGGCTACTTCCTCGGCGACGAGAACACCTAGTACTCCAGTGCGAGTTTGTGATCTGTGCGCTTCGACGTGCCTGAGTGCGGGCCGCGACCGGCGGGTCACGTCCGGCGTCGGCGGCGCCAGTAATCCACGGTGACTGCCAATAGCAGCGGCCCCCAGAGGATGATGGGCGCGTAGCAGAGGTTCAGGACCACGACGGAGATGCCGTGGGGAGCGTCGGCGGCCGGATTGACGAACATGTTGTGGACCAGGCCCACGGAGTACGCCATGACCAGGCCAGCTCCAACCAGGGCGGGGATCACTGCGGCCGGGACCGGCACCGGGCGGCCGCGCAGGCCCGGCACCCAGCGCGGCCAGACCTCGCCCCAGGATTGGACCAGGCCGAGCGTCAGGAAGGCGAAGATCTCCGAGAACACCGTCAGGCCCACGATGTAGAGCGACCCCCAGCCGGGCACGTGGAGCGTCCCCCTGTCCTCCGGCCCGAAGCCCATCATCCAGCCCCAGGCCATCGGGAGGCGCCATAGGCTGGACGGCAGTGGCGTCAGGACCGCCAGGCGCGCTGCGTTGCGCGCCCAGCGCGGGACATCGGGCAGGGTCTGCAGGGCGGAGAACATCGGCATGTCGACGATCCTGGCCGCAGTGCCGGCCTCGCCGCGTCGGCCTCCTGTCGGAGAGGATCATCCCCCGCAGGAGCCATCCTCTCCTCCCCGGGTCGTACACGCCCGCCCGCGGCCCGGACCCGATCAACCAATACTCCTGCGCTACTTCGCGATCTTGTGCCGGGGCCGCCTGGAGATGGAAACGGCCACCGACCGGTGGCGGGCGATGTTCGACCAGGCCGCGGCCCGGATCGCGGGCAGGTTCCGCCGGGTCGAGCCTCGGGCGACGGCTCGTGCCTACCTGTTTGGACTGCTCTCCGGCGTCGAGCGGAAGAACTGTTGGCAGCTGGCCGAGCAGGCCGGCCACGCCCGTGCTGGGCCGATGCAGCGCCTGCTGCGAACTGCCCGCTGGAACGCCGATGACGTCCGCGACGACGTCCGTGCCTACGTCGTCGAGCACCTCGGCGTCGACGACGGCGTGCTGATCGTCGATGAGACCGGGTTCTTGAAGAAGGGCCGCGGTTCGGCGGGCGTGCAGCGGCAGTACACCGGTACCGCCGGGGCTTGTAGCTGAATAACTGTCAGGTTTGATCTTCCTGGTGGTTCTCGTCGGGCAAGCGAACTCGAAGCTGTTCGAGGGTCCGGGCGGGCGAT
>NZ_JBHJVK010000126.1:1640-10920 GCF_042264695.1 Kitasatospora sp. NPDC056138 | reverse complement strand
CCACCCCACCGCGTCCCTGACCGGACCGCCGCACCTGCTGGCCGCGACCCTGCTCGGCGACCTCGATCTGAGCGCCGCGGTACAGCAAGGCCTGCAGCTCAGCGGCAATCGCGAGGCAGTACTGCGCATCCTGCCCCGCTGAACGACCGGCCGCGCGCGAGACTGCGACCTCAAGCCCTACCAAGTCTGCGCCGGTCTCGAAAACGGTCCTCTGCCGTGCGCAACGGGCTGCTGGGACCGGCTGCCGTGGCCGCGGCGATCACCACCACGGTCTCGCTCGGGCCGTGGCCAACGGAACCACAGCATCATGTCGCCGTGACCCGCGAGGGGCAGATGCTCCCGCACGCATGGGGGACCGAAATTCCCGTGGTACTGACCGGTCTGAATCCCGGTCGGACCTACCGTGTGCTGACCGCCAACGCCGCCGGGAATCGCGCCCTGGGCGGCGGCGTGCGCATCCCCGAGGGTGAGACCGTGCACATGAGGATCACGACGGCCGTACCACGCCAGGCCGTAGCGGTGGTGCTCGTGGAGGACGAGAGCGGCCGGGAGATGGCGCGGATGTCCGTTTCCCCGACTGCCCGATGACCCCAGCAGCGGACCGTGCCGGACTCCCGGAGAGGTCTGCGCTGTGCTTCCCCTCGTAACGCAGAGCTCTGACCCGATGTGGAGTTGAGGGCGGGTAAGCGACGTGGCGACGACGCCGAGTTCCGTGAGGGGGCGGTGTGGATCGTGCTGGAGACTGCACGACTTGTCCCCGGGCCGGACGGGCACGCCTCGCCCCGGTGGCCGGAACCCGTGGCGGCGGTTTCAGTTCCGCGCGCGGCAGATCGGTCCAACACCCCTGAGCCTGCGCGGCCCGCCCCCAAGCCGGCCGTACCTGTACGGCTCACAGCCTCAGCGTCGGCGCCGGGCCTGATGGGCCGCGATCAGGTCGCGGTACCACGCGTACGACGCCTTCGGGGTGCGCTGCTGGGTCGCGAAGTCGACGTGGACGAGGCCGAAGCGCTGGTGGTAGCCCTCCGCCCACTCATAGTTGTCGATCAATGACCAAGTGTAGTAGCCGCGGATGTCGATGCCTTCCGCCACGGCAGCGGCGAGGGCGTCGAGGTGGGTGGCCATGAAGTCGATGCGGGGCTGGTCGGGGACGGTGTCCTCGGTGACGGAGCAGCCGTTCTCGGTGATGGTGATGGGCGGGAGGGCCTTGCCGTACGAGTCGCGGAGTTGCAGGAGGAGTTGGGTGAGGGCCTCGGGGACGACGGGCCAGCCGAAGGCGGTGTGGGGGGCGTCGGGGATGTCGACGAGGGTGAAGGGGAGGGCGGGGTCGGTGGGGGCGGCGACGCGGGTGGGGTTGTAGAAGTTGAGGCCGAGGCCGTCGAGGCCGGGGGCGTGGATGAGGTCCACGTCGCCGGGGTGGACGGCACCGTAGATGTCGTCGGGGACGCCGAGGGTGGAGAGGTCGGGGTAGCGGCCGAGGAGGACGGGGTCGGTGAACAGGCGGTTGTGCAAGGTGTCGTAGGCCGCCGCGGCGGCAACGTCGGCGGGATCCGAGGAGGCCGGCCGGACGGGGGTGAGGTTGTTGGAGAGCATCGCCTCCAGACCGCGGTCGTGCAGGACCGAGGCGGCCAGGCCGTGGGCGAGGAGCTGGTGGTGGGCCGCCGGGAGGGCCTCGAACATCAGGGTGCGGCCGGGGGCGTGGGTGCCCAGCGCGTAGCCGAAGACGGTGTGGACGAAGGGCTCGTTGAGGGTGATCCAGGTGGGGATGCGGTCGCCCAACTCGTCGACCACCACGGCCGCGTACTCGGCGAAGCGGTAGGCGGTGTCGCGGTTGAGCCAGCCGCCGTGGTCCTCCAGGCCCTGCGGGAGGTCCCAGTGGAAGAGGGTGGGCAGCGGGGCGATGCCGGCTTCCAGCAGGGCGTCGACGAGCCGGTCGTAGAAGGCGAGTCCGGCGGGATTGACGGGGCCGCTGCCGGTGGGCCGGATCCGGGGCCAGGCGATGGAGAAGCGGTACCCGTCCAGGCCGAGGCCCTTCATCAGGGCGATGTCCTCGGGGTACCGGTGGTAGTGGTCGCAGGCCACCGCGCCGGTGTGCCCGTCGCGAACGGCGCCGGGGCGGGCGGCGAAGACGTCCCAGACGGACGGGCCGCGGCCGTCCTCCTCCACCGCCCCCTCGATCTGGTAGGCGGCGGTGGCGGCACCCCAGCGGAACCCCGCCGGCAGGTCGAAGCGGTCCGGCATGGCAGCCTCCTGACAGAAATGTGAGGAGAACTCATGTTACTGGCGCGGCGCCGAAACACCAGGGGTCGTCCGGGAAGCCCAAGGCGGTCGGCCACGGCACGTTCGGCAGGCCGGGCAGCGCCACCGGGAAGGAGATGCACCGCCGGCAGCCCGTCGAGTTCGCCGCGGAACTCGACGGGCTGTTGCCCGGCCCGTTGTCGAGGTCACCGCTGCGCCCTGCGGCCCGCTCAACCCGGCCGGCGCACTGAAATTCTCGTGAATTCCGACTTCCGGAAAATGAAGTCGGAATTCCCTAGGAGAAGGTCCGCATTGCATCTCCTTGACAGGGGATACAAGCCCGCTGTTCGATGGTTTCGGATTCAAAAGCCGCCGGTGTGCTTCGATCCGAAATCGAGTCTCAACAGGGGGACACATGCAGGCATCGACGGCCGCGCCCATGACGAGGTACCCGCTGACATCGGGGCAGTCCTCGTACTACGCCCAGATGCGGGCGCAGCCGGAGATGTCCGGCTCGCTCTCGGCCGCGTACCGGATCGAGGGCGAGCTCGATGTCGCGCGCTTCGCCGAAGCCGTTGCGCGAACGGTCGGACAGCACGACGCCCTGCGCATCGGCCTGTGCGACGACGGCCGGCTCGACGACCAGACCCAGCTGGTGCGCCATCAGCCGGACAGCGCCTCGCTGCTCTCCTGCCAGCAGGTCCGCAGCAGCTCGGAAGAGCAGTTCAGCCGGTACGCCCGGCTCGTCCACGGCAAGGACCTCGCGGAACCGTGGGATCTCAGCACGGAGTACCCGTTCAGGTTCCGCCTGCTGCGCCACTCGCCCACGGTTCACGCGTTTCTCGCCTCGTTCTCCCACATGGCCCTCGACGGCAGGGGCATGGCACTGGTCCTCCGCGACCTCTGGAACAATTTCGACCACGACACCACGCATCCGGACCGTCCGTCCGTGCCGCAGCGGCAGAGCTTCGTCCGGGCGGCCGAGCAGCACGCGGCCGGCGGATCGCCGCGGGCGGCCGGCTTCTGGCGGCAGCGCATCGCCGAGAACTGCCCGGCCGGCGAACCGCCGGCCGAACGGCCGGATACGACCGGCCAACGGCGGTGCGTGATCGCGCAGGCCACGGTCGGCGGGGCGGAGCGAACGATGCTGCGCGAGCGGGCGAGGGACCACGGCTGCACCGAGTTCCAGCTGACCATCGCCGCGCTCGCGCACGCGGTGCTCACCGAGGTGGCCACGGATGACCGTCTGCACGTCTGGTTGCCCATCGACGCCCGGTCCCCGGAGGATTTCGACACGTCGGGAATGTTCACCGTCTCCCTCCCGGTCGCGCTGCCCCGGACCGGGACCCTCCGCGAGATGACCCGGCTGGTGGGGACGGAGGTCATGGCCGTCGCAGCGAACCGACAGATGGACCACAGCACACTCGCTGCGCTCCAGACGTCGTTCCGGGAAAACGATACGAGGCGCGGCTGGAGCGTCGTGGCAAGCTATTTCAATCGGGCCCAGAACCCGGGAGAAAAGGCCGTCCAGGGCATCGTGGCACGTCCCGGAAGTTACCCGGCGGATTTCCAATACGAATCGAGAGGAGTGGAGCTGGCGGTGCTCGGCGGACCCGGGCCGCTCCACATCACCCTCGCCCTCGACCCGGTGTTCTCCGCGGACACCACAGCAGATCGCCTGTTGAGCGCCTTCAGCGCGGGGCTGGGCGGCATCCGTCTCACACGCTGAGCGGCGACGCGGGGCAGGGGCCTGCCAGGGACTCGTCGCGCCCGAGCCGCGGTGGCACAGCGCGGGCAACGGCCTGGCTGCGGAGCCTTGCGCTCTCCCCACCGCGCCGAGGACGCGACCCCCTGCGGCGCACCCGGATCGAACGATCCGGGTGCCCGGCTCGATCGTCAGCACTCTGCTTCGGCGTGGCGCGCGGAACCACCGTGGCGGCTGAGATTGATCACCTCGAGGGCCCTGCGGTGCGGCAGGCGGGTGGCAGGCGCCACGGCCGCGCCCTCGGCCTCGGACCGGGCGAAGCGACGTACGAGGTCACGCAGTTGGTAGCGGACCTCTCCGGTCCCGTCGGTACGGCGGGCATCGACCAACCGCAGGTCCACGAGTTCCTCGATGACATCGGCGGCGTCGATCTCCGAGAGGCCGAGGGGGCCCGTCGCGTCGGCGATGGTGAAGCTGCGTTCGTCCCAGGAGCCCAGCAGCAGGAACGCCTCGACGCTCTGCGGGTTCAGCCAGTGGAAGGTCGTGGCCAGGCTCGCCCGGATGTCGAGGTCGTTGTGGGTGAGCTCCGCCAGTCGGCGGTCCTCGTCGGCGAGCCGGTCGGCGAACTGGCGGAGCGACCAGTGCGGGCGCGCCAACAGGCGTGCCCCCGCGATGCGCAGGGCCAGCGGCGAGCCGTCGGTGAACCCCCCGATCCGCGCCGCCTGGGCGGGATCCGTCGACAGCCGCTCGGGCCCGATGATCTGATCGAGCATGCGCACCGCGTCGTCCGAACTCATCGCGTCCAGTTCGACGATGTGAGCGCCCTCCAGGCCGGTGAGCCGCCGGCGGCTGGTGATGATGGTGGCACTCGCCCCGAGCAGCGGCCGGACCTGGCGTTCGTCGGAGACATCGTCGAAGACGGTGAGCACATCGTCCCCCAGCACGGATCGGTACAGTTCGCCGAGCTCGTCCGGGGTCAGCGTCTCGTCGGGCTCCTCGACGCCCAGCATGCGCAGGAGCCGCTGCAGGGCCTGCTGCGACGTCACCGGGTCGGCGGACATGCCACGAAGGTCGATCTGGAACTGGCCGCCCAGGAAGCGGCTCTTCACAAGGTTCGCCACCCGCACCGCGAGGGCGCTCTTGCCCGTGCCCGCGTTGCCGGTGATCACGACGGTGGGCGGCACAGGGGCCGGCTCGACCAGGATCGTGCAGACCTGTGTGAGCTCCCGCTCCCGAGCGACGAAATCGCTGAGGTCCGGCTTGAGGTGGCACCGCTCGGCCCCGCCCGTGCTCGGGCGGCCGTTCGCCTTGCCGGCGTTCGGGCCCGCGTGCCTCTCGCTCCGGGAGTTCGGCGCAGTGGCCGTCACCGTCCTCCCGCAGGACAACGTGATCGTCCGGATCGGGTCGCCGGCCAGGATCTGGAGCTGGATCTCCTGCAGTTCCCTGGCCGGTTCGATCCCGAGCTCGGTGGTCAGCTTGCGGCGGCAGTCCTGGAACACCCTGAGCGCGTCGGCCTGGCGACCGGACCGGTAGAACGCGATCATCAGCAGGACCGCCAGGTGCTCGCGCAGCGGGTTCTCCACCAGCAGGCTGACCAGCTCGACCGCCGCCTCGGCATGTCGTCCGAGGGCGATGTCGATACCGATCCGGTCCTCCAGGGCCGACAGCCGCCGCTCGACCAGCCGACTCCGCTCGGCACCGAAGAACTCGGTGGAGAGCGGACCGAACGCGTCGCCGCGCCACAGCCCCAGTGCCGTGTCCAGGCGTTCGCGTGCCGTGTCCAGGTCGATGTCGACCAGCGCCACTCCCTCGGCCACCGTCTGCGTGAAGACGTTGAGGTCGACCTGGTCCCGGTCGACCAGCAGCGAGTAGCCGTTGTCGATGAGAGGGAGCAGCTCACTGGTGCGGGCGTCGCCGACGTCCGGGTCCAGGGCGCGGCGCAGACCGCCCACGTACTTGTGCACCAGGTTGCGCGGGTTTCCGGGCAGTTCTTCGCCCCAGACCGCCTCGATGATCTCGGAAATGGCGTGCGGCTGCCCGGTGGCCAGGAGCAGCCGGGCCAGCACGGCCCGCTGTCGGGCCGACCCCAGGTCGACCTCACGGTTGCCTCTCCAGGCGCGGATCGGGCCGAGCAGCGCGAATCGGAACGACTTGGCGATCTCATGCGGATCAGGGAACACGGGTATCACTCTCACGGTCGAGTCTCCTGCCGCGAGGCCGGCAGGACGAGCGACGGGGCGGCAGACGGGCGGCGGGGTCGGACGGGCGTCTCGTTCGTCAGTTCGTCAGTTCGTCAGTGCTCGGGTTCGGCGCTCTGCAGTCGGCGGTCCGCGGTCGGCGGTCCATCGGCGTCAACGCGTCAGGGCCTGGTAGGGGCCGGCCTGGAGGGACAGCTCATCCGGATGCCCGAGCTGCGCGATCCGACCCGCTTCGAGCACCACGACCTGGTCGGCGCTGTCGATGGCGGTGAGCCGGTGTGCGACCACGACCAACGTCATGGGCAGGCCGCGCAGCCGCGCGAAGATCTCCATCTCCAGGACCGGATCGAGCGCGCTGGTGGCCTCGTCCAGGATCAGCAGGCGCGGTTTGCGCACCAGCGCCCGCGCGAGGATGATCCGCTGACGCTGACCACCGGACACACCGCCGCCACCGGGGCCGAGCAGGGTGTCGTACCCCATCGGCATCCTGGCGATGTCCTCGTGGATACCGGCCAGTCGCGCGGCCTCGACGATCTCGGCCTCGGTCACCTCCGAGCCGCCCCAGCCGATGTTCTCCCGGATCGCTCCGGAGAACAGCCGGGAGTCCTGGTTCACGAAGGAGATGGATCGGCGGTAGTCGCCGGTGTCCACCGAGGCGAGGTCGCGTCCGTCCACCAGCACCGCCCCGCTGCTGGGCCGATGGAGCCCCGCGAGCAGGAGCGCGCAGGAGGACTTGCCCGATCCGGAGGCCCCCAGGATCGTGGTGAAGCTTCCGTCCGCCACCGTGAACGAGACGTCGCGGACCACCGCGGCCTGCCCCTCCTGGTAGGTGAAGGACGCCTCACGCATCTCGAGCGTCCCGCCGACGGCGCCGGCCTCGACGTCGCCGTTCCGGCGTTCCGGGGCCGTCTCCATGATGTCGCCCAGTTTGGTCAGTTCGGCGCCGATCCCGGCCACCTGGAAACCGACCTGGACGCAGTTGACCAGCGGAACCAGGAGACCCATGGCGAGCACGCTGAAGCCGAGCACGTCGCCCAGGCTCAGCGCGCCCGAGGAGAGCCGCCCCGTCCCCACGACCAGGATGATCAGCGGTGCGACCAGCTGCAGGGCGGAGCTGAGCGTCGAGGACAGCGTGAGCAGCTTCCGGCTGCGCAGTCGGGTGTTGAGCTCCTCGGCGAGGGTGTGACTCCAACGGTGACCGGCCGCACCCTCCATTCCGGCCGCCTTGATCGTGGCCATGCCGTCAAGGATCTCGACCAGTTCCGACTCGGCCCGCGAGCGGGCCTCCAGCGCGTCGGCGCTCGCGTACTCCTGACGGCGCCAGGTGACCACGAGGAGCAACACCTGCAGCAGGGCCACGCCGACGACCACCAACGCCAGTGCGGGGTCGATCAGGACCAGCAGGGTCATGTAGACCAGGATGAGGACGCCGTCGAAGACGCTCGCGAACGACGAGGCCGAGAAGACCTGACGGACCGTCGCGCTGGTCCGCACGCGCTGCAGCAGATCTCCCGGACTCCTGCTGGAGAAGAAGTCGTAGGGCAGCGCGAAGAGCCGGTTGAGTATGCCGAGGGTGACGTTCTCGTCCATCGCCGCCTGTATGACCAGGAAGGTCAGCGAACGGAGGAACTGCAGCCCGAAGTAGGCTCCGGCGAGGACGGGTATCGCCACCCACAGGTAGCCGACTCCGACGGTGTGACCCGGTACCACCTGGTCCACCACATACCGAGTGGCCAGCGGCATGCCCAAGTTGAACAGCATGAGGACCAACGAGCAGGCGGCGAAGGGAATCCAGCGGTAGCCGGTGGGGAAGAAGTGCCAGAGGTAGCGCCAGGAGCCCGCGCTCCTGCGCGCGGCGCGGCGGCTGCTCCAACTCCGCACCGTCTCCAGGGCCGGGGTGATCTGCAGGGCCACGCCGGTGAAGGAGGCTCCGGCCGTCTCCAGGCTCAACCGACGCCGCCCCAGCGCAGGATCCACGATGTGGACGGTGTCGCCGCGCACCCCTTCGAGCACGACGAAGTGCGCGAAGTCCCAGAACAGGATCGTCCCCGCCGGCAGGTGTCGCAGACCCTCGAGTTCGACGCGAACGCCGCGCGCGTTGAAGCCGTATGCGCGTGCCGCTTCCAGGATCTGACGCGCGGACACGCCGTCCCGGCCGGTGGCGGTCGCCTGACGGAGCTCCTGGATGGGGACGTCGACCCCGTGGTAGGCCAGGGCCATGGAGAGCGACACGGCTCCGCAGTCGCTGATCTGGGCCTGCAACCGCACCGGCACGCGGCGCTGGGGCCGGGGCATCCACCGTTTCCTGGCGCCGGACGGACGCTGTCCTTCCTCGGACGGCCGGAACGGGATCCGTACGAGGCGACCGGGTGCGACCTGGTGCCCGTATTCGCGTACGGCACCGCGCGCGGCGAGAGCCTGCTGCCGGAACCTGCCCGACAGGCCCGGTCGCGGGGTCGGGTGGCTGCTTTCTTCCGCAGTGTCCACTGTGCTCACCTGAGAGTTTCCGTCCATGCGGTCCGGGCTGCGGGACCGACGTTCGTGTTGGTGCGTGTTCCGGCCTGACCCGCTCCCGTCGGGAGCGGTGGCCCCGTCGTCCACCGGTCACACGCCGACGGGGCGCCCCGCCTCGGCCGGCTGCGCACGCGCGGGGTCCCTGGGGTGACGGTGGGTCGACCGTCACCGGGGCGTACCATGAAGCGGGCCTCCTGGCATCTCTTTCATGCCAGGAGGCCCGTTGGCATCGCCTTACAACATGGTGATGCGGTTCACGACGGACCGAGCCGCCATGGTGTGGCCGCCGACAATGTCGGCGAGCTCATCGATGCGTCCTGTCCCAGCGGGATTCAGGAAACGCACTTGGCGGGGCGAGCGACCAGGGCGTTGCCACCGACAACGTCGGCGAGCTCGTCGTCCGCCAGACCGGCGATCTCGACGTTCTCGAACTCGATCTTCTCCATGCTATTCACCTCCAGCCACGGAATTCAGAGCCATCGACGCGTCCTGTCCCAAAGGGATTCAGGAAACGCACTTGGCGGGGCGGGCAACCAGGGCGTTGCCACCGACAACGTCGGCGAGCTCGTCGTCCGCCAGACCGGCGATCTCGACGTTCTCGAACTCGATCTTCTCCATGCTATTCACC
>NZ_JBHJVK010000126.1:0-1541 GCF_042264695.1 Kitasatospora sp. NPDC056138 | reverse complement strand
CTCCTCCTGTTCGGCGAGACTGTGTGGAAAACCGCAGCCGTCCTTCGAGCACAGCGCCTCAAGGGCTCAGCGCTCACGGGTACGGCAGCGGAGCATGTGGGGAGCCCGCGAATCCTCCGGGTTTTCGGAGAGCGGACTCGGAACGGCGGGTCCGGACACGGCACACTGCGGTGCAGTCGGGACGCGAAAGAGCAGGGGTTCTCGCGGGCCGAGATCCGCACAGGTGGGGCTCTCGGCGGAATGACTTCGCGAGCGGGAGGGTCCCGGACCGGTTTTCGATTACCGAGGCCGGCGACAGGATCGACAGGCGCCACACCGGGTGACTGCCACGACCGACTGCCGAAAGCGACGATAATGCGGTCGGCGAATGAAAGTCAACCGGCTCCGGAACGGTCCATTGTGGAATTCCCCTTCCCTTCCCCTGGCATGCTTTAGTCCGACCAGTCAAAGTCGAACCATCCCGCTTCGCCTTGATCAAACCCGTCGGCTCAGCACCGTGTCAACCCTGCGTGACCTGCCAAGGCTACGATTGCTGATTCGCGCACCGTGCACGCCGACAGCCGGCCCAGCGCGAACCCGCGCCGGGACACAACCGATGCTCCTGTCCGAACAAGCAGTGCACCAACATCGGAGCGGCGGAGCCGATACCGCCCCTGCCGTTCACTCATCGGCAGTCCGACTTCACTGACCCGCAGTTGTGATTCACGGCAGATTCATCGGCGCTCGATACGGTAATCGAAAAATGACACCTTCATGCCCGAAGAGGAGCCGATTTTGAGCGTGGACTCGATTGCGGTCGTCGGATTGGCCCTTCGCGTGCCCGGCGCCACGAATGCCGATGAATTCTGGCGGAACCTGATAGAGGGAAGAGAGTCGATCGCGCGCCTCGGCGACGACGACCTGATCTCCGCGCACGACGACCCGGACGTCCTCGACAATCCGGATCTCGTGCGCGCGGGTGGGCTTCTCGACGGGATCGAGGAGTTCGATGCGGAGTACTTCGGTCTCACCGCGCGCGAAGCCGAGTTGATGGACCCGCAACAGCGGTTCCTCCTCGAAGTTGCGGTGGAGGCCCTGAACGACGCGGGCCACGACCCCGCCGTGGACGAGGAGGCGACCGGCGTCTTCCTGGGCGTGGGCCGCAGCGGCTACTTCCTCCACCACCTGCTGCCGCGGGCCGAGCTGATGACCTCGTTCGCCCGTCAGATCGCGCTCTTCAACGACAAGGACTACGCGGCGACCCAGATCTCGCACCGGCTCAACCTCACCGGGCCGAGCATGACGATCAGCACGGCCTGCTCCAGCTCGCTGGTGACGGTTCATCAAGCGTGCAAGAGTCTCGCCGAATTCGAGTGCGACGTGGCGCTCGCCGGCGGCGCCTCGATCAACGTGCTGCAGCGCGGCGGCTACGTGTACCAGGAGGGGAACATCTTCTCCCCCGACGGGCACTGCCGTCCGTTCGACGCCGACGCGAACGGCACGGTCTTCGCCAGCGGCGTGGGCATCGTCGTCCTCAAACGCCTCAGCGACGCCCTGCGCGA
>NZ_JBHJVK010000125.1:0-11527 GCF_042264695.1 Kitasatospora sp. NPDC056138 | reverse complement strand
CGTGAGCCGGAGCGGTACCCGCCAACACCATCATCGGCACCGCCGCCAGTACACCCAACTTCGCGATTGCACGCTTCTTCAACGCGGTTTCTCCCTTTTGACCCGGTGCGTGAACGCGCCGGCCGCTTGCTCGGTGACAGCAGCATTCCGAGAGCGGCTAACAACCGCCTAACGCCCGCCTGCGCGCCCCACTCGCCCTCGGGGAGCTCGTACATGCTGCTGCCCCGCGCTCTGGCCCGGTCGGGCAGGGCGGGGCTCGCTGTGTTCCTGGGCGTGCTCGTCGACAAACGTTCCCCCGGTCGCGCATGGTGTTTCTCGCTGCCGTCCCGGCCCGGAACCGTGACATGGATCGCGAGGTCGGGCGGGTCGTCCCACAGGGCCCGGGGGTTGGCGGTGCGGGACGGCGGTCCGGGGGCCGGGTCAGGCCTGGATCTGCTTGCGGTCGCCGCTGTGGCTGATGGCGATCTTGCGGGGCTTGGCCTTCTCGGCGACCGGGATCTTCAACGTGAGCACGCCGGCGCCGTAGTCGGCGCTGATCCCCTCCGGGTCGAGGGTGTCGGAGAGCATGACCTGGCGGGAGAACACCCCGAGCGGGCGCTCGGACAGCTCCCACTTGACGCCCTCGCCCTCCTGGCGCGGACGGCGCTCGGCCTTGACGGTCACCATGTTCCGCTCAACGTCGATGTCGATCGCCTCCGGGGCCACCCCCGGCAGGTCGAAGCAGATCACGTACTCGTCGCCGGCCCGGTAGGCGTCCAGCGGCATCGGCGTCGGCCGCGACCAGGTACCGGTCGTGTTGAGGAACTGCTGGGTCAGCCGGTCCAGCTCGCGGAATCGTGATCTTGCTTTGGGGGCGCTGGGAGATGGCTGCGGCCAGCGCCCCGCAGGGGGTTTCTCGGGCCGGGACGTCAGCTCAGGTCAGGCCAGCGCAGGAGGTTCTCCAAGGTGGCGCGGTCACCCTCGCTTCGCAGGCTGTCCAGGGGAAGGCGGCCGTGCAGGGTGAGCAGCAGATTGCTCGCTGATCCGTGCAGGCTGGCGGCTGTCTCGTGCGGGCCGTCGGTGATGTATGACCCCGACGCCGTCAGGTCGACCAGCCATGACTCGCCCTCGGCGGCGTGTAGGCCGATCCGGACCGGCTCGTGCGGCCAAGGGCCGGCGGTGCCGTGGCTGACGCCGATGAACTCGGTGATGCCGTCGAGAGCGACAACCGCCGGGATGGGCTGGGGAGTTCCAGTGGCCAGCTGGGCGTCGAAGGCGTGGACAGCGGCTTCCTGGATCTGATGGCGCGCCACGGCACCGCTCGTCATCGGCACGTCGGAGTCGCCCCACCAGGTCCAGCAGCCCGTCGCTGGACCTGCGGCTCGCAGGGCGGCGATCAGCTCGTGGGTGGCTGTGGCCGAACGGGCCAGTAGGTCGGCTGCCGGCGTGTCATCGGCCGGCGCCACGGTCGGGGGCTTCTCGCTGGGGCCGGCTGCGACCGCCGCCGCCCAGAACCGGTGCACCTCGGTAAGGTGCTCAACGAGGTCGCGGAGCGACCAGTCGGGGCAGCTGGGGATGCGGACATCCAGATCGGGGGAGCCCGCGACGCTGCTGCGCAGGGCGGCGGAGCGGTCCTCGACCAAGGTCAGCAGGTCTTCGAAGGCAGGTGTTTGGGTCATCCCAACTCCCTATCACCCGGCACTGACAGCGGCCGTGCGGTTTCCACTGACCCGTTGGCACGCCGGCAGCGGTCCGTGGCCGTGCTGCTGGGAGCCGGGTGCGGGAACGGGTGCGGCCACCGTTGATCATCGGTGTGTGAAGACAGAAGATCATGCGGTGGCCGCAGACATCGCACGGGGTTAGCGCGTCAAGTTGATGGGGCGAGTCCGCTGTTGACGATGCGGGCCCAGAGGGTGTGGTGCCACTCGTTGGCGTCGGGAGCGGGCTCGGTGGTCAGGACCGGATTCGGGCCCGTCTCGATGAGATGCAGAAGAGCCCAGGCGACGCCGTAGCAGTCGTCCGGGCCGAAGCAGGCGACCAGCGCCCGGGCCTCCTCGCCGGTGACGGGCTTGGCAATGGCTTCGAGCTGGTCGGATCGCCGGTCGATCTCCTCCCCGTCGGCATCCCAGTCGGGAAGAGGGCCGTCGGCTACGAACGCCTGCACTTCTGGTCTCATCTGCGAATGATCAACCGCTGTGGCTGGCCGGGGCAAGGCGTTCTGCCGGTTCACGCGGCAGCTGCCTCTGCCTGCGAGGCGGCTGCGGGGAAGGCAGTGTGCTCGTCGAACCGTTCGTGGTGCTGGAGACAGTGGTGGAGCTGTCCGAGCAGACGGTTGAAGAGGTGGCGTTGGGCGGCGGCGTGCCAGTCTCCGTGTTCGCGGCGGGCGCGGTAGTGGGCGCCGGCGCCGGGTGAGGCGGTGAGGGCGGAGAACGCCCAGAGATAGCCGACGTGGTTGAGGCGGTCGTTCTTCACCATGCGCCGGCCGATGTGGCTCTTCTTGCCGGAAGAGCGGGTGACCGGCGCGGCTCCGGCGTAGGCCTTGAGGCCGCGGGCGTCGGCGAAGCGGCTGTGGTCGTCGCCGACCTCGGCCAGGACGCGGGCGGCCAGCTGGGTGCCCAGGCCCGGGAAGGACAGCAGGATCTCGGCGTCGGGGTGCTGGGGGAAGAGTTCCTCGCCGGCGATGGTAACCGGGCGGCATTCGCCGAGGAGAATCGCTCCATGCGCATTCTGATCATCACTGCCGGTTCACGGGGAGACGTCGCGCCCTTCACAGGCCTGGGGCGGCGCCTGCTGGACGCGGGCCATCAGGTCGCCGTGGCCGCTCACCCGTCCTTCGCCGCACTCGTCGGCGGGTGCGGTCTCGACTACCGGCCTGTGCCGGGAGACCCGCAGAGGCTGATCCGAGACTGGTCCCGGGCGGCGTCGCGGGAGGAGGCCCAGGCGATGACAAGGGCGTACGCGGACGGGCTCGCCGATGGGGTGGCGGAGGCCGTGGCGGGCGGAGCCGACCTGCTGCTCACCGCCTTCGGCCCGGCACCGCTCAGCCGGACGGCCGGCGAAGCGCTCGGCGTCCCCGTCATCGGCACCTACCTCGCACCGTCGTTCGCCACCAGACAATTCCCGCTGCCCAACGCACGGAACACCGACAGCCTGGGGCCGGAGGGCAGCCTCGCTGCGGGCCGGGAAGTGCTGAGGCGCGCGGAAGGGGTCTTCGCGGGCTCCGTGGCCCAGCTGCGCGCCCGCCTTGGACTGCCCGCTGACGCGCCCTCGGCGCCGGTGGACATCCGGCCGGTCTTCCACGGCTTCAGCCCGCTGGTGGTGCCGCGCCCCCAGGACTGGCCGTCCCGGGTCGAAGTGGCGGGCTACTGGTGGCCCGCGCGGCCGGACCGCTGGCAGCCCCCGACCGAACTGGTCGACTTCCTCCAGGCCGGTCCGCCCCCGGTGTTCATCGGGTTCGGCAGTATGGCGGCGGGGCAGGGGGAACGGCTCAGTGAACTGGTGGCCGCGGCGGTGAAGCGGGCAGGCGTGCGCGCGGTGGTACAGGCGGGGTGGGCCGGTCTGAGCGGCTGCGGCGACGACGTCCTGGCCATCGGCGACGTCCCGCACGACTGGCTGTTCCCTCGTGCCACCGCCGTCGTCCACCACGCCGGGGCGGGTACCACCGCAGCCGGACTGCGGGCCGGAGTACCCGCCGTGCCCGTTCCCGTCATGGCCGACCAGCCGTTCTGGGCGTCTCGGCTGTACGAGCTGGGAGTTGCCCCCCGGCCTGTGCCGTTCCAGGACCTCACCGCCGAAGCCCTCGGCGACGCGATCACGGCTTGCCTGGCCGAGCCGGCCCACCGCCGCCGCGCGACCGAACTCGCCCGCGGGATCGCCGCAGAGGACGGCACCGCTTCGCTGCTCGCCCACATCGGCTCAGAGAGCGCCGGGTGAACCCAGGGGATGCTTCATCGCCGTGCTGCCGTGCCAGGCTGTCCGAGGCACTCGGCCGCATCCGGTGCTGCCGAAACGCGCGAACAATTCGAACGCCTTCGCCCCCCTGCCGCCTCCCAAAGTCGTGAGCAAACGCTGCCCGAAGTCGTGAACGTAGCCAACCCAGACAACCTCTGCGCGCCCCTACACCCCAGTCGGCCCAGACAGGCGTCTGCAAAGGGCCCCGGGTCCTGTTCCACGTGGGACCCTCTCGAGGGCTTCCCGGCCGCCCCTGGCAGGATCGGGCGGGCGGTGCGCGCCGCATCCCATTGCCCGTGGCGCGCACCGCCTGGACGGCCGGGCGCAGTCAGGTGCCGCAGGTCAGCGGGGGTTGACCGGTTGCCAGGACGGTGTATGGTCCGCCGGTTTCACTCGCTGCCGCCCGGACTGTGGGCGCCCTCAAAATTTTCCTCTGGTCCTCCCTTGATCGGCGCTCCCAGCCTCCTACTGTCCGGTGCCACGGACCCGCCCGGCACTGCCTGGGGGTGCCGCGTACAGGTACGTGGTGCGCGTCGCGGTGTCCGCTTCAGCCGACTCGGAGGGGGCTCTCGTGACTACACGCACACCGCGGCGCCGGACCGGGGCGCAGCGCGCCCGGACGCGGCACGGCCAGGCTCTGGCAGCGGCGTAGCCGGAGCGGTCGGCCTGGCGCGATCCGGGCTGGATGGTGGGCGCGGTGCTGGCGATCGCTGGCTCTGGGGTGGTGGTGGCTGTGTTGCTGGCTCTGGCGCAGCACGTCGAGGTGACCTGGCACTGACGTTCCGGGACCGGGCCGCCGGGCGGAGCACTGCGGCGGGTGGCGGTCCGTCAGCCGCCGTTGCGGCCGGCTCGGCTGGCAGGCGGCGCAGCACGGGGACACCGGGCCGGGCCGGGTGACGGCCCGCTCGTCCGGTGGCAGCCCCGGCCCGCCAGGGCCCACCAGCCAGCGCCGCAGGCCCGGCCACGACCCGGCCAATGCCCACCGCCACCACCCACATCCCCACCATCAAGAGGTATAGAGGGGCGTACAGGAAGGGTTGTCGGAATTTCCAGCCGCCTTGATTGCCACTCTGACCTGTGCCGATGCCGCCTCCGGTCCGGGCCGGGGGTGCAGACATCAGGAGCCCCGTCAGGAGTTACATCAGGAGTGGCATCAGGAGTGGCAGGAGGAGTCCACCACCGGCCCGCCCAGGCATCCCGCCGCGTGGCTGAACGGGCCGCTGGCCCTAGCCGCAGCGGCGGTGCGGCCAGCATCTGCCGGACGCCACCCTCAAACAACAGCCCGACAGGGTGGAGACCCCGCCGGTGGGACCGTCACTGCGGGCAGTAGCCCGCGGGTCCCAGCCCCGGATGACGCCCGCGCCGCTGCTGTTCTACGGCTCGGGGCTGTGGTCCCGTTCGGTGCTACAGGTGCGGACCGATCACCAGCACGGTGATGACCGCGACGTCCTCACCCTGGTCGTTCTTCTCGTCCGGCCCGTAGATCCAGCAGGTGCGCCAGGCGGACGGATTGTGGTTCTCCACGTAGGAGTCCCAGACCTTCTCGGCGGTGAAGCCGGGGAAGGACTCGTACTGGTGGGAGTGCAGGCCGGGGTAGCGCGGATCGGTCTGGAGGAGGCCCAGCGCCTTGCGGACCTTCTTCAGCTTGACCGGGTCGGCCTTGGGGCCGGCCGCTAGGCGCCGGAGCGTCTCGGCGGCGTCTTCGGTGAAGCGCAGAACGTGCACCGGTCTCTAGTCCTCGTCCTCTTCGCCGTCGAGGTACTGCGAGAAGTCGCCGAGGTCGAGGGTCTCGCCGCGCTGCGCCTGTCCGATGCCGGTCCGGATGCGCTCGGCGAGCAGCGGGTCGGTCCACACCTGCATCTCGCGTTCCGGGATGGAGACGACGGGTGTCAGCAGGAGGACGCCGTCCGGGGTGGATGCCACCCGGTAGCGCCGTCCGGGCCTGGCGCCTGCCCGGCCGAGGGACACTCGGCCGCGGCTGTCGACCTCGGTCTCGGCGACGGTCTCGAACTCCTCGCTCATGTGGGCTGCTGCGGGCATGTGACCCCTCCGGGCGCTCCGGGCGCTTGTATGGACCCTCCCACCGTACCCACCGGGGGCATGTGGGTAAATCCCACCTTGTCCGTGGCAGCGGCGGCCCAGCCACCCCAAGGCATGCAGGCGCTCTGGCCGTCCCCCGCTGTCGTTCGTGCCGCTTGCGCATGCGCACGGTGCGGGGCCAGCACCTGGCCGGGCCCGCGGGGCGTCAGTCGCCGACCGCGTCGGCGGTGTAGGAGAGGCCGCCCTCCCCCAGCGGGCGCCGCCCCCCGCTCGCGGGGCGCGCGGCCGGCACGGCCGAGAGGGAGAACGGCGAGCCGAGGCGCTCGGCCGGGAGGAGGAAACCGCACGAACCTGACCAGGCAAAACATCATCCCGATGACGCCAAAAACCGCACCACAATGACGCACCACCAACCACCACCGCCACTGACCAGCAAAAACACCCCCCACACCCCACGACAGAAAACCGCCGTATCTGACGACAAATACATGCAGCTTCACAGCTCGCGCCTCATCCTCGTCCGGGGCGAGAGCCCGTCCGGGGTCCAGTCGAACAGATGGCCGCCACCGTCCCCGCTGTTCGCGAAACTGCCGCGAGAGCTACGGAGATTTCGTGCTTAAGCGTTGAAAACCGCGCATGTTGATCGTGCACAGGCAACCATCAGGGAAATGAAGAGGACTCTTGCTGTCGCCTCGCTCGCCTTGGCCGCCGCTCTCGCCCTAGCCTCGCCCGCCGAGGCAGTCCCAACTCCCCCCGGGGACACGCCGGCGCTGGCATGCGGGCTGGGCACGGTCGATCTCACCAACCCCCCGCTCGGCTACCCCGTCACCACGATCAACGACGCGGCGAAGAAGCTGGGGCTGTCCGAAGTCCCCACCGCCGTCGGCCTGGGCTGCGACAAGTCCATCCCGACCGACCCGAACTCCGGCACCCACCGCTACCCCGGGTCCGGCCCCGTCGTGCTCCGCACCAGCGAAACCGCCCCGACCCAGGAGTACTGCACCAACTCGGTCAGCGCCCGCGGCGACCTCCTCGGCAACGGCGGCGTCGTCCTGCCGGGTGGGAAGACGCTCGCCGTGATCGGATCGGGCTGTGTCGTGGAAGCCAACCCGATCATCATCTAGCAAGCGCCCGCACCCGCTAAAGCAGCGGCCCGGTACTCGCATCGGGTTCTTTCGGATCATGGTGTGAGCATGACCCGGCCTTTCCGGGAAAAGCGTTGGAGAACATTGATGCGGCGGCTGTGCGTCATTGGAAAATGAATGACACACAGCCGCCGCTTATTCTATGTATTTTCTCAGGCGCGGGCGTTCGGCCAGAGTTCGGGAACGCGGTCGTTTTCTCGGTCCCACTTGGGCCAGCGTTGGGCGTGGATGAGGCGGACTGTCCACCAGGGGTCGCCGGTCGGCGGTCCGTTCTTCTCGGCCTTCTTGAGGTCGCGGGCGGAGGGGAGGTCGAGGACGATCGGTCGGCCGCCCTGGGCGCGGCGGTTGGCGAGGCAGGCCGGGCATTCCAGGCGGTCCGGCTCGGCGTTCTCGTCCAGTTCGTGGTCGGAGTCGTGGGCGCCGCCCAGCGGGCCCTGACAGGTGTAGCAGGGGTGCATGGCGTCGTTGTGGGCGCGGGCGGCGAGCAGGGTCGCGCGCAGCTCGGCGGCGGCCTCGTCCTCGCGGGCCTGTTCTTCGGCCTGGCGGTCGTCTTCTTCCTGCTGCTCACGGGCCTTGCGGCGCTGGCGGATCAGGTCGGCGAGGAGTCCAGCACGGTGGTGGTCAGCCGGGATGTCCCGGCCGGGCGCGTCGCGCTGCGCCTGACCGCCGAGCAGGCCGCGGCCCTCGATCTCGCCGAGGGCCAGGAGTACGAGATCACCGGCATCGTCACCGACGCGGACGGGGAGGCCCTCACCTTCCCCAGCACCGTCGCCCACACCATCCCGGCCCGCTGGCTGCGCCCGCCCGGCGAGCAGCTGGAGCTCCATCCGGACACGGACCGCTTCCACCGCGCGCTGGTGTGCCGGGACGCGGACGGGATGACGCCGGCCGAGATCGACCGGGCTGCGGAGAAGGCGCTGGAGCAGCTCCACCACGTCCAGGGCATGGCCCTGGAGGACCCGAACGTCGACCATTCGGTGCTCACCTCCGAGGCGGACCACCGCGAGTGGCTGCGGATCGCCGAGCGGGTGCGGACGGCCGGGCTCGCCGCCTACGATCCGCGGGTCGATCCGGACGCGGTGGAGCACCCGCCGCTGATCCGCTTCGGCAGAACCTGACTGTCCTCTGACAAGCCATCTGGACCGTTTGACAGGTGAGTTTGACCGCTTGAGCTCAGGGCGTTAGGGCCGCTGCCCATCGGCAGAGGCGTTGAGGAGCCGGTTGCCTCAGCGGTACGGGCCTGCTAGCCGGCCCAAGACGCATCCGCTGGCGCTTCGTCTCCTCCGCGATCGCCAGTCGCCGGGTGCGAGTCTCAATCTCGGACCTGCGAACGCCCCCTGCGGCATCTGCTACTCCGTCTCCTCCCCGGAGGACGGCTGGGCAGGCCGAGCCCGCATCTGCAGACGCACACGCTTGGTCTCTTCCTGCTCATGCAGCGCCGCTCGCTCGTTCTCGGCAGCTATCCGCATCCGCTCCGTCTCGGCAGCCAACTTCGCCTTCAGCTGCTCCGTCTTCTGTTCCAGAGCGGCCTTCGCCACGACTCCGAACGACGTTGCCATCGCGCCGATCATCCCGCTCGCGACCAGCTCGTTGAGCAGTTCCGGCTCAGATTGGAGCTTCAGGTACTCCGATACTGAAGGACTTGGTGAGTCCCGGTCCCAGATAGGGTCTGGCCTTGGGCGTTCCATGGCCGCTAGGGGGGAGCCGGAAGGACGAGCTTCTGAGGACGGGCCGGGGCCTCCTACTACGTGGATCCAGTCGTAGCCGCAGGCCTCGCAGAAGCGCCCTGCCCAGCTTGTCTTGCAGATGGGGCACCGGGGAACCTTCATGCCCAGCCCGCACTCTTCGCAGCAGTTGAGGTTTTGGGAGAGATGGCCATCAGGGCAAGGCAGCTTTCCTTCAGGCTGTGTCCGGCGTTCCTTGCGGCTCGCACCCTCCTGGGCGGTCGTATCGCTGTCCAGATCACCGCTCAAGTCGCCGTCAGACATGGACCAAGCCTAGGACACAGGCGTGACCGCGTCAGAGAAAGAGGTGAGCCGTCGGCGACGGTCTCGTCGATCGCATCGGCGGCGTCCCGGTCGGCGGCGAGCAGCACGCGGCCGCGGTAGGCGGCGACGATCTCGGCGACGGCGGCCAGGTCCACGATGGCGGGGACCTCCTCGACCTGGTCGTGCCGGTCGACCGGCACGCGGCGCAGCAGCTGGGCGGCGAGTTCGGCGTCCAGGCGCTCGGCGTCGCCGGGGTAGCCGTGGCCGGAGCGCAGCGCGGCGTCGGGGCGGATCCTGCCCCGGGTACGGGCGCGGGGCAGGCGTGGTGACGGAAAATCACCCGCCGACGGGGCGGATTCGCGCCTTTAGGCGCCGCCCTTGTGACTACGTCCCTGCGGGCGGAGCCTACCGGCGCTGTCAAGCCCGGAGGAGGGGGCGCAGGCAAGCCTTCATCTCACGCTCGGTCACGAATCCGGTGAGGCTTGCCCGCTGTGGGCAAGCTCGGACGGCCCGCCCCCGACCCGATGGCCGGCCTTCCCTTGCTGGCAGGCCGGTCCCGCCCCGGGCGGCCGGGGTCTACCCGGTGAGGTACACCTGGGCTGCGCACAGGGTGCAGCGGGCGGTGGTGGCGGTGAGTTCCGCTGGATACCAGGTCTCATGGGTGGCGGTGGTGTTCAGGCTCACGACCGTCATGCCGCGGGTGGCCCGATGGCACAGGGTGGGCTCGGCCGGCTCCGGGGAGCCGGGCTCGCGGGGCGGGCGTGCTGGCCCGGCTGAACGCCGCTCTCGGCCGGGAGCCCGCCCAACGGTGAACAGCGGGACACGCGGCCTGGCGGGGCGGAGGGGTCTGCCGGGCCGGTTCTGTGTGCGATCTACGATGGCCGGGTGGCAGACGAGAGTGGCATCCCGCCGACCTGATCGACCTCCAGCAGCGCTGGTACCTCGCCGAGGCGGCCTGGGCGGACCACCCCACCGAGGAGACGAAGGAGGCGTTCGCCGCTGTCAGCGCCGAGCTGTACTCCCACCCGTACTGGGGCACCGTCGACAATCGCCACAAGGCCGTCGTCGCCGTGCGGAAGGCGGCCCGCGCGGCGGCCTGACCGTATCGGCGACGCGATGGCGGCGACACGCGGGGAAGCGGCTACCCGTCGTCGGATGCCTGGCCGTCGACCCTCATGTACCGGGCCGGTTCGCCGGGAGCGGCTTCAGTCCTGCGACTTGACCGGGTCTCAGTGGGCGTTTTGGTATTTCTGGTCCCGTATGCGGCTCTTGCTCCTGTCCCAGTTCGCCACGTTTGCCGGGTAGAGCGGTATTGTCCCCGGGCAGTCAGTGAAGACCGCTGCCCGTCTCGTCCGCTTCTACGACTCGAAGTCCGTCTGGTTTACAGACGTCATGAAAACGCCCGACCAGCAGCGGAACAGCATCCTCCGGCCGACTGATGTTGACGCTGTGTCATGAACCAGTGCAAGCCGTACCCCAGCGACCTGTCCGACGCCCGATGGGCCCTGATAGAGCCGATTCTGACGGCCTGGAGAAAGGCCCGGCTCGACCGTCGGCCGACCGGCCAGCCGGCGAAAGTCGACCTGCGCGACGTCTTCAACGCGATCCTCTACGTCAACCGCACCGGGATCCCCTGGAAATACCTCCCGCACGACTTCCCCAATCACGGCACCGTCTACGCCTACTACGCCGCCTGGCACGACGGGGGCATCTTCGCTCAACTCAACTACGACCTCACCGGACTTGCGCGCGTGAAGGAAGGCCGCAAGCCCGAACCAACCGCCTCGGTCATCGACACTCAGAGCGTGAAGACCTCCACCAACGTGCCCCTGACCAGCCAGGGAACCGATGCCGCCAAGAAGATCGTCGGCCGGAAGAGGGGCATCCCCACCGACACGATCGGCCTGATCCTCGCCGTGACCGTCACCGCCGCGAGCCTGTCCGAGAACGCCCTGGGAATACGCCTCCTCGACCAGGCCAAGAAGCTCTACCCGACCATCTCCAAGAGCTGGGTCGACACCGGCTTCAAGAATGCCGCCGTCGAGCACGGTGCCCGCCTTGGCATCGACGTCGAAGTCGTCCACCGGAAGTCCGACATCCCCGGCTTCCATGTCGTGAAAAGGCGGTGGGTGGTCGAACGGAGTCTCGGATGGATCATGCTCAGACGCCGCCTGGCCCGCGACTACGAGACCCTTCCCGCCAGCCCCGAAGCCATGATCCACATCGCCTCGATCGACAACCTCACCAAGCGCATAACGGACGAGACCACACCAACCTGGCGAGGGACCTACTAGGGCATAAAGGGCAATCCGTTCACATCAAACGCCCTCTCAGCTTGGCGTTTATGGTCGCTGGTCACTCGACCGGCTGAGGTCTCCGGGATCCGGGCGCACGTGACGCGGCCGTTCTTCACGCTTCGAGATG
>NZ_JBHJVK010000124.1:0-11859 GCF_042264695.1 Kitasatospora sp. NPDC056138 | reverse complement strand
GCCTGAAAAGCGGAAGGTCGCCGGTTCGACCCCGGCCCTGGCCACCAGTGCTGATCAGCACAAAGCCCCCGAGCGCAAAGCGCTACGGGGGCTTTTTCATGCCAGGTATGCCAACCGGTATGCCAACGGCTCAGGCGAGTCGCTCACTGAGTGAGCCGAGCGCCTTCCGCTGCTCGTCCAACGAGGCGTGGGCGTAGACCTTCATCGTCACGCCGATGTCACTGTGGCCAGCAATCTGCCGGACGATGTGCGGCGGGACGCCGAGGTCCAGCAACAAGGTCACGCACGTGTGCCGGAGGTCGTGGAATCGGAGCGTGAGGCCGAGTCGCTCCCGGAGCGGGTACCAGCTCCGCCGGAGGTTGTCCGGCTCGATCGCGGTCCCCACCCGGCTGGTGAACACGAGCCCAGTGTCCTTCCATCGGTCGCCGGCCGTCGCGCGCTCCTGGGCTTGCCGCTCCTGGTGCTCTCGGAGGGCCATCACCACCAACGGCGGGAGGGGCAGCGTCCGGAGCGAGGAAGCTGTCTTGGTCGGCCCGAGCTGCAAGGCTCCGTCCACGCGCTGAAGGTTGCTCGACACAATCAGCGTTCCCCGCTCCAGGTCGATCGCCGACCAGTGCAGCCCGAGCAGCTCGCCGCGCCTCATCCCCATCGCGAGCGCAAGCACGTACAGCGCGTGCAGCCGGTCCGCCCTCGCAGACTTCAGCAGAAGCCGCGCCTGCGGCACCGTGAGCCCCTTCCCGGTGCCGTAGTCCGGCGTGGGTACCTGGACCAGCTTGGCGACGTTCCGCAGGATCAGCTCCTCGCGCACGGCGTTCTCGATCGCATTCCGCAGGACGGCATGGATCGACTGCACCATCCGGCGGGAGAGCCGGGTGTTGCAGCACTCCCCCGCCGCGCAGCACCCCGGCTCCTTGCGGGCCTTGTCCCACCCGTTCGCGCAGCACTGGCAGGTGGTGGCCACTCGGGCGAGCCAGGTTCGCACATCAGCAGCTCGGAGGGTCCTGAGCTTCCGGTTCCCCAACCCGGGGATTAGGTGGACTCGGACAACGCTCTCGTACCCCTGGTAGGTCTTGGGGCGGCGGTTGACCTTGACGACGGCGGCCAGCCAGTAGGCCAGGTAGTCCGCCATGTTCACGTTGGTGTCCGGGGTCGGGATGCCCTGGTTGTCCTGGGCCTGAAGCGCCGTCATCTTCTCCCGGACTTCCTCTCGCGTCTTGCCGTAGACGGCGACGCGCTTGGGGACGCCGGAGGTCGTAGTCACATAGACCCGACCCTGGTAGAGGCCCTTGCTCTTCAGGTAGGTAATGCTGCCGTCTCCATTGGCACGCTTGGCCATCAGGCGTTACTCCTGGTCTGGTTGTGGATGTAGGCGGTGAGGTCGTCGGCGGCTACGCGGCGGCAGCGGCCGATGGTGAAGCTCGGGAGAGTGCCGGAGCGGATGAGGTCGTAGAGCTTGCTGCGGCTGAGGCGGAGGGCGGCCATGACCTCGGGCACGGTCAAGGCTTCGGGGGTGGCGGTGGTCACCTGGGGTCCTTCCCGGTGCTGGGTGTGGGCAGGAAATGGGCACTGAGCTCGAAGGTCGCGCTACTGCGGGGCGAGGTAGCGGCTGCTCAGCCTGGGCGCGCTGTCCTAGGTGGGGATTTCTGCGTCACAGCGTCATCAGCGTCATTCAGGCTTTTGACCTGGGGCTTTGCGTGACGTGGCGGCTGGCCGCTGCGTCATTGCTGTGTCACGGGCTGCGTCATCGCGTGACGCAGGTGACGCAGGATGACGCAGCGGCCGTCGTCTGCGTCACGGCCTTCCGCGCAGGTCAGGGGCCGTTTTCCAGGCCGCGTGACGCAGGTGACGCAGCGTCTTCCTACTTAGGAAAAAGGAGGGGGTGTCTGTGGTAGTTCGGCGCCCTCTCAGAGCGAGAAGAAGGAGCCGCTGCGCGGCACGACCCTTGGGCGGCTTCGCCGAACAGCAAGAAGAGCACCCCCTAGGCCGGGCCGGTGCTCTTCTTGCCGTTCAGCCGTGACCGGCGCGGGTCAGAGGAGCGGGGGCTGCTCGTGCGAGGGTGTGATCGCCGGGCGGGCCATCTCCAAGTAGCGGCCCTCCCTCGTGCGCCCAGAGTCGATCAGGACTTGGCGGGCGGCGAGCGTGGGCTGAAGGCGCTTGAGGCGGTCGGAGAGGACCTTGCCGGTGGTCGGCCAGCCCTTCGGCAGCGGCCGCAGCTCCTCACCGCTGTAGACGTGGCTCAGGCAGTGCAGCCACTCGGTCGAGGTCATGCGCTGCGCCCCGCCCGGCTCGATGCTCTCGGCGTGCTTGAGGACGGTCTGCGCGAGCAAGTCGCCCTCGATCACGTCATCGTTCAGGTCGTCCAGGCTGGCCCGGTACGCAGGCAGGGACCCGAACCCGGTAGCGGCGTCGAGCTGCGCGCACAGGTGCGCGAAGTCCGCCATCCGCAGATCGGTCGGGGTCTCCGCCGCCGCCGCCCGGACCTTGACCGTCAGGTCCAGCAGCGACCCCAGCACGACCGGCAGCACCTCCGCGTACTCGGCCCACAGCTCCGCCTCGGTGCGCCGCACCCGGGGCCGCTCCAGCCGCAGCGGCAGCAGCCGCTCAGCCAGGTCGGGCCGGATCACACCGACGTCGATGCCGGTCAGCAGCAGGGGCCTGCGGTAGCTGGCGCGGTGCACGTCCCCGTCGGTGAACAGGGCGCGCTTGACGCTCTCGGCGCCGGTGACGATGCAGCACATGGCGTCGGAGAGGTCCGGGGTCATGTGGGACAGGTTGTCGAGGGCGGTGACCCATCCGGCCGCAACTGCCGCAATGAGGTTGTCCTCGTCCTTAGGGGCGCGGCGCAGGTCACCGCTCATGCCCTCGATGATCCGCACCAGCATGCGGCCGCCGGTGGACTTGCCTGCGCCCTGCGGGCCGGTGAGGAACGGCGCGGGCACGGGAACGGACGGCCCGAGGCAGCCGATCAGCCAGGCGATGGCCAGGCACTCGGCCTGGGCGTTGGCGAAGTTGGTCAGCCGCAGCAGGAGGTCGATGCCTTTGCCGTCGGTGTCCTTGGCGGGCAGGGGGAGTTCGCCGGTGAGCTGGGTGCGCTTCCAGCACACCTCTCGGGGATCGGGGGTGAGGATGTCCCACCCGGTTGGGTGGATGCGGACCGACTGGCCGTCGGATCGGCCCAGGTCGAGCCACGTCGCCCCGTCGAAGCCGGGGGCCACTCGGATGTGGACGGGCTGCACGTCCTCGGACAGTGCGAGAGCTTCGATCAAGTCCAACGCCTCCTTGAGAGCGGTTCCGTTGAAGACACCGCGCCCGTCGCGGAACAGGCCCACCATCAGTTCCTGCCGGTGGCTTCCGGTCGTGCCCTGGGAGCGGATCGGCCGGGCGACCGGGTGGCCGGTCTTCTGCGCGTAGACGGTGCCGTCGGCGGTGCGGAAGTACCGGAAGTGCGACTGGGCGTAGTCGGCGATGACCTCACGCGCCGGGTTCTTCTCGTCCTCGGCCACGGCCTACATCCCCAGCCTGTGGACAGCGTTTCCCCACGCCTCGGTGCAGTGGCGGGGCGTCTCGCCCTTGGCCTGAGCGGCGGCGAACAACCGGGCGGTGTGGGCGTCGGTCAGGCAGCCGCACCGGCCGTGCGTGGACAGCACCGCGAGGAACGTCGCGAACACGGTGGCGTGCACCGCGCCGGACGCCTCGGTGATGCGCTGCTCCGCCATGGCGATGCCCCGGTCCAGATAGACCGGTGTCCGGTGGGGGCACTTCCCGGCCCCGGCCGGTGCGGGCACCGTGACAGCGGCCGGGCGGAGCGCGGCGGGCTCCTTCACGACCAGGGCGCGGACGGCGTCCGGCAGGGCGATGGCGGGGCCGGTGCCGGGGCCGAGCCACCGCGCGTAGGCCATCGTGGACTTGACGTCCACGCCGGGCCGCACCGCGTTGGCGGAGGGCATGGCGCCCTGGTAGAGCCAGTGCTCTCCCCTGGTGGTGCGCACGGTCCGGGTGGCGGGCAGGTTGGCGCGCGCCCACGCGATGGCTTCCGCGCTGTCGAGGTCAACGACGGTCAGGCCCGCGCCGCCGGGGTGGTAGGCCACCGCCGCCGCTTTGCGCCACGCCCACGCCCACGCGGGCGCGTTGATGACGTCGGGGTTGGTGGTGGCGGCGGCCCATCCGTGGCAGGGCGCCGGGCAGACGCAGGGGCCGGGGGTCTTCATGTTCGGCCGGCCGCCGCACGTGTTGTCGGCGCAGCTCCGGCAGTTGCCGAACGGCACCTTCCCGGCTCGCAACGGCAGCACGGGCACGCCGGAAGTCGCCAGGGAGAGAGCGGTGGGCAGGTGCTCTCCCCGGATCTCGGTCGGTTGGGTCATGCTGGAGGTCTCCAGTTCTGTAGTGACGGTGCTGGATTGGCGGCGGCCCCGGTTCTTGGCGGAAGGGGGCCGCCGCTGTCGTGCATCGCGTTCTCGGCGCAGACCTTGTGTGAGGGGCGGCGCTGGTCGTCGCGCAGTGGGGTGGGGCGGCCGCACCAGCGGCACGGCAGAGTGCGGGTGCGGTCGTAGTGGCAGGCGTCGCGCCAGTCCAGGGCCACAGGCCCGGTCTCAGGCGGTGGCGGTGGAGCAGGGCCAGCAGCAGCCCAGTGAGCGGGGGATGACGTATCCGGCGTCGCGTCGGCAGGCGGGGCAGGTGCGGCGGGCGAGAATGGCGGCGGCCAGGGCGCGGGCTCGGCCGGGGGTCATCGGGCGGACGGGCCGGGCGAGGTCGACGCGGTAGAGGTACGCGACCCGCTTGCCGCCGCAGCGGCGGGCCTTGCGGGAGCGCCACTCGATCTCGGCGGCGGGGTCCTGCCCGCCGGGGCGCAGGCCCTGCGCGCGGAGCTGTCGGCGGGTGGCGAGGCCGTCGGGTGCACAGCGCCACCGGTAGGCCGGGGTAGTCGCGGCGGGGGTGTCCGGGTGGTGGGGCATCGGGTGTCCTCTCCGAACGGTGCGGGCGTGGCGGTGGTCAGAGGGCGCGGAGTTCGTGGGGGTGGCACAGGACGGGGCCGATCAGGAAGCCGCCGTGGTGGACGGTCCAGCGGCCGCCGGTGAGGGGGCCGGGCGGGACCTCGTCGACGATTCGGCCGGTGCGGCCGGCGGCGCGGGGGTCGTCCTCGCAGGAGACGATCAGGACGAGCTGGTTGGGCTCGAACACGGTTGTCCTCCGGGTGGTGTGGATGGGTGCCGGCTGTTCGGGGAGGGAGGCAGGGCAGGCACCCGCAGAACGCGCTTTCGGGGCTTCCCGAGGGGGTGCGCGGGGTGCCTCCCTGCCTCCCTGAAAGGGTGTTTTGGCTGATCAGGCCCAGGGAGGCGGTCAGGGAGGCGGTCAGGGAGAACTCCCTGCCTCCCTGACGGCTCCCTCTACGCGAAAGCGCCGTCGGCGTCTTCCCCGGCGGCGGCTTCGGCCCGGATTTTGAGGGCTTCGGTGACCCGGTCACGGGCCACGACCATCTGCCCGTCGGACTTGTACGGCGCCGCCCCCACCGCCTCAAGGACGGTCTTCAGGTCGGCGAAAGTCCACCCCCGGTACTCGCCCGGGTTCCGCGCAGCCAGGCCCGAGAGGACTTCCTGCGTGCGCATCCGGACCGCGTCGCCGAGCACGGCCGCCACGTCCGCCAGCGGATCAGTCTGCTCGGGGATCTCGACCGACCCGGGCGTCGTCACCCCGGAGCGGCGGGCCTTGGCACGGTCGGCGATCTCGGCGGCCTGCTCGCCGGAGATGAAGTGCGTGCGGATGGTGATGCTGCTCTGCCCGGGGGCGAGCTTCACGCCGTCACCGGCGACGACGACGGTGCCCTTGTCCAACCCTTGGCGGAGCTTGTGCGGGGCGGCGCCGCCGTTGACGGCCTTGTCTCCCAGAGCCATCCGGGCCTGCTCCTCCGTGCCGAGCACGAGCGAGGCCCGGATGTGCGCGCCCTCGCGGACCAGCTTGGGCAAGTTCTGGTCGGTCGGGTCCTGGGTGCCCTGCCACAGCACGACGTTGACGGCCCGTCCCTGGTTGTGGATCTTGCGCGCTGCCATGAAGTACCGGGAGGTGGCCTTCACCCCGCCGTACGGGCGCTTGTCGTCCCCCAGGGCCGGGCACATGAACGCCACCTGCGCTTCGTCAACCAGCAGCACCAGCGGGCGGAAACGCGGGTCGGTACGGGCCATCTCGCGGGTCACGCCGTCGGTGGCGCCGGACGCCTCCAGCAGTGCGATCCGCTTCTCCATCTCCCGCACGCCCGCTTCGAGCATGTGGGTGGCCTGGATGACGTGGTCATCGGTCGGGCCCTGGATCAGCACGGTGGCCAGGCCGTCGAACATGCGCCAGTCACCGACGCCCTTGAGGTCGGCGATCCGGAACTCGACGCTGGTGTCCAGGGCCAGCCACAGGGCCAGGGCCCGCAGGCTGGCGGTCTTGCCCTGGTTGGAGAGGCCGGTGATCAGCAGGTGGCGCTGCAGCAGGCTCAGCAGCGCGGCGTCACCGCGCAGGTCCTGCCCCCACGGCGCCCGGCCGGTGTACAGGTCGGCGGCAAGGTCGGGGTCGGTGGTCAGCGGCGAGGGTCCGATCGGCTCGTCCAGCGCGCCGGAGTCGGCGATCCACAGCCGCACCGTGCGGGCCGCCTGGGGGATCGTGATGAACACCTCGTGCTCATGCCTGCTGAGGTTCTCCGCCAGCTTCCGGCGGCGCTTTTGCACCTCATCGGTGGACACGCCGGAGGGCAGGGTGACGTCGACTTCGACGCCGCATCCGGCGATCCGGATCGGGCCGAGCATCGCGGCCCCGGCGTCGCCCATCTCCTTGATCGCACCCCGCAGCGGGGCGACCCCGAGGTCCCGCAGGGCGGTGACCACGATCGAGGGGGTGATCGGCGCCCCGCCGGTACTGGCCTGGCCGGCGGGCAGGGACCAGGCGGGGGCGGCCTGACGGTGGCGCCCGATCGCCCACAGCGACGCCAGCGCCAGCCACGGACCGGCCACCATGAGCGGTCCCCAGATGATGCTGATCAGGAAGACCGCCCAGCGGATCAGATCGATCGCGGTCATGGTCGGGACGATGACCTGGGAGATGTCCTTCTCGGCGATGGCCAGGACCACGCCGAGAGCCAGCAGGCTGCCCTCCGTGGCGGCGGCACCGACAACGGCGCTCTTCGCGACGGTCACCGGGGAGGTGATCAGATCCATGCGCCGCCGGTGCCGGGCCGAGCGGAAAGCCGCGGCGCGGGCCTCCCACTCCAGCACCTGCTCAACCTGCCCGGCGGCTTCGGCCGCGCGCATCATCCGCTCGTAACGGGCCAGGGTCCGGCCCTCCCACGCACGCCGGGCGGCGATCGCGCCGCCCGCCAGCACGTAGGAGCCGTGGCGGACCACGAACCGGCCGGTGGTGCGGGTCCGGTCGTGGGTGGCCACCACCCGCACCGCGCGGCCACCGCGCACCCACACCGGGACGCGCGGCTGCGGGAGCCGGTCCACCCCGGCGCCCGGGGCGGGGACAGCGGCGGTGTCCTCTATCGGGGCGGGATCGGGGCTGGGGTCGGGGTCGGGCTTGATCAGGTGGACGGGCCGGGCGGCGCGGCGCTCGTCGAGGTCGTGGACGGTGCCCAGGACGGGCCCCTGGGGGGCGGTGTCGGTCATGATGGGACTTCTCCTGTCTGCTGCGAGGTGGCCAGGGGCCCGGGGCGGCCGGTCGATGCTTGGCGGCTTGTCGGCCGCCCCGGGGCGGATTCAGCGACCGCGTCGCTGGGCGTCGCGCTCGGCCTGCCGGGCCTCGGCCCGCAGGCGGGAGTCCTCCTGGATCCGCTCCATCTCCTGCTCCACGGCGGTGGTGGAGCGGCCGGCCTGCTCCAGCCGGGTGGCCTTCGCGCACAGGCGGAACAGGCGGGCGGCGTCGCGCGGGTTGTCCGCGCCGAACTTCTCGGGGTCCAGCTCGAAGAACGGCATGTCGGTGTCCTCTTTCAGCGGGCGGTGGCGGCGGGCGGTTCGGTGATCGGGCCGTCCCAGACGCGGACATCGGGCTCGGTTCCGTAGTCGGCCCGGCAGTCTTCGGCGAGGGCCTGCGCGAACTCCTCAGCGCTTCCGGCGTGGTGGGTGGTGCGGATCCGCAGACCGGGCGCCGACTGGTAGCTGTAGCGGGGCATGACGGTCCTTTCGGAGATGGATCAGCCGTGTCGCATGTCGCGGATGATCCAGCGGATGACCAGGGCGGTCACGGCCAGGGACAGTGCGGCCATCCCGGCCGCGATCAGGGCGGCGGTGGTGGCCAGCAGGATGGGGATCAGCACGGCGGCCGCACCGGCACCGGCGGCGAGGTACTGGCCCACCGGGCGGCCGACCGGGACCGGCGGAGCCGGGGCGGGCACCGGCGCGGGCTGGGCGGGCACCGGCAGAGCGGCGGTGATGACCCGCGCGACGGCCGGATGCTGGGCCACAGCCACCGTGGCGGGCGTGCCGTTCTCCTGGGCGAGCTGCACGTCGGCGAGCAGAGCGGCGATCTGCTCGACCGTGATGACGGGGTGCTGGTCGGTCATGACAGTGGTACCTCCGGTCAGTCGTCGTCTTCCTCGCGCAGCAGCGGCTCAGCGGCGCGTCGCTGGGAGTCGCGCCGCTTGGTCTGGGCGTCGAGGTCGGGGCCGGTGATGCCCATCAGGGCGCGGCCGAAGGCGGAACCGTCGGTGGACGGGCTACCGGTGGGCTTGGGGCTGGTGGAGTCCTTGCGCTTGAACACGGGATCCTCGTCTCGTGGCTGGGGTCAGATGGCGTGGGGCGCGGGTGAGGGGGTGCCGGTCCACAGGGCGTGGAGGCGGTGGATGGCGGCGATGTCGGGCCCGTCCTTCGGGCGGCGGGCGGCCTCTTTCCAGCGCAGGACGTCGCCCAGGCGCATGAAGCGGATGCCGTCGATCACGTCGGCGCCTTCGATGAGCTGGTCAGTGGGCCAGCCGGGGGTCCAGCGGTCCACGATCTCGATCGCGGCACTGGGGTGGTAGACGGCCCAGCCATGACCGGACGGCGGCCGGATGGGGCGGGCGAGGGTGAGGGCGATCCGCCATGCCTGTCCGCGCGCCAGCACGTCGAGGTCCCCGATCCGAGCCCGCAGGCCCCGGGCGTAGAGCACGGCGGAGCCGCACACCACGTAGTCACAGGCGGGCAGGTGGAGCCTGTGCAGGGCGGCGAACAGGCCACTCGGGTCGGTCAGCCTCACGACGCCTGCTCCTGGTCGCTGTACGGGTCGTAGTAGCCGATCAGCCGGACCGGGATGCCGGCATAGCGGGCGGTGACGGTCAGCCAGCCGAGATCGTGGCGTTCTGCGTGGTCGACATCGGCCGGGTCGAAGCTGAGGGCATCGCGCCACTGCTCGAAGTGGGGCAGGCCGCTGTGCAGGCTGATCTCCACGCCCCATTCGACGGTCGGCTTGTCGTCGAGGCCGTTGAAGACGAGGTTGCGGATGGCGAGTTCCGGGGTGGGCAGATCGCCGCAGGTGGCGACGATGGCCATCAGCGCCTGGGCGGCCGGGATCTGCTCGATCGTGCTCACGAGGCCACCTCCTGCGGCTCCCCCGTCGGCTCGGACTGCTCGGCCTGGTCGATGGCATCCAGCAGCCGCAGATCAGGCCGGACGGGCTCCGGGGTGAGGGTGAGGCCGTTCGCATCCAGCAGCGTGCGCAGACGCGGCACGCCGATGCCGAGCGCGGCGAGCACGGCGCGCTGCGACAGCGGCCCGTCGGCATCCGCGAGCAACTGCCGCAGGTGCGCCAGCAGTTCGTCATCCGTGCGCACCGGGCGCGCGTTCTTCGCCGCCCCCGGGAGCGGCCGAGCGCGGCGCGGGGCCGGAGCGGTGCGCGGCTTCGTGCGCACCGGCGCGGGCGGCTCCGCCACGTCGGCGGCGATTTCTGGCGAATTGTCGGGAACGTGCATGGCAGGAGGGGCAGTCGCGGGCTGACCAGCCGTTGCGGCGGGGTCGGCCTGCGGGGCATACACGCTGTCGTCGGCGGCCTCGGCCGGGCGCCACCCGGGCGCTTCCGCCGCTTCCGTGACCGGTGCCTGCGCGGGTACAGGCTCGGCATCGGACTGCTGCTGTCCGGCGCTGCCGTGCGCACCGTGTGCGGGTGCGTCCGGGCGGTGGTGCAGGACGCGGGCCACCAGATCGGAGCCGAAGAAGATGCTGCCGACCGGCAGTCCGGCGGCGATGCCCACCAGCAGCCAGTGCACCAACGCCCACCCGGCCAGCCGCGTGTGTCCGGGGTCGGTGTGCAGCGCGGGCACCAAGCCGTGCACGTAGTTCAGGACCAGTGAGGCGGCGGTGTACGCGCCGAGGACCGACAACGCGAACGTGCGGTCCTTGCCGGTCAGGATCAGGGAGGCTGCCAGGGCCAGGGCCATCAACCCGTCCACCACGAACGGGTACAGGACGGCCGGCCAGCCCCGGGCACCGGTGGCGGCGGCGATGTCGTGCAGGGCGTTCCACGACACGCCGAACGCCATGGCGACGACGACCAGCAGCGCGGTGACCAGCCAGCCCTTGGCGGCGCGGCTCATTCGCCACCCCCGGAGTGGCCCCAGCCGGTGAGGCGAACCGGGCCCGGCCGCATCCCGGCATCCGCCGCAGCTTCGAGGACCACGGTGGCGACGACGGCCACGGCCAGCACGATCCGCACCGGGGCGGCCGGGGCGATACCGACCAGCCACGCCAGACCGGCGAGAGTGGCGAGCAGCCGCAGGCGCCGCAGCGCGCCCAGCACAGGACGGGCGCTCATGCCGCCACCCCCAGCCCGACCGTCCCACGACCGGCGCCGACGACACGGCGGGCGGCGGGCAGTACCGCCGGTGCCGACTTCAACAGCCGCGCGGCGTACGTGGCCAGCTCCGGGGTCTCCCGGCGCAGGACCGCCAGGATGTCGTGCGCGGCGTCCAGCCGGGCGGCGCGGTCGGCGAGCGACTCCGGACCGGTCGGGCCGGTGAACAGCTCCACATCGACCCCGAGGGCCAACTCCGCGAACTCGTCCACGTTCGCGGCCCGCTGTCCTGCAACAATCGATTCCACGGGTCTACCTCTTCCAGTAGGCGTGTAGGCCCGAGGGCCGCCGCGCGATCCTTGGCCGGGAGCGCGGCGGCCCACATCAACGGGGCCTGACTGCTTGCCTGTTACGAGCAGCCACGGCACCCCGGCACGCGCCGCCTTATCGCGGGCGGGTGCCGGGGACCGTGGTCACTGGTGAAGCAAGGGGGTGGCTCTCATCTGGACGCGGACCGCTCGCCCCGGGGAGATCCCTCCCGGAGGTCGTCGCTGGCTAAGGTCAGCCGCGCCGTTCTTTTGAGTCGGTTGCGTTGTCCCCCACACGGAGGGGTCGGGGTTATGAGCCCCTTCTCGGCCGACTGGTCTCCACTCACCCCGACCGGCGTGGTCACGGAAGGACTGCGGTGGTGGATCACTCTCTTGAGTTGTCGGTGGTGCGTTTGTGCATGTCAGAGCAGCCCAAAGAAGGCCCTCCTTGCCGCTCCCGCTTGTCTCGGTTGCGACACACTCAACATAGACAACCTGCCTAGGCAGGTCAAGAGAGCTGGGTTTCTCGCGCATGTTGGGCATCTGTCCTAGCATGGGTGCATGAGCCTCGACCCGGATGACTCCCGCCCGCCGTATCAGCAGGTCAGCAGCTCTTTGCGGGCCTCGATCCTCACAAAGAAGCCCGGCTTCGAAACCGGCGACAAAATCCCGTCCGGCCCCGAACTTGCTAAGCACTTCGGCGTGGCGCGCGGCACGATCGACAAGGCCCTCGACCTGCTCAGGACCGAGGGGCTGATTGTGACCCGGCAGGGCAGTGGGTCCTTCGTGCGCGAGCGCACGTCACGGCCCGTCGGCC
>NZ_JBHJVK010000123.1:0-12127 GCF_042264695.1 Kitasatospora sp. NPDC056138 | reverse complement strand
GGGGAAGACACCCCGGGCGCCGACCGGCCGGGTACGCGGTGCTCCCGTCCCCGGGTCCGCCCGCACGTTCTTGCAGTTCCCCGCAGTCATCGAATTGGGTGAGGTTCCAACAGTGGATCAGGAAAAGCTCCTCGACTATCTGAAGCGCGTGACGGCGGATCTGCACCAGACCCGCCAGCGGCTGCGCGAGGCGGAGTCGGTCGACTCCGAGCCGATCGCCCTGGTGTCGATGAGCTGCCGGTTCGCGGGCGGGGTGAACTCCCCCGAGGAGCTGTGGCAGCTGGTGGCCGAGGGCCGCGACGCGGTCGGCGACTTCCCGACCGACCGGGGCTGGGACATCGAGTCGCTCTTCGACGAGGACCCCGACCAGCAGGGCACCAGCTACACCAGGCAGGGCGGCTTCCTGTACGACGCCCCGGAGTTCGACGCCGCCTTCTTCGGGATCAGTCCCCGCGAGACGCTCGGCATGGACCCGCAACAGCGCCTCCTGCTGGAAGCGTCCTGGGAGGTCCTGGAGCGGGCCGGGATCGACCCCACCTCGCTCAAGGGAAGCCGGACCGGCGTCTTCGCCGGGACCAACGGCCAGGACTACGGCGATCTGCTCCACCAGGTCCCCGAGGGCGTCGAGGGCTACACCCTCACCGGCAACTCGGCGAGCGTGCTCTCCGGCCGCCTCTCCTACACCTTCGGCCTGGAGGGCCCGGCGGTCACCGTCGACACCGCCTGCTCCTCCTCGCTGGTCGCGCTCCACCTCGCCGTGCAGGCGCTGCGCCAGCGGGAGTGCTCGCTGGCGCTGGCCGGCGGCGTCACGGTGATGTCCAGCCCCCGTGCGTTCGTCCAGTTCAGCCGCCAGCGCGGGCTGGCCGCCGACGGCCGCTGCAAGTCCTTCGCCGCCGCCGCCGACGGCACCGGCTGGGGCGAGGGCGTCGGCATGCTGCTGCTGGAGCGCCTGTCGGACGCCCAGCGCAACGGGCACCCCGTCCTGGCCGTGATCAGGGGTTCGGCCGTCAACCAGGACGGCGCGAGCAACGGCCTCACCGCCCCCAACGGCCCCTCCCAGCAGCGCGTCATCCGCCAGGCGCTGGCCGCCGCCGGGCTCACCCCCGCCCAGGTGGACGTGGTCGAGGCGCACGGCACCGGCACGGTCCTCGGCGACCCGATCGAGGCCCAGGCCCTGCTCGCCACCTACGGCCTGGAACGCCCGCAGGACCGGCCGCTGTGGCTGGGCTCGGTGAAGTCCAACCTGGGCCACACCCAGGCGGCCGCCGGCGTCGCGGGCATCATCAAGATGGTGCTGGCGATGCAGCACGGCGTGCTGCCGCAGACCCTGCACGTCGACGAGCCCTCGCCGCACGTGGACTGGTCGTCCGGCGGCGTCGCCCTGCTGGAGCAGGCCCGGCCGTGGCCCGCGACCGGGGAGCCGCGCCGCGCCGGCATCTCCTCCTTCGGCGTCAGCGGCACCAACGCCCACACCATCATCGAGCAGGCCCCGCCGGCCCCCGAGCCCGCCGCCGGGGCGCCGCAGCCCGTCCCCGCGCTGCTCCCGCACCTGGTCTCCGGCCGGACCGCGGACGCCCTGCGGGCCCAGGCCGCCCGGCTGCGCGCCCACCTGGACACCGTTCCCGAGCTCGCCCCGGCCGACCTGGCCCACTCACTGGCCACCACCCGCGCGGCCCTCGACCACCGGGCCGCCGTGCTGGCCGAGGACCGCGCCGGGCTGCTGGCCGGCCTCGACGCCCTCGCCGCCGGCGAGCCCGCCGCGAACCTGGTGCAGGGCGTCGCCCCGGCCGAGGGCCGGACGGCGTTCCTGTTCACCGGGCAGGGCAGCCAGCGGGCCGGCATGGGCGCGGAACTGTACGAGGCGTTCCCGGTGTTCGCGGAGGCCTTCGACGCGGTGTGCACCGCGTTCGACGCGCACCTGGAGCGCCCGCTGCGCGAGGTGGTGTTCACCGGCGGGGACGGCCTGCTGGACGAGACCTCCTACACCCAGCCCGCACTGTTCGCGATCGAGGTGGCCCTCTACCGGCTGGTCGAGTCCTGGGGCCTGGCGCCCGACTCGCTGGCCGGCCACTCGATCGGCGAGCTCGCCGCCGCCCACGTCGCGGGCGTCTGGTCGCTCACCGACGCCGCCGCCCTGGTCGCCGCGCGCGGCCGGCTGATGCAGCAACTGCCGGCCGGCGGAGCGATGGTGGCGGTCGAGGCGACGGAGCAGGAGGTGCTGCCGCTGCTCGCCGGCCGTGAGGACCTGGCCGGTGTCGCCGCCGTCAACGGGCCCACCGCCGTGGTGCTTTCCGGCGCCGAGGACGAAGTCCTTCCGATCGCCAGGCACTTCGAGGAGCTCGGCCGCCGGACCCGGCGCCTCGCGGTCAGCCACGCCTTCCACTCGCCGCTGATGGACGGCATGCTGGACGACTTCCGCAAGGTCGCCGAGAGCCTGGACTACCAGCCCGCGCGCCTGCCGATCGTCTCCACCGTCACCGGCGCCTCGCTCTCCGCCGAGGAACTCGGCTCGCCCGAGTACTGGGTGCGCCACGTCCGCGCGGCGGTCCGCTTCCACGACGCCGTCCGCAGGCTCGACGCCAACGGCGTCACCACCTACCTGGAGCTCGGCCCCGACGGTGTCCTCACCGCGATGGCCCAGCACTGCCTCGGCGAGGACCGGGACACGGGCGGCGGCGACATCGCCCTGGTGCCCGCACTGCGCGCGGACCGGCCCGAGGTGCAGTCGCTGCTGACCGCCCTGGCCCGGGTCCACGTCCACGGCGCCACGCCCGACTGGCAGGCCGTGTCCGCCGCCTGGGGCGGCACCCGGGTCGACCTGCCCACGTACTCCTTCCAGCGCCGCCGGCACTGGCCCGAGCCGCCGTCCGGCTGGCTCGGCGACGTCACCTCCGCCGGACTCGGTGCGGCCGACCACCCGCTGCTCGGCGCCGCGGTCGCCCTCGCCGACGCCGACGGGGTGCTGTTCACCGGACTGCTCTCGCTGCAGACCCACCCCTGGCTCGCCGACCACGCGGTGATGGGCACCGTCCTGCTGCCCGGCACCGCCTTCGTCGAGCTCGCCATCCGGGCCGGCGATCACGTGGGCTGCCACCGGCTCGCCGAACTGATGCTGGAAGCCCCGCTGGCCCTGCCCGAGCGCGGCGCCGTCCAACTCCAGCTCGCCGTCGGCGAGGCGGACGCCACCGGCAGCCGCCCGTTCACCCTGCACTCCCGCCCCGAGCCCGAGGACGCCGCCACCGGTGCCGCCCTGACCGCCGAGCACGCCTGGACCAGGCACGCCACCGGCACCCTCGCCCCCGCGTCCGCCGACCGCCCGGGCGATGCGCTCGGCCAGGGCAGCTGGCCGCCGGCCGGGGCCGTTCCGGTCGCGACCGACGGCCTCTACGACTACCTGGCCGAGGCCGGGTTCGGTTACGGGCCGGTCTTCCAGGGCCTGCAAGCGGCCTGGCAGTCGGGCGACGAGATCTTCGCCGAGGTCCGGCTGCCGGAGCAGGCCAGGGCCGACGCCCGCCTGTTCGGCCTGCACCCCGCACTGCTCGACGCCGCCCTGCACGGCGTCGGCATGGGCACCCTGCTGCAGCCCAGCGAGTCCGGGCGGCTCCCGTTCGCCTGGAGCGGCGTCACCCTGCACGCCTCGGGCGCCGACACCCTGCGGGTGCGGCTCTCCCCGGCCGGTGAGGACGCCGTCTCCGTCACGGTCACGGACGCCACCGGCACACCCGTCGCCGACGTGGAGTCGCTGCTGCTGCGCCCGGTCTCGGCCGCCCAGGTGCACGCCGCCCGGGCCGTGCACCACGAGTCGCTGTTCAGCGTGGAGTGGCAGCCCGCACCCGCCGTTTCTCCCGCTGCCGACGTCGACGGCTGGGCGCTGCTCGGCGAGGACGGACTCGGCCTCGGCGCGGCCGGGTTCACCGTCCCCGCACACCCCGACCCGGCCGCCGTGGCGGCTGCCGCCGTACGTCCCCACACCGTCCTGGCCGTCCTCCCCACCGAGCCCGGGGCCGCTCCGGCGGCCGTGCACACGGCGGTGCGGCAGGCGCTCACCCTGGTGCAGGAGTGGCTGGCCGACGACCGCCTCGCCGAGGCCCGGCTGGTCCTGGCCACCAGAGGCGCGATGGCCGTCGCCCCCGGCGAGGACGTCACCGACCTGGCCGCCGCCGCCATCTGGGGCCTGGTCCGCTCCGCGCAGTCCGAGCACCCGGGACGCCTGGTCCTGCTCGACCTCGACGCCGACCCGCGCTCCGCCCGGGCCCTGCCGGCAGCCGTCGCAGGCGGTGAGCCGCAGCTCGCGCTGCGCGCCGGGGCCGTCCACCTGCCTCGGCTCGCCCGGGTGACCGCAGCCGCCGACGAGGGGTCCCACACCTTCGCACCGGACTCGCAGGGCACGGTCCTGGTCACCGGCGCCACCGGCACCCTCGGTGCCCTGGTCGCTCGCCACCTGGTCACCGCCCACGGCGTCCGGCACCTGCTGCTGGTCTCCCGCCGGGGCATCGAGGCCGCCGGAGCCCCCGAACTCGCCGCCGAACTCGCCGAGTCGGGCGCCCGGGTGACCCTGGCCTCCTGCGACGTCGCCGACCGCGAGGCCCTCGCGGCCCTGCTCGCCGCCGTACCCGCCGAACACCCGCTCACCGCCGTCGTGCACACCGCAGGCGTGCTGGACGACGGCATCGTCTCCTCGCTCACCCCCGAGCGCATCGACACCGTGCTGCGGCCCAAGGCGGACGCGGCCTGGCACCTGCACGAACTGACGAAGGACCAGGACCTCTCCGCCTTCGTCCTGTTCTCCGCAGCAGCCGGCACCCTCGGCGGACCCGGACAGGCCAACTACGCGGCGGCCAACGCCTTCCTGGACGCCCTCGCCCACCACCGCCGGGCCGCCGGCCTGCCCGCCACCGCACTGGCCTGGGGCCTGTGGGCCGAGCGCAGCGGGATGACCGGCACCCTGGAGGAGGCCGACCTCCGGCGCATCAACCGGGCCGGCGTCGACGCACTCTCCTCCCGCGAGGGCCTCGCCCTGCTGGACACGGCGACCGCGCTGGGCGGCGCGACCTACGTCCCGATGCGGCTCGACCTCGCCGGGCTGCGCAGCCAGGCCGCCTCCCCGGCGCTGCCCGCCCTGCTTCGGGGACTGGTCCGGGCACCCGCCCGGCGCGCCGCCCGGGCGGTCGAGGACGTCGACGGCTCCTTCGCCCAGCAGCTGGCGGCAGTCCCGGCCGCAGAGCGGGGCAAGGCGCTGCTCGCCCTGGTCATCGCCCACGTGGCCGGCGTGCTCGGCCACACCGGAGCGGACGCCGTCGAACCCCAGCTCGCCTTCAAGGAACTGGGCTTCGACTCACTGACCGCCGTCGAGCTGCGCAACCGCCTGAACGCGGCGACCGGCCTGCGACTGCCCGCCACCCTGGTCTTCGACTACCCGACCCCGGCCGCCCTCGCCGAACAGCTGGGCAGCGAACTGCTCGGCTCGGTCGACGCGATGACCGCCGTGGCCGTCACCACGGCGGCCGAGGACGACGACCCGATCGCCATCATCGGCATGGCCTGCCGCTACCCCGGCGGGGTGGCCTCGCCCGAGGACCTGTGGCAGCTGGTGTCCGCAGGCGGCGACGGCGTGTCCGCCTTCCCCACCGACCGCGGTTGGAACCTCGACGCGCTCTACGACCCCGACCCCGAGCGCCAGGGCACCTCCTACGCGCAGCAGGGCGGTTTCCTGCACGACGCCAGTGCCTTCGACCCGGGCTTCTTCGGCATCAACCCGCGTGAGGCGCTGGCGATGGACCCGCAGCAGCGGTTGCTGCTGGAGGCGTCCTGGGAGGCGTTCGAGCGGGCGGGCATCGACCCGGGCACCCTGCGCGGCAGCCGGACCGGCGTGTTCGCGGGCGTGATGTACCACGACTACGTCTCGCGGCTCCCCGCCATCCCCGAGGGCGTCGAGGGCTACCTCGGCACCGGGAGCTCCGGCAGCGTGGCCTCGGGCCGGGTGTCCTACACCTTCGGTCTGGAGGGCCCGGCCGTCACGGTCGACACCGCGTGCTCCTCCTCGCTGGTGGCGCTCCACCTGGCCGGGCAGGCACTGCGCTCCGGCGAGTGCACGCTGGCGCTGGCCGGTGGTGTGACCGTGATGTCCACCCCCGACACGTTCGTCGACTTCAGCCGTCAGCGCGGGCTGGCCGCCGACGGCCGCTGCAAGTCCTTCTCCGCCGACGCGGACGGCACCAGCTGGGCCGAGGGCGTCGGCATGCTGCTGGTCGAGCGGCTGTCCGACGCCCGCCGCAACGGGCACCCGGTGCTGGCCGTCGTACGCGGCACCGCCGTCAACCAGGACGGCGCCAGCAACGGCCTGACCGCCCCCAACGGCCCCTCCCAGCAGCGGGTGATCCGCCAGGCCCTGGCCAACGCCGCCCTGTCGGCGGACCAGGTGGACGCGGTCGAGGCACACGGCACGGGTACGACGCTCGGTGACCCGATCGAGGCACAGGCGCTGCTGGCCACTTATGGTCAGGGCCGCCCCGAGGACCGTCCGCTCTGGCTCGGCTCGGTGAAGTCCAACCTGGGCCACACCCAGGCGGCCGCCGGTGCGGCGGGCGTGATCAAGATGGTGCAGGCGATGCAGCACGGCATGCTGCCGCAGACCCTGCACGTCAACGAACCCTCCCCGCACGTGGACTGGACGGCCGGCGCGGTGGAGCTGCTGACGGAGGCCCGGCCGTGGCCGGAGACCGGACAGCCGCGCCGCGCGGGCGTCTCCTCGTTCGGGGTCAGCGGCACCAACGCCCACGTCATCATCGAGCAGGCACCGGCACCGGTCCCTGCGCCGACGCCGACGCCGACGCCGACGCCGACCCCGGCACCGACGGCTGTGCAGAGCCCGGCCCGGACCGATCCGGGTGTCGTGCCGTGGGTGCTGTCCGCGAAGACCCGCGAGGCCCTGCACGCCCAGGCCGCCAGGCTGCACCGGCAGTTGACCGGGGACGCGGCGCTGCCGGACTCCGTCGACGTCGGCTGGTCCCTGGCGACCACCCGCGCCGGCCTCGAACAGCGGGCCGCCGTGGTGGGCGCCGACCGGGACGAGCTGTTGCGCGGCCTGGCGGCGCTGGCGGCCGGCGAGTCGGCCGGCAACGTGGTGCAGGGGTCGGTGGTTACCGGGCGGACTGCGTTCCTGTTCACGGGGCAGGGGAGCCAGCGGGTCGGGATGGGCGTCGAGTTGTATGCGGCGTTCCCGGTGTTCGCGGATGCGCTGGACGAGGTGTTCGTGCACCTGGACCAGCATCTCGATCGTCCGCTGCGCGAGGTGATGTTCGCGGACACGGCCGGTCTGCTCGGCCAGACGGCCTACACGCAGCCCGCGCTGTTCGCGGTCGAGGTGGCGCTGTTCCGCCTCGCCGAATCGTGGGGTCTGCGGCCGGACTTCCTGGCCGGCCACTCGATCGGCGAGCTGGCCGCCGCGCACGTGGCTGGAGTCCTCTCCCTGGCGGATGCCGCCGTGCTGGTGGCGGCTCGCGGCCGGCTGATGCAGCAACTGCCCGCCGGTGGTGCGATGGTGGCGGTGCAGGCGTCCGAGGCGGAGGTACTGCCGCTGCCGACCGCCGAGGTGGGTATAGCGGCGGTCAACGGGCCTTCGTCGGTGGTCATTTCCGGTGATGAGCGGGCGGTGCTGGAGGTTGCGGAGAAGCTCGCTGCTGATGGCCGGAAGACGAAGCGGCTGACGGTCAGCCACGCGTTCCACTCGCCGTTGATGGAGCCGATGCTGGCGGAGTTCCGGGCGGTGGCCGAGGGTCTGACCTTCAACGAGCCTCGGATCCCGATCGTCTCGACGCTCACCGGCAAGGTCACCGAGGAGCTGGTCACCCCCGAGTACTGGGTCCGCCACGTCCGCGAGGCGGTCCGCTTCCACGACGCGATCCAGGTGCTGGAGGGTGAAGGCGTCCGCACGTTCCTGGAGCTGGGTCCGGACGGCACGCTCTCGGCGATGGGCCAGGAGTGCGTGACGGAGGAGGCGGTGTTCGCACCGGTCCTGCGCCGTGACCGCGCCGAGGCGCAGAGCTTCACGACCGCGCTGGCGCAGCTGCACGTCCGGGGTATCAAGCTCGACTGGCAGGCAGTGTTCGCGGGTACCGGCGCGCAGCGCGTCGACCTGCCGACGTACGCCTTCCAGCGCGAGCGCTACTGGCTGGAGGCGCCCGCCCTGTGGGCCGCCGACGTCGCCTCCGCCGGGCTGGTCGCCCCCGGGCACCCGCTGCTCGGTGCCGGCGCCCCGCTGGCCGAGTCCGACGGCTACCTCTTCACCGGGCGGCTCTCCCTCCACACGCATCCCTGGCTGGCCGACCACGCCGTCTCGGGCACCGTGCTGCTGCCCGGCACGGCCTTCGTCGAGCTCGCGGTCCGTGCGGGTGACCAGGTCGGCTGCGACCGGCTGGAGGAGCTCACCCTGGAGGCGCCGCTCGTCCTGCCGGAGACCGGCGCGCTCCAGTTCCAGCTCTGGGTGAACCCGGCTGACGAGAGCGGTACCCGGCCACTGGGTCTGTACTCCCGCCCGGAGGACGCCGACCCCGCCGAGCCGTGGACCAGGCACGCCAGCGGCGCACTCGCCGACCGCCGCCCGGCCGGCGAGACGACGGGTGACCTCACGGTCTGGCCGCCCGCCGACGCCACACCGGTCGAGGTCGCCGGGCTCTACGAGCGCCTGGCCGGCGGCGGATTCGCCTACGGCCCGACCTTCCAGGGTCTGACGGCCGCCTGGCAGCGCGGCGAGGAGATCTTCGCCGAGGTGGCCCTGCCGCAGGACGCCGAGGCAGACGGGAGCCTGTTCGCCCTCCACCCCGCACTGCTCGACTCCGCGCTGCACGGCACCTTCCTCCAGGAGGCGGGCGGCGAGCAGGGACGTCTGCCGTTCGCCTGGAGCGGTGTCACCCTGCACGCCACCGGTGCCACCGCCCTGCGGGTCCGGATCACTCCGCAGGGGACCGACTCGGTCGCGCTCACGCTCGCCGACACCACCGGCCGGCCGGTGGCCACGGTCGAGTCCCTGGTGCTGCGCCCGGTCGCCACCGAGCAGTTGCGCGGTGCCCGCAGCTCGCACCACGAGTCGCTGTTCGAGGTCGAGTGGACCGCCCTCCCGGCGGGCTCGGGCCCGGGTGCGGTCGCCGTCCCGCAGGCCGGCCGGTGGGCCGTCCTCGACAGTCGGCCCGGTGAGGCCGGCGGCCTGGCCACCGACCTCCGTACGGCGGGCATCCCGGCCGACGCGTACGCCGACCTGGCCGCGCTCGCCGCCGCCGTCGAGGCCGGTACACCTGCGCCGGACACCGTGCTCGTCCCGTTCGCCCCGCTGCCGCAGCCGGCCACCCTCCCGTCCGCCGGGGTGGTCCCGTCCGCCGAGGCCGTGCGGGCCGCCACCCATCGGGCGCTCGCGCTCGCCCAGGCGTGGCTGGCCGAGCCTTCGTTCGCCGAGGCCCGCCTGGTCCTGGTGACCAGGGGAGCCGTGGCGACGGCGGCCGGTGAGGCACTCGCGGACCTCTCCCAGGCGGCGGTGTGGGGCCTGATCCGGTCCGCCCAGGCGGAGAACCCGGACCGCTTCGTGCTGCTCGACCTGGACACCGCCGAGCCCTCGACCACGGCCGTCCCCGAGGCCCTGGCCTCGGCCGAGACGGAGCTGGCGATCCGACAGGGCACCTGCCACGCACCACGCCTGGCCAGGATCCCCACCGACGCCGCGCTCACCCCGCCGGCGACCGGTGCCGCCTGGCGGCTCGGCATCCCGGTCAAGGGCACCCTGGAGAACCTCGAACTGATCGAGTTCCCGGCCGCGGAGGCACCGCTCGACCCCGGATACATCCGGATCGGCGTCCGCGCCACCGGCCTCAACTTCCGCGACGTCCTCAACGCGCTGGGCATGTATCCGGGCAACGCCGGGCTGCTCGGCCTGGAAGGAGCGGGCGTCGTCCTGGAGGTCGGCCCCGGGGTCACCGACCTCGCCGTCGGCGACCGGGTGTTCGGCATGCTCTCCGGCGGCTTCGCGCCGGTCACGGTCACCGACCGGCGCATGGTCACCCGGATGCCCGACGAGTGGACCTTCGCCGAGGCCGCCTCCGTCCCCGTGGTGTTCCTCACCGCGTACTACGCCCTGGTCGACCTCGCCGACCTCCAGGCCGGGGAGACCGTCCTGGTGCACGCCGCCGCCGGTGGCGTCGGCATGGCCGCCGTCCAGCTCGCCCGCCACCTCGGCGCCGAGGTGTACGGCACGGCCGGCCCCGGCAAGTGGGACGCACTGCGCGGCCTCGGACTGGACGGCCGGCACATCGCCTCCTCCCGTGACCTCGACTTCGAGCAGAGCTTCCTCGCGGCCACCGGAGGCCGGGGCGTGGACGTCGTCCTCGACTCGCTCGCCCGCGAGTTCGTCGACGCCTCGCTGCGCCTGCTGCCGAACGGCGGACGCTTCGTCGAGATGGGCAAGACCGACGTCCGCGACCCCGAGCAGGTCGCGGCCGAGCACCCCGGCGTCCGCTACCGGGCCTTCGACCTGATCGAGGCCGGTCCGGACCGCATCAACGAGATGCTCACCGCCGTCATCGCCTTGTTCGAGCAGGGTGCCCTCCAGCACCTCCCCGTCACCACCTGGGACATCCGGCGCGCTCCGGAGGCGTTCCGCTTCGTCAGCCAGGCCAAGCACATCGGCAAGGTCGTCATCACCGTGCCCGCCCCGCTCGACCCGAACGGGACGGTCCTGGTCACCGGCGCCACCGGTACGCTCGGTGCGCTGGTCGCCAGGCACCTGGTCACCGAGCACGGCGCCCGCCGCCTGCTGCTCACCAGCCGACGCGGCAGCCAGGCCCCGGGGGCCGCCGAACTGGCGGCGGAACTGACCGGGTTGGGAGCCGATGTCACCGTCGCCGCCTGCGACGCGGCCGACCGCGGCTCCCTCGCCGCACTGCTCGCCGCCGTACCCGGGGAGCACCCGCTCACGGCCGTGGTCCACACCGCCGGGGTCATCGACGACGGCGTGGTGGCCTCCCTCACCCCCGAGCGGATCGACACCGTGCTCCGTCCCAAGGTGGACGCGGCGCTCAACCTGCACGAGCTCACCGCCTCCGCCGACCTGGCGGCGTTCGTCCTCTTCTCCTCCGTCGCCGGCACGTTCGGCGGCGCCGGGCAGGGCAACTACGCGGCTGCCAACGCCTTCCTCGACGCACTGGCCAGGCAGCGCGGCGCGGCCGGGCTCGCCGGGCTCTCGCTGGCCTGGGGCCTGTGGGCGGAGACCAGCGGCATGACCGGCACGCTGTCCGCCGCCGACCTCCAGCGGATGGCCCGTGGCGGCATCACCCCGCTCGCCTCCACCCAGGGGCTGGCACTGCTCGACACCGCCGCCACCGTCGGCCGGCCCGCCCTCGCCCCGATGGGCCTGGACGTCGCCGGACTGCGTACCCACGCCGACCCCGCCGCCGTCCCGCCGCTGCTCCGTGGTCTGGTGCGCACACCCGCGCGCCGCGCCGTCCGGGCCGCCACCGTGGCGGCGGAGGGGCCGAGCCTGGAGCAGCGGCTGGCCGGGCTGGGGGAGGAGGACCGCCGCAAGGTCCTGCTGGACCTGGTCCGTACCCAGGTCGCGGCCGTGCTCGGGCACGCCGGACCGGAGGCGGTCGAGCCCGAACGGGCCTTCAAGGAGCTCGGGTTCGACTCCCTCACCGGTGTCGAACTGCGGAACCGGATGAACGCGGCCACCGGTCTGCGGTTCTCCGCGACCCTGGTCTTCGACCACCCGACCCCCGCCGCGCTCGCCGAGCTGCTGGTCGCCGAGACCGCCCCGGCGGCCGATGCCTCCGGGCAGCCGCTGCTGGCCGAGCTCGACCGCTTGGAGGCCGCGTTCGCCGCCGCCCCGGTACCCGACGAGGAGGCCCGCACCGCGCTGGCGGCCAGGCTCCAGACGCTGCTCGGACGCCTTTCCGCGACGGCGACTGCCGAGCCGGCGGCCCCGGCCGTCGACACCGAGCAGCTCCGCGCCGCCTCGGACGAGGAACTGTTCGCCTTCATCCACGACCAGCTCGGCCGTTCGCAGGGAGGTAACTGACCCCTCGGCGGGGGAGAGCGGTCGCGGCCCCCGGCCGGGACTAGTCGGCGGGCGGACCCGGGCCGGCCG
>NZ_JBHJVK010000122.1:4849-12447 GCF_042264695.1 Kitasatospora sp. NPDC056138 | reverse complement strand
GGGCCCCGCCCGGCTCTCAGGGGCCCCGCCCGGCCCCCGCCCCCCCCCCCCCCACGCCCGGGGCGGTCCGGTACTACGGCAGCAGGACGCCCTGGTTGGAGGGCTGCAGGGAACCCACCCGCAGACCCGCGGCGGAGACCGGCAGCTGCGGGACCGGTTGCCCGTCCACGCCGAGCACCTGCGCCGTCAGCTGGGTGGTCTCGTCCGGGGGCGTCACCACCAGGCCGGCCAGTACCGTGCACTTCGGGTCGGCCTTGTCGCAGGTCGAGAAGGACAGGCCGGAGAAGGCGGTGGTGCCCGGCTTCAGGACGACCTGGACCGGCGGGCCCGGGTACGGCACCCGGGCGGTGGCCACGTCGACCCGGCTGTTGTCGGCCAGCAGCCCGCCGTAGCCGAGGTAACCGTGGACCGTACAGGTCCGGGAGCCCTTGTTGACCAGCATCACCATCGCGGATCCCGGACGGTCCGGCTGGAGCTGGACGTCGGCTCGCAGCTCGCCGGTGTGGCACCGGTCGGCGGCGGCCGGGGTACCCGTCGCCCCGCGCGAGCCCGGGTGTGCGACCACCGGGGTTACCGGCCGGGCGCTGGGGGCAGAGGCCCGGTTCGAGGCGGCCGCGCCACCCGCACCCGGGGCGGACGCCTGGGAGTTGGCCGCAGGTGCGGCGGATCCGGTCGCGCCCTCCCCCGAGCAGGCGACGGCCCCCAGGCCGAGGAGTGCCGCCGTGACGGCGGCGGCGGCGAAGCGGGACGGACGCGGGTTCATGGTCACTCCGGTTGGGTCGCTCGGCTCTGCAGTCACTACCTGACCACGCCTCGTGAGTCGCAGCAGTTCTCGATGAACTGTCCCAGCTGGGTAACGGCGGACGCGCGAGCGGACCGGCGCAGTGCTCCGCGCCGGCGCCCGCGGATTCACGGGCGAAGGGCGGAAGGGCGGAAAGGCGGAAGAGCACGGAACAACGCAGGAGAGCGCGGGAGAGCGGAAGGTCGGGAGAGCACAGGCGGAGGACCGAGGCGGAAGGCGGACTCTCGGGAGGGCGAGGACGAGCCGTGCGTACCACCGGCTCGCGGGTCAGGGCCGGGAGGCTCCCGCCCACGGGCCGGGTGAGACGTCCGCCAGGCATGCCGAAGGGCCCCGACGGCAGTGCCGTCGGGGCCCGTTCAGCGCTCGTTGCGCCGGGTTCTCTAGTACCAGTGGTGGGTCTGCCAGAAGGCCCACGCGGCGTTCGGGCTGCCGTAGCGGGAGTTCATGTAGCTGAGCGCCCACGCGATCTGGGTCTTCGGGTTGGTCCGCCAGTCGGCACCGGCGGAGGCCATCTTCGAGCCCGGCAGGGCCTGGGCCAGGCCGTAGGCGCCGGAGGACGGGTTGGTGGCCGTCACGCGCCAGCTGGACTCGTGGGCGATGATCTGACTGAAGGAGGCCAGCTGGTTCGCGGGGACCATCCGGGCCGCGAGGGCCTGCGGCGTGGTCGCCGAGGCGGCGGGGGCGAAACCGGCGCCGAGGGCGGTCAGGCCGGCGACGGAAGCGAGCAGAGCGACACCGGTACGCATACGTGCGGGGAAAGCGGGCATGTGACTAGAGACCTCAATCGGGGTTTGGCCGTGTCCTCGCCTGTGAAGGGTTCACGTGACCGGACAGGGGTTCACGTTGATCCGGGCGGGGGCACGGCGGCACGACGACGCGTCTGCGTTCGGTGCCAGGGGGTTGATCCGCGGCGGGACAGGTGCCGCGGTCTCTGACGACTCCGCCATTCTTAGCTGCCCGCCACACGCCCGCCAAGACCCCTTGGTACGACGCCCGGTCGTAGTGGTGGAGAGCCCTTGACGAGCGTGGATCAGGCGTCGTTTCCCGCCGACCCGATCCCCAAACCTGACATATCGGACATTTTCCAGGAGCTTTGACATAGGCCCTGACCTGCACGGGAAGCCCCGGGAGGCGGTCCGGCCCCCCGCCCGGGGCCCGGTTTCGCCCGATCATGGTTATCAGGTGCGCTCGACCGGCTGTCGCACCTCCGACGATCAACTATCGACAGTCGTGGACCTCGGGGGCGTGTGACGACCCTCACCGGATCGGCCCCGTTCCCAAGGTTTGCGCACGGTGTTTCCGGGGTCGGCGGTGTACGACCCGCCGTTGCCCGCAGGTGCGGACAGCACCCGGTCACGCCTCGTCGGAGTGGTTCGCCTTGAGCCGAGCGGGACGTCATCCCGCAGTCGCAGGTCATCAGGAGCACGATCGTGAGTCACGTGTCGGGATTTCCGCCCTGCCGGAGTTCGGCCCTGCCACCGTGGCGCGAGTGGTGTCGCGCCGGTCGGGTCTCGGGCGGCGCGCCCTGCTCGCTCGGCCGGACCGGGTGGGGGCGGATGCTGGGAGTGCTGCGGTGATCGCCCGAGAACGTCAGGGCAACGGCGCTGATCGGGACGATGGCGATCATCAGCACACCGCAGCCGACGAGGACGACCGGGGAACCGGTCCGGTCGAGGAGGAAGCCGCCGAGCGCCGCTCCGAGCGGGGAGGCCGTCAGGAGTACGGCGCTGCGTACCGCCAGAACCGTGGTGAGTGACTCTGCGGGGGTGCGGTCCTGGAGCAGGGTCAGGGAGAGCGCGGAGTAGGGACCGTAGACGAGTCCGGCGAAAGCGAAGCCGATCAGGGATGGCAGAGCGGTGTGCGTGTGGGCGAAGGGAAGCATGCCGAGACCGTGGCCGGCGATGATGCCGAGCATGGCCGGCCACAGGGGAAGCCGTCTGGCCGCGCCCAGTGCGGAAGCCCCGATGACCGCTCCGACGCCGAAAGCGGCCCAGTAGGCGCCGAGCAGCGCCGTGGTGGCACGGAGGTCGTCGGAGACGAACAGGGGCAAGGCGACCTCGACGGGGCCGAACGCGAGGTTGAACACCCAGGTCACGACGAGCAGGCCGAGGAGTTCCGGCTGCCGGAGCAGGATGCCCGCCCCCCGTTGTGCGCCGTCGGCCACCGGTGCCGGCTGTCGTGGCAGGGTCGTGCGGCCGGTCTGGAAGGCGAGCACGGCGAACGTGGCGGAGTCCAGGCCGATGACCCATGCCGGGGACACCACTCCCACCAGGAGACCCGCGAGAGCGGGGCCCACGATGGTCGCGCTCCACATACTGGTGCTGAGCACACTGTTCGCTGCCAGACGACGGTCGTCGGAGAGCAACGGGGCGAACAGGGCGTGCTTGCCTGCCTTGCCCCAGGCGTGGAGCAGCGAGGAGGCGCCCAGGAGCCCGACGTACAGGGCCGGGGTGAGCAGTCCCGCCACGTGCGCCAGCGGGACCGCCCCCAGCAGTACGGCCCGTAGTGCGGAGTCGGCGACCAGGAGCCGCCGCGCCGGAAGCCGCCGCATCCACCTGCCCAGGAGCAGTGCGCCCAGGGCGCCGGGCAGGACGTAGGCGGCGACAGCGAGGCCGGCCAGCGCACCCTGACCGCCGTCGGGCCCCAGCGCGAGCGCGAGCCACGCGACGGCGACGACGGTCATGCCGTCGCCCAGGTCGGACAGTGCGAAGACCGGCATCAGCCGCCGGAACGTCCGGTCGGCGAACAGCCTGCGGTAGGGGGCGGGCACCAGGCGTCCCGGCAGTACGGAGAGCATGCAGGTCACAGTCGTCCTTCAAGCAGGCTTGAAGTCAAGGCCGGACTGCGGGAGGGGCGGGCAGGCGGCATCCGCCCATCGGTGAAGTCGCGGACAGAGCACGCGACTTCACCTTCGGCGCTGCGCTACCGGGAGGAGCGCGGTCTCCCGTTGGCCGGGCTGCGCGATCCCCGCGCGGACGACCCCTTGCCAGAGCAGGATCAAGAGTGGACCCGCCGGACAACGCCGCTGCGACATGGCGTGGGCGTGCTGGTCAAGGGGGTTGAACGAGGCAACGGGACGCCGGTGGGTCAACGAGCGGGAAGTCAGGTCCAGAGCTGTTCGCCGAGTGTCCGGCCGGGTACGGCCCCGGGCAGGACGTAGGCCACCGCCGAGGCCCGGTGTTCGACGAAGGGGGCGAGGGCGTCGCGGGTGGCCAGGCGGTTCTGGACGCGGGTGAACTGGGCCGGGTCGCGCATGAAGGCGCAGAAGAGCAGGCCGCGATCGGTCGGGCCGTCATCGTAGCTGTAGCCGCGGCGGAGCATGCGGGCGCCGCCGTCGAGGCGAGGGCTGCTGAGGCGGACGTGGGCGGTGGCGGGGATGACGTAGGAGCCGTCCGGGTTCTTGGCGTAGATGTCGGGGTCGTCGTGTTCGGCGGTGCCGGTGAGCGGGACGCCGTCGCCGCCGCGGCGGCCGATCACCCGGTCGCGCTGCCCCTCGGTGAGGGCCGCGAAGCCGGCGACGTCCATGCGGATCCTGCGGTAGACGAGGACGGTGCCGTTCCGGTGGGGTCCCGGCAGGCCCCAGACCCACTGCTCGACGCTCGCGTCATCGGGGTTGGCGGTGCCGTCCTTGAATCCGAACAGGTTGCGCGGGGTGGCGCCCGGGGCCGTGTGGGGCAGGAAGCCGGACTGGGTCCAGCGCGGGACGGCACCGGCGGCGTGCGCGCCTGTGCCGAGGAGCTCGGCGACGACGGCCAGGGTCCAGCGGTCGACGGCGCACAACTGGATCAGCAGATCGCCGTCGCTGCGTGCCGGGTCGAGGCGGTCGCCGGAGAAGGGCGGCAACTCGGCCAGGCCGGGAGGGACGTTGAGGCCGAGTCGGGCGGCGAGCGCGGGGCCGACGCCGACCAGGGAGGTGAGCCGGGTCGTGCCGCCGTCCTGCAGGCGCGGGTCGGGCGGGGCGGCGGAGGCCGCGGTGGAGAGGGTACGGGTCAGTGTGCCGAGGACGTTGCGCAGGGTCTCCCGGTCCGTGGTGGCGGAGGTTTGCGGGAGGTCGAAGGAGAGCAGGTGCGTCGCCGGTTGCTGAGGTGCCGTCACACCGGCCTGCCGGGCACCGTGGAAGGGGATCGCGGGCGCAGGCGGCGGGGCGGCGGCGGCACCGCGGCTGGCTGTCCGGTCACCGCTCGCCGGTTCGTCGGCCGCCGCGCCGATCCCGGCGGCGAGCACCACCCCGGCCGCCAGCAGTGCCCTGCGCCGTCCGAAACCGGGCGCGGCGGGTTGTGCCGGATTCTGCATATTTTCCCGTTCCGTAGGCATACGCGTTATTGGAGACGATAGAACTCCTGTCATGCAAATCCTCTCTCCTGAAGGCCTGTTGACCTGTTCGGCGATCCGGTCGGCAGCATTCCTGGCGGCGGCGCTCCGGTCGGCGGCGCCGCGGTGCCTGTGGGTGCTGGTCGTCTCGGTTGCGCTGGCGGCCACCGGGTGCTCCTCGACGGGTCCGAAGTCGGCCGATGCGCGGCATCCGGCCGGGAGCGTGCTGCGGGTGCCGGAGGACTTCCCCACGGTTCAGCAGGCGGTGGACGTCGCTCGTGCGGGTGAGATGGTGCTGATCGGCCCGGGCACCTACCGGGAGAGCGTGCACGTCACCAGGCCGCGCGTCGTGGTGCGCGGAACGGACCGCAACACGGTGGTCCTCGACGGCGGGCTGCGGCTGGTCAACGGCGTCACCGTGACCGGCGCCGGTTCGGTGGTGGAGAACCTCACCGTGCACGGCTACCTCGCCAACGGCGTGCTGTTCACCGGCGTCACCGACGAGAAGCTGCAGCAGCACGGCGCCGGCGGCTCGGCGTACGATCCGCTGGACACCGCCCGCTTCCCGGCTGTCCAGGGCTTCCGCGCGACCCGGGTCACCGCCTACGGCAACGGCCTGTACGGCATCTACGCCTTCGACGCGCGCGGCGGCGTGATCGAGGACTCCTACGCCTCCGGGCAGGCCGACTCCGGCATCTACGTCGGCCAGTGCAAGCCCTGCGACACGGTGGTACGCGGCAACACGATCGAACGCAACGCCGTCGGCATCGAACTCACCAACGCTTCGGACGGCTTGTCGGTGCTGGGCAATCGAGTCGTCGGGAACCGGGTCGGCGTCACGGTCAACTCCAACGACCTCGAAGCGCTCTCCCCGCAGCACGGCGCGCTGATCGCGGGCAACGTCGTCGCCGACAACAACGCCGCCGACACGCCCGAGCAGGCGGACGGGGGCTTCGGCATCGGCATCGGCATCGGCGGCGGCACCGGGAACCGCGTCCAGCGCAACCTGGTCCGGGGCAATCAAGCAGCCGGGGTGGTCGTCACCGACCCGTCCGGGCACCCGGCGAGCGGCAACCGCGTCGAAGGCAACCGCACCGAGGACAACGGCACCGACCTCGTCCTCGCCTCCGCCGACCCGGGCAACTGCTTCACCGGCAACCGGCCCGCCACCCAGAGCCCTGACGGACTGGAGACCCTCGCGGGCTGCGGCGCCCAGGGCCGCGGCACGCTGCCCGCCGGCCGGACAGCGCCGGTGCAGGCTCCGCCCGGCATCCCGTTCAGCCGGGTGCCGGCCCCGCCGGCCCAGCCGTCCATGCCGGACCCGACGCCTCCGGGCCGCCCGGCGACCGACCTGCCGGGAGTCGTCGACCCGGACGCCTACCCGCTCCCGGCGGACGCCGAGGCCATGCCGCAGCCGCAGCCGCAGCCGCGGTGAGCACGGCACCCGGGGGCTCGGATCCCACGTCGACATGCCGGCTTCACCCGTGAGTCGAGAACGGCCGCAGCCGAACGCGGAAGCCGGGAGGCCACGTCGGTACGGAGACGTCACCCGGTGACCCACGGCGCTTCGGGGAGCTTCGCGCTGCCGTCGTGCCCCGAGAACTCCACGGTGGTCGGGGTACCCAGGCCCGGCATACGCATCGTCACCCGTCGCAGGCCGCCGTCACCGTCGACCCAGTAGGTCAGCGGCGACAGTCCGCCGTCGGGCCCCGCGCCGGGCGTGGCGCCCTGGGCCCGCGGTCCGGCGAAGCGGTCGTAGCTGCGGTGGTCGATCTGGTCGCGGCCCAGCCGGCGTGCCCCGGACTGGGCGAGCAGCAGCGGGTTGTCGGGCCGGTCCGCGCCGAGCCGGATCAGCAACCGGAGCCCGGCGTCCAGGGGGTCCGTCGTGTAGGAGCGCGGTGACCAGCCTGCGCGGGGGACGTGCTCGGCCTGCTGCCAGGGTGGGCTGTTGTCGCCCGCCGACGCGGGGGCCAGGCCGAGGCCGTCGCCGTCCCAGACGATCAGGCCGTGATCGAGCTGTCCGGCGGTGGACCCTGCGGACCCGGTGACCTGGTAGCTCCCCGCGGCCCGGTGCGTCCGGTAGTCCACGACTCCCGTGACCCGCACCGCCACGCCGCCGCCCTCGACGGTGGTGAGGGTCACCGCCACCGGGCTGGCCTGGTACAGGTTCAGTCGCGACAGGGCCAACCGTGACGCCTCGTCAACTGTCACCGGCCGCTGTGCGTCGTCGTCGGAGGCGGTCCGGTGGACAGCCAGGCCGCCCGCCGTGGCCCCGCACACCGCGAGCGCGATCAGCGTCCTGGACCACAGGGTCCGACGCGGCGTACGGCCGTCGGTCTTCGTCTTCCGGGCCATGCAGTCGCCTTCTCTCGTCGGTCGGTCACACACTCGGGCGGGTTAGCCGTCCAACGATACGCGCAACCGCCCGAAACGGGCCCGAGGGTTACCGGGGCCCGCAGCCCCCCACGGGGCGACCCGTCCAGTG
>NZ_JBHJVK010000122.1:0-4839 GCF_042264695.1 Kitasatospora sp. NPDC056138 | reverse complement strand
CACTACCCTGGGCGGGTGACGACCCACACCCCCCCGCACACCCCCCCCGATCCGGCCCGGAGGGTTACCGGTGCCGGCTGCCCCGCTCGGGGCTACCGGTCCTGTGACAGCGGCCGGTTGACCGCTGTCACCGACACCCCGGTGTCGAGGTTGTCGGGGGTCAGCACCAGCGGCCCGAACACCTTCTCGTCCGGTGCGGCGTATCCCGGGGGCGGGCAGACCTCCTCCCAGTAGTACGTCCCCGGCCTGCCGGTGCCCTGGCAGATGCCGTTGGTCCCGGTCGTGCAGAGGTCGCCGACCTTCGTGTCCGCCCACTTCATCCTGGTGGCCTGGGGGCCGCCGGAGCCGTTCGTCCCCTGCCACTTCTTCCACAGCTGGAACTTCGCCCCGGCCAGCGGCTTGCCGTCCGGGTCGTGCTTGATCACGCGCAGCACACCCTCGTGCTGTCTCTTGCAGTGCCGGAAGCCGAAGTCGTAGGTGTGGTTGTTCTCTCCCGGCCCGCCGGTGGTCAGCGCCCGTTCCGGGAACCTCGCGCCGGGCGGGACGATGCCCTTGGAGTTGACGAAGGGGTCGTCGCCGACGTCCGGGACGGTGGGCACCCACTGGTAGAGCGGACCGCCCTCGGCGTAGTCGGCCGGGTTGTCCAAGCGGATGGTGTACTCGGTCCTCGGCTTGAGACCGCCGGTGACGTTGGAGTCGTCGAAGTAGTACTCACCACGCGCGGTCGTCTTCGCCGTTCCGACCAGTTTCCCCGGCTTGTCGTACAGGTTGACGGTCACGCCCGCGACCGGGCTCTGGCCCGGTTTCTGGATGCCCGTGCGCTCGGGGTCGTACCAGACCCGGTTGCCGATCTGCAGCGGGGCCTGGTCGCAGAGCACTTCCAGGTCGCCCATCGAGGCGCCCTTGCCGAACGGGGCGACGCTCCCGGGCGGGTTGAGCCGCAGCCCGAACTTCGGGTCCTGCTTGCCGTCCCGCTGGAGGAACGACGTGCCGTACCCGACAGGGGTGTGGTCGGGGTCGTAGGCGGAGACCGCGATGGTGTTCTCGACCTTGGAGAGCGCCATGCCGGCGAACGCCGTGTTGTGGTGACCCACCCCGGCCCAGGCGGTGTCGAAGAACCGGGTGCCCCGGGGGGACAGCCCACAGCCGTTGTCCGTGTCCATCACGTACATGCCGTTCGACGGGCAGGCCTTGTTCAGGTCACCGCCCGACATGACGGCGGAGGCGGAACCCGGCGTGGGGCCGGCCGGCGCGCGGTCGCCGAAGCGGTCGCGGAAAGCCAGCAGCATCGAGCCGTCCGTCTCGAAGCCGATCTCGCCCAACTCCGGCTCGGGGTTGGCGATGGTGGAGTTGCCGCACTGCCGCCCGTTCTGCGAGGTCGGGTAGGTGCTCGTCCACGGGAACCAGCCGGCGCCGTCGCACGGGCCCGAGCCGACGGTCGACTGGCGCGGGTAGTCCAGCGGCTGGTTCAGCACCGGCTTTCGGAACGCTCCGGTGGCGAGGTCGAAGGGCAGGACCACCGCGCGCAGGTCCGAGACCTTCCCGGTGGACTCGCCGGAGCACACCCCGCCGAGGTAGCCGACGCCGTCCTGCAGGCCGAGGCCGAAGGGGCGCCAGTCCCCGGCCGCCGGGCAGCCCGGATCCGGGATCGAGCGGACGGCCTTCGGCGCCGCCGCGGTGGGCGCGGTGGCGTCGTAGCGGTAGAGCTTGCGGTTGTTGAGGTTGACGACGAACAGGTCCCTGCCGTCATCGGTGATCTTGATGCCGCCGAGGCTCTCCTTGCCGGGCACGGCGAGGAAGGCGTCGTCGGCGCCTCCGCCGTGGGCGGTCGTCCCGGCATCCGGGACGGTGGCGAACAGCGTGGTCTTCTTCTGGGCCGGGTCGGTGACGTAGATCGCCCCCGCGCCGCCCGGGCCGTAGTCCGTGGTGCGCTTGGCCATCGCCGAGGAGAACACCCGCTTGTCGGCCTTGTTCCAGGCGATGCCGAACAGCGTGCCGGTCTCCGCGTCGGTGGCGATGTCCGTGACGTTGACGTCGACGCCGTCCTGGCCGCGCGCGCTGTACGGGAAGGACACCAGCGTGCGCTGCGACCCGCCCTCGCGCGCGGCCGACTGACAGGACGTCACCAGTGGTGCGTTCTTCTGGCAGTAGTCACCCGGGTTCCACAGCCCGGTGGTGTACGCCACGTTCTTGCCACCGGAGAGGTCGACGAACTCCTCGTTGCTGCTCAGCTGGCCGGGCGCGCCGTCCAGCCCCTGACGCGAGGCGAAGGCCGGGAAGAGCACGCCCGGCTTCGGATTCATCACCTGCACCCGGTACTTACCGCCGGCCGCCCTGCTCGCGGCCGGGGCCAGCGTCACCGTACCGTCGGCCGCGGTCGCCCCGTCGACACTGACCCCGGCGTCATCGGTGAGGGTCACCCTGACGCCCGCGATGCCCGGTTCCAGCGCGGGCGTCCACACGCCGCTCGTGTCCACGGCCCGGACCACCCGGACCGTCACCGACCCGTCGCCCGCCTGCGAGTACGCCGCCGGAGCCGCCGCCAACGAGCAACTGCCGATGCCCACGGAGAGAGCCGCAATGCTGCCTACCGTGCGGCGGCCGATGGAACCCGGCCTCCGCCGACCCGGCTCGCGCGCGGCGTCGTTCGATTGTTCGTTCGTAGATGTCATCTCCTGCTCTCATCCTTCAGAAGGACCTGCTGCCCAACCGTGTGAGGGAGTACTCAGAGATGGCGGAGAACCGCCCTGTCGGCGACAGCGTAAGAGGGATTTGCGCAAGATCATGACGGAACGGCCAATTTGACCCGCCCCAAGCCATTGCACAATCGTTTCTTCTCGCACGAGTGTTCAAACCAGCGAGTCCGTGTACGAAGAATCGCGCACTCGTTGTGCTGCTGCCAAGTTGCCGAGACCCGTGGTGCGCGAGGAGGCGGCCGGTCCCGGCCGGCGGTGCGTCGCGGTGCGACACGAGGGCCTTCCGGCAGCCGGGTGGACGGTCGCCGTCCACGCCGGGCCGGAAGGCCCTCACTCATCCCGGGCCCACCCGACCGTGAGCCCTGTCGCCAGCCTCCGTGGCCGGTACGGCTAGTGCCCGGTTGTCGCGGGCGGAATGCTCTGCTCGTACTGGAAGACGTTGTGGGGGTCGTACTTCGCCTTGATCTCGCGCAGCCGGCCGAAGTTGGATCCCCAGTAGGCGGTCTCCCAGTCCTGCATTCCGATGTTCGGCACGTTGACGTAGGCGCCGTTCACGTAGGGCCGCATCGCCTGGCTGAACTCGGCGGTCCAGGCCTGGGCCTGCGGGGTGAGCGGGTCGCAGACGCCCGGCTGCGGTCCACGAGTCCCCCAGCCGGCACCGATCTCGCCGTAGAAGAGCGCGTCACGGTGCGGGAACGCGGTGCCGCCGCGGGGACTCCTCCTGACCGCCCCGCCGAAGGCCTGGGTGAAGTAGTTGCTGTCATCCGTCGGGGCTTTCTGCATGAACGAGGCGATCACGCCGATCGCTTCCGTCGGGAACGGCTCTCCGGTGAACTGTGAGAAGAACTTCCAGTTCGCGGGTTCGTCCGCGGTGGGGATCTGGAATCCCGCATACACGTCGCCCCAGTTGCCCACCTGCACCGAGACCGTGGGATTGCCGACCGACAGAATCGGGGCCAGCATCCTCTTCGCCTCGTCCGGCGTTCCTTCAGCGAGAACCGCGAACAGCAGGGTCTGGTTCCTGTGGATCTCCAGCTGGGTTCCTAGGCGGTCGTCGGCGACCGGTCCGGTGCGCTGCCATGCGTCGAACACCCCCTGCAGGTCCCCGAGGCCCTCCCACGTCGCCTGCACGTAAGTCACACTCTTCAGCGGAGCCACTCTGTAGCTGAGCGACGTGACGATCCCGAAGTTGCCGTTCCCCGCCCCGCGGAGCGCCCACAGCAGGTCCGAGTTGTCCTTCAGGGACGCCTTGAGCACCTTGGCGCACTCACCGCCCGACGCGACGACGATCTCGGCCTCCACGAGGTTGTCGCAGGCCATGCCGATCCAGCGGGTGAGGAAGCCGAAGCCGCCGCCGAGCGTCGCACCGGACAGGCCCACGCTGCCCTCGGTTCCCGTCGTCACCGCGAGGTCCTGCTTCGCGAGGGTGGTCACCGCCTCCAACTGGTTGAGCCCGGCGCCGACGGTCGCGATGCGGGAGGCCCTGTCGATGAGGACCGACTTCAACTCGCTGATGTCGATCACGATGCCGTTGTCCACGTTCGACCAGCCCTCAAGGCTGTGGCGGCCGCTCCGCACCCGCAGCGCGACGTTGTTCTGCCGCGCCCAGGTGAGGGCGTTGACCACGTCCTGGGTGTTCTGGGCGAAGACGACGACCAGCGGGAAGTGGGCGAAGAGCTCGTCCCAACCGAGGCTCGCATCCGCGTACTCGGGATCGCCGAAGCGGACGACGCGGCCGGTCAGCTTCGCCGGCGGGCACTTCCCGCCCTCCGGCCCTTCGACCGCGGCGCTCGCGTCCGGGGCGCCTGCGGCCGTGATGCCCGGAACGATGACGGCACCGACTCCGGCGGCCGCCGTCGCCTTGAGCAGGCCTCGACGAGAAAAGTCGTGCATGAACTATGTCCTCCGGCCGGGATGCGGGGCAAATCCTGTCCACGACTGATTAATTCAGTCATCTGCGAACGAATTCCTGGGATCCGCACAGTAACAAGGGTGCCCTGACGGTGTTACCCGACACGCTCATTGGGGCTCATCGGGGAAGACGGCAGAATTTTCAAAAAGTGATATATGTAGGCCAGTTCGCGCAGCACCGATCGCGAAGTGCACGATGAAATGACCACCGCGCCGACAGCTGTTCCGCCGG
>NZ_JBHJVK010000121.1:0-12849 GCF_042264695.1 Kitasatospora sp. NPDC056138 | reverse complement strand
CGACCTCCACAACGCCTTCGTCTCACTCGCCTGCGCGGTCATCTGCTGGCGACGCCTCAACACCCAAGGTCAGTGATCGTGTTACGAGTTCTAAGCGCCGGGCTCGGCAGCCGACGAACATGACTGTCATGGGCGACACCGTCTGCGCCATGAGCCCGGCACTCGGCCTCGGGACGAACACAGCCTTGTGAGACGCCCGCGTTCTGGGCGCCGAGCTGCTGGCTACGGTCAGTAGCGACAAACCCTTGCTGTCCGCTGTCGGCGACTACGAGAACGTCATGCGCGGCTACGGGGTCGACGCCGTGCGAGCCTTTGCGCTCATGGGTGAACGCATCATCGGAGTCCGGCCCCTGCCTGCTTGACCCGTGGAGCCGGCCCGGCCCGAGCCCCGCCGTTCGGCACGCCGAGTTCCTCGACGACGGGGCGCGCTTCGGGCCGGTGACCTGGCGCCCGCCAGGAAGGGCGACGCGTCAGTCCCGCCCGGTGTCGAGAGCCGCGCTGGCGCGGGTGGCGTCCGGGCCACCGGATACCGCCACCTGCACGAACGCATCGATGTCCTCGCCGACTGGGCGCCGGACCTGCACGAGGTCCTGGCACGCTGGCGGTACCAGGGCATGACCCAGGTCGTCCCGGACGACGATGTGGCCTTCGTGGAAGGGGGTTCTGGCCGGCCCGGAGGGTACGGCTCCCCGCGGTGAGCGCGCCGCTCCGCGAGGCGAGCGATAGTGCAAATTGGGTGTATTTGCGACTCTTGTCAGGTGGTCATAGCGTGGATTCATGGCTATCGCAACCACAAGTCCTGTGACAGGCGAGGTCCTCAGGAGGTTCGACGAACTGACTCCCGAGGAGCTGGAGGACAAGCTCGCCCGGGCGGCGGGAGCGGCCGCCTCGTACCGGCTGACGAGCGTCGAGGAGCGGGCGGGGTGGCTGCGGCAGGCGGCCGACCGTCTGGAGAAGGAGGCCGGGAGCGTCAGCCGGGTGATCACCACGGAGATGGGCAAGACCCTCCGTGCAGCGGAGGCGGAGGTGGTCAAGTGCGTGCACGGGCTGCGCTTCTACGCGGCCGAGGGCCCCGCGTTCCTGCGGGATCTGGACGGTGACGCCGGGCGCGTGGGCGCGAAGCAGACGTTCGTGACGTATCAGCCGATCGGTGTGGTGCTCGCGGTGATGCCGTGGAATCTGCCGTTGTGGCAGGCCATGCGGTTCGCCGCGCCCGCGCTGATGGCGGGGAACGTGGGTCTGCTCAAGCACGCCTCGAACGTGCCGCAGTGCGCCCTGTATCTGGAGGAGCTCTTCCGTGAAGCGGGTTTCCCGGACGACGTGTTCCAGACCCTTCTGATCTCCGCGGGCAGAGTGGAGCAGGTGCTGCGCGACCCGCGGGTGGCGGCCGCGACGCTGACGGGCAGTGAGCCTGCGGGGCGGTCGGTGGCCACCATCGCCAGCGACGAGATCGAGAAGGTGGTCCTCGAACTCGGTGGCTCCGACCCGTTCATCGTCATGCCCTCCACGAATCTGGAGCGGGTCACCGATGTCGCGGTCATGGCGCGGTGCCTGAACAACGGGCAGTCCTGCATCAACGGCAAGCGGTTCTTCGTGCACCAGGACATCGGTGACGCGTTCATCGAGATGTTCGTGGCGAAGATGGGCGCGCTGGTGGTGGGCGACCCGATGGACGAGGGCACCGACGTCGGTCCACTGGCCACCGAGTCCGGCCGGCGGGATGTGGAGGCCTACGTCGAGGACGCCGTGGCGAAGGGCGCGACGGTGCTGCTGGGCGGCGAACACCCGGACGGACCCGGCTGGTTCTACCCGCCCACCGTACTGACCGGCGTCACGCCGGAGATGAACATGTACCACGAGGAGGTCTTCGGCCCGGTGGCGCAGGTGTGGACGGTGCCCTCCCTGGAGGAGGCCCTGCGGGAGGCTAACGGGCATCCCTACGGCCTCGGGTCGAATCTGTGGAGCGAGGACGAGACCGAACGCGAACTGTTCCTCCGCGACGTGCAGTTGGGCATGGCCTTCATCAACGGCAACACGACCAGCTACCCCGAGATCCCCTTCGGTGGCGTCAAACGCAGCGGCTACGGACGCGAGCTGTCCGACCTCGGCATGCGGGAGTTCATGAACGCCAAGACCGTCTGGATCGGCCAGGACGCCTGACCTCCCGGGACCGGGCGGCGGTCGACACCATGGGGCCGCGCGCGGGCCGTCTCGGGGCGCGGCCCGTCGAGCGCATGGAGGTGTGACGATGAGCGGAGCGAACCGGACGCCGTCGTCCGGGCCGGGAAGGCCCGTGGCCGCGGTGCTCGGCACGGGCACCATGGGGGAGGCCATGGCACGCAACATCGCGGCGGCGGGCCTGGGACTGCGCATGTGGAACCGCAATCGCGCCGCCGCCGAACCGCTGGTCGGCGCCGGCGCCGCCGTATGCGACACGCCGACCGAGGCCTGCCGCGGCGCCGACGTCGTACTGACCGCGCTCGCGAACGAGCAGGTGGTCGCCGACGTGATGGACCAGGCCCGCGACGGCCTGGGCAGCCATCCGGTGTGGGTGCAGACGTGCACGGTCTCCCCGGACGGGGGCCGCCGTCTCGCGGAACAGGCGGCCCGCCTGAACGTCGCGTACGTCGAGGCCCCCCTCCTGGGAACCAAGGAGCCGGCCGTGGCCGGCACCCTGACCGTCCTGGCCGCGACCCCGCAGCAGGAGGCACGGGAAGAGGTGCGACCGGTCCTGGAAGCGATGGGTTCACGCACCGTGTGGCTCGGCGAGGTCGGCCAACCGAGCAGCCTCAAACTCGCCTACAACGCCTGGGTCCTGACCACCGTCGAGGGCATCGCGGAATCCCTCACCCTCGCCGCCACCCTGGGGCTGGATCCCCACCTGGTCATCGACGTCATCGACGTCAGCGGCCTCAACAGCCAGTACGTTCAGAGCAAGGGCCCGAAGATGATCGACGACGACCTCGACACCCCCTCCTTCCCCCTCGAAGCGGCGGCCAAGGACGCGAGACTGGTCACCGACACCGCCCGCGCCGCCGGCCTGCACCTGGGCATCGCGGAAGTGGTACGCGAACGCCTGCGCCTCGCCGCCGACGACGGACTCGGTCGCGCGGACGTCGCCGCGACCTACCGCATGTCCCGCCAGGCCGCATCCTGACCAGGCCGCCCCTTCGAGAAAGGTAGGACCGATGACCCGTGCCGGCATAGCCGCCGCGCGCTCGAGCACGGCGCAACTGGCGGACATCATCCCCCAGGTCGACGACGAACAATGGAACCTGCCCTCCGCGTGCGACGGCTGGCGCGTCATCGACGTGCTGGCCCACCTCGCGGCCCTCGCCTCCGAAGCGGTCAACCCGCCGGCCCCCGACCCCTCACTTCCCGAGAACCGCGAGCGCTACCACGACCTGCGCGTCGACGAACGCCGTGGCTGGAGCCACGCGGAAGTCCTCGACGAGTGGCGGCACAGCACCCCCCGGCAGCTGGACCTCCTCGAAGCGGCCCAGGAACCACCTGGCGCCGACGAGCTTGTCGAGGTGCCCGGGCTCGGGACGTATCCGCGCCACCTCCTGGCGAACACCATGGCGTTCAACGTCTTCTGCCACCTGCGCAACGACATGCTCGCCCCGGACGGCCCGCTCCCGTTCACCCTGCCGGAACCGACCGACGGCCAGGTCGCCCCCGCCGTCGACTTCATGCTCGCCGGCCTCCCCCAGATGCAGGGTCCCGAACTCACCGCCACCGTCGGCCGGCCCCTCGTCCTCGACCTGACCGGGCCGGGCGCCACCACCGTCACGATCCTCCCCGCGACATGGCCGGACGGGCAGCTGACCGTGGCACCCGGCACGGACGCCGACGCCGCCACCCAGGTCCACAGCACGGCACTCGACTTCATCATGTGGGCCACCACCCGCAAACCCTGGCGCGACTACTGCCGCATCACGGGGGACGCATCCACCGCAACACCGTTCCTCGACTGCCTCGACATCATTTAGAGCGTGGTGGTGAACCGGGTGGTGTTCGGTGGGGTCGGGTTGTGAATGCCTCGGTCGGTCGCGCTTCCGACGCGGTACCGTGGGCCGGTGGATGAGATGCCAGTCCCGACGGCGGGTATGACGATCAGCGTTCGGATGCGCCAGGACGTAGTGATCGTCGATCCGGAGCGTTTTGTCGCTTCGGCTCGCGCGGCGTACCGCGAAGCCTCCCCTGAAATCACCGAGGAGAGGGCGGCCGAGGACATCCGCGATGTCTACGAGGCTGTGTGGGCTCTGCTGGACCGCTTCGGTCGACTCGCAGCCGACGCACCAGCGTCCACCGGACTCCCCGGCCAACGGATTCTGGACCGCCCAGACGGACTCTCGCCTGCGGGCGAGCGCAAGCACATCGTGCTGAACGATCCGCAGCCACTCCAGGACTACGGCTGCTTCATGCCCGAGGAGTACGACCCGTTCGCCATCCCGCCAGGGGTGTGATGGCGTCCACCGCGACAGACTGCTCCGAAAGATCATTTCTCTGAGGAAATCTCGAACGTTCGTGCTGGCCGCTCGGTAGGCGTAGAGGAACGGGCCTCTTGGTAGGAGTGCGGTTGTCGAGACCAACCCTCCAGCCCAGGAGGCCCGTTGCCGTACCAGTTCACCATTCCTGTGCCGGGCGCTGCCACTTCGCTCACTCTGGCGTGTGACTGCTTCGTTCACCAGTACGGGGCGATCCCGGCGGGGCGGCGTGCGCCGCACTACCCGTCCGACATGACGGATGCAGAATGGGCCCAGGTCAGGGGCTCGATGCCGGTGCCGGCCTGGTTGGAGGGCCGAGGCGGACGCCCGGAGGCATACTGCCACCGTGAGATGGTCGACGCAGTGCGATACGTCGTCGACAATGGCGCGAAATGGCGGGCGATGCCCGTCGACCTGCCGGCCCCGCGCAAGGTCTACGACTTCTTCCGCCGCTGGTCGCGCCACGGATACGTGCGCGAGCTCTACCAGCGGCTACGTCGTCTGCAGCGCGAGCGGGAGGGGCGGGTGGCCGAGCCGAGTGCGGGCATCATGGACGCGCAGTCGGTGGACGGCTCGGAGACCTGCCCCACCGCCACGCGCGGAACCGACGGCAACAAGTTCCGCGATGGCCGCAAGCGCCACATCCTGACCGACACGGGCGGCCTGCTGCTGGAGGTCACCGTCACTCCCGCGAACGTGCACGACTCGGTGGCCGCCCCGGAACTGATCGACGCGTTCATGGCCGAGCCCGGACGCCTGCTGAAACTCATCTGGGCGGACACCGCCTATCAGGGCCCGGCACTGGCCGAGGCGTTCGCCGCGCACGGCGTGCGGGTCGAGGTTGTCAAACGCCCGGACGGCACCAGGGGATTCGTGGTGCTCGCACGCAGGTGGGCGGTCGAGCGCACCTTGGGCTGGCTCTCCCGGGCCCGGCGCCTGAACCGCGACCACGAGCGCCGGCCCAACCACCACACGCAGATGGTGTGGTGGGCCGGCCTGATCACGCTGACGCGGAAGCTGGCGAAAGAACGTCTGCACTGGCCGGAGTTCCGGCCCCGGCGCCTGGACCCGCGGCAGGCCTGAACAGGCCCCGCTCACGCAGGAGCCAGCCACGCGCCTCCAGCGCATAGGCACGATGGCGCACCTTCTCCACCTCGTTCAACCGCGCCGCGTCCCGGCCCAGCGCCCGGGTCAGCTCCTGCACCGTCACCGGCCCCGACGCGACCAGGGCCGTCTCGAAGACCTGCCGGTAGGCACCGCACAGCGCATCGGCTCCCAGCCCCGCCTGCCAGGCCGGCGGCCGGGCGTCATAGCCCTCCCGTAGCACCGGACCCGCGGGCAGTGTCCCGGCCACACGCACGGGTTCCTCCACCACGGTCGGCGCTGGTGACGCCCCGTTACCCTCCCGGCCCGCGGCCGGCTCTTCGGCGAACATGAGCGCCACCTCCTCGCGGGCGATCCGCGCGTGCTCCAGCCGCTTTCGGGCTGCCTCCGCCTGCACCTCGGCCTCCCGAAGTATTTCCAGCCAGGACTCCAGATCCTCCTGGGCCCGCGCCTCCCGGACTTCCAGCAATGCGATCACCGACGGCACTCCGCACCTCCACAGCCAGACGAATCCTCCGCTGGTTGCCCGCAGCCGACCACCCCGACACCGCCACCACCCGAAAGCTGCTGGTCATCGAGCTACAGACCGGTTCACCACCACGCTCTTAGTCAGGAGCTGTCCGGCCGATCAAGGAACGGGTCTGATCCGGCCTCCCGGCTCGCACGGCTGCATGGGTGGATGCATGAGCGTTCGAAGGGGCGGAGCCCGTCCCGCCCCCATTGGGCGGTGGTCGGTCTACGGGCAGGGGTTACTCCAAGACCCCTCATGCACCTCCTAATGAGGTTGTCAAGCCGTAGCGGTGCCGGATAGGTCGATCCGGTAGCACTTTCCGTCACGAATGAGGGCCCACAGGACGTTCACGCGTCGACGGGCCAGGGCGAGCACGGCCTGGGTGTGCCGCTTGCCTTCGGAGCGTTTGCGTTCGTAGAAGCGGCGCGAGTCGTCGCAGTTGCGGATGCTGATGAGCGCGGATGTGTAGAAGACGCGTTGCAGGCCCCGGTGGTAGCGCCGGGGCCGGTGCAGGTTGCCCGAGTCCCGAGGGACCGGGGCGACTCCGGCGAGACTGGCGAGGCGGTCGGCAGTGCCGTAGCGGCTCATGTCGCCGGCGGTGGCCGCGAGGAACTCGGCGCCCAGCAGCGGGCCGATGCCGGGCATGCTGGCGATCACTTCGGCGAGTTCGTGGTCGCGAAACCGGGCCGCGATGAGCTTGTCGATCTCGGTGATCTGCTCGTTGAGACTCATCACCTCCTTCGCCAGGGTGTGGATCACCTGCGCGGTGATCTTCTCCCCGGGGACGGCAGTGTGCTGTCGCCCGGCTGCTTCCAGAGCAGCCTCCGCCAGGGCTTCCGGGCTGCGGACCTTGCGGTTACGCAGCCAAGTCTCCAGGCGGCTGCGGCCGACCCGCCGCAGGGCGGCCGGGGTCTGGTAGCTGGTCAGCAGGATCAACGGGCCGACGTTACCCAGGTCAAGCGCCCGCTCCAACGCCGGGAAGATGCTGGTGAGTTGGCCGCGCAGGCGGTTGATCCGACGGGTGCGGTCGGCGTTCAGGTCGGTCCGGCGGTTGGTGAGGACCCGCAGCTCGATGGCGTGCTCGTCGTCCGGCCGCAGGACCGTCAGGTCCCGGCGCATGCGGGCCTGGTCGGCGATGACGGTGGCGTCCTTGGCGTCGGTCTTGCCCATGCCCCGGTAGCCGGCCGAGGCCCGGTTGACGGCCAGGCCGGGTATGTAGACGAGGTGTTGGCCGTGGTTGAGCAGCACACTGATCCACAGTGCGGCCATACCGTCGGCGACGTCGACAGCCCAGACCACGTCCTCATCGAGGGCCAGCACGTCGGCGAGCAGGGCCAGTAGCTCCAGTTCGTCGTTCAGTACGCGCCGCGACAGCAGCCGTTCGCCTTGCGCGTTCAGCACCACGCAGTGGTGATGGGTCTTGCCGATGTCCGTACCCGCCCAGATCCGGGCCATCCGTTCCTCCGGTCGATCGCTGAGTGCTCCACTCCGGACGACCTCGCCAGCATGGTCCTACTCAGCGATGCACCCGAGGGGCCCGCAGCTCCTAATCAGCGGCCGAGTCGTCGTGAGACTCCGGGCGGCCAGGTGTATCGAGCCATCGAGGGCAACCACTCCATAGCCATACCCGGAGTCTCTGGATCCCAGGACCATACGACTGGCCCGTCCGACCCACCAACAACGTAGGACCACTCCACGGGACGCCATCCCGGAAGGCGCCCGGGGGTTGGTGAACGACCCGGCGGACTCATTCCGGGTGGGTGCGGGGGATGAGTGGTGCAGACCGTGCGAGTCGGTCCCGGTCGAGGGTGCTCGGGCAGCTGGGAGGACTCCAGGCCGCTGGGGTGCGTTCACTCGGATGGCCCGTACGCGGAGACGAGCCGACTGGTGTCCTCGACTCTGGAATCCCGGGCGTCGCCTGACGCCTTCGCGCCGAAGGAGTGGCATGCGAATATCCTGGAAGTCGCGCCGCGACTTGAACATCGTTCGTTGGGGTGCGGCATTTCTGGCGGTATCGGGAACCGCCTCCGTCCTGGCGGCCGTAACGGTGCAGGCCGGTGGTCCGAGTGGTGATCCCGGCGGGGAGAAGCCCACCGTCGTGCTCGTACACGGCGCCTTCGCCGACGCGTCGAGCTGGAACGGCGTCGTGGAACGGCTCCAGAAGAACGGCTACCGGGTGGCCGCACCGGCCAACCCCCTCCGCGGCATTCCTCAGGACTCGACCTACCTCGCGAGTTTCCTGGAGTCCGTCAAGGGACCGATCGTCCTGGTTGGTCATTCCTATGGCGGAGAGGTGATCTCGCAGGCTGCCGTCGGAAACGACAACGTCAAGGCCCTCGTGTACATCAACGCGATCATGCCCGATGTGGATGAGTCGTTCTCCGGCCTCTCGGCGAAGTTTGCTCCCGCTGAACTCACCAAGGCTTTGAAGCAGGTGCCCTTCCGAAATGGCGACGGCACTACCGGCACGGACGTGTATGTACAGCCGGACAGACTGCACCAGGTCTTCGCCGCAGACCTGCCCACGAGTCAGGCCAACATTCTGGCAGCCACACAGCGTCCGATCGCGCTGTCGGCGTTCACGGACAAGCTCACCGGCGCCGCATGGCGGAACAAGCCCGTTTATGCCCTTGTCGGCAAGCAGGACCGGGCGATCGATCCGAGTCTGGAGCGATTCGAAGCAAAGCGGGCGAATGCCCGCAAGACGGTTGAGATCGACTCCTCGCACGTGTCCCTCCTTTCCCATCCGGAGGCGGTCAAAGACCTGATCGTCGACGCCGTCGAGGACTACATGCGGAAATAGCGCCCCGAACCAGTCCGCGGCGTCAAGACCTGGGCAGTGGGAGGCCAGAGCCGTCTGTGTGAGTCGCTTCGCTCACTGAGCTCATCCTCCTGGGCCCGCACCTCCTGCGCCGCCGCGGATTCCAGCCGTTCGCCGTGCCCCTCGCGCGCTGACGGCTGCCGCGCCGGGTGCCGACCGCAACCTCGGACCAGTTGCACCGTACGGCGGCATGCATCGGGCGGTGCGTCCGTAATGCTGGCCCTCCGCGCAGGCGGCCGCGGTCCCCCTCGAGTCATCCCCTGTCGGAAGGTGTGTCGCATGTCCACGGAAACCCTTGCCAAGCCCCTGACCGGCCGCGTGGCGGTCGTCACCGGAGCCTCCAGCGGTATCGGCGAGGCCTCGGCCGAACATCTGGCGGGGCTGGGCGCACGCGTCGCCGTTCTGGCGCGGCGCGCGGACCGGCTGAACGAGCTGGTCTCCCGGATCGAGAAGAGCGGCGGCACCGCCCTGGCGATCGCTGTCGACGTGACCGATGCCGCGGCCGTGCGGTCGGCCGCCGGCCGGGTGGCGGCCGAGCTGGGCGGCGCCGACCTGCTGTTCAACAACGCGGGCGTGATGCTGCCCGCCCCGATCGAGGAGCTGGCCACCGACCAGTGGCGGCGTCAGATCGACCTCAACATCACCGGACTGATGAACGTCATCGGCGGGTTCATCCCGCAGTTGGTCAAGGCCGCCGGGGAGCGAGGCGTGGCCGACCTGATCAACACCTCGTCGATCGCGGCGCAGAACATCTTCCCGAACTTCGCCGTGTACTCCGGCACCAAGGCGTACGTCACCCACCTCTCGCGTCATCTGCGTGTCGAGCTGGGCGCCAAGAACGTGCGGGTGTCGGCGCTCGAGCCGGGCATCGTCGCGACCGAGCTGCAGAACCACGTCACCGATGACGGTGCGCTTCAGTGGCTGGAGGGCTCCAAGGAGACGATGGAGTGGCTCACGCCGCAGGACATCGCCGAAACCGTCGGCTTCATCGCCACGCTGCCACCGCGCGTGAATCTCCAGCAGGTCACGATCATGCCGACCCGCCAGCCCAACTGACCCTCCCGGCACCCCTGTTGGGCCCGCCCGCGGCACGGGTGGGCTCAACAGGGTCCAGCGCCGACGTGCAAGCACGCATCTGCCCGCTCCTCGAAGTCCACCCCGACCAGCGCCTGACCGACGTTGTGCGGACCTTCGCCAGACACGCCGGCGAGCACCTGCCCGGCAACCTCACCGTGACCGTCGACAGCACTCGAGGACCTGACCTGGGCACGCACACTGCCCTGGCGTCACGTCACCCTCGCCAGCGGCGCATTCCCCCCGACACTGTGCCGCGTCACACCCCACGTCCTCACCGCTCTGCGCCGCCACGACCTGGACCTGTGGGAGCACGTTGCCCGACGAGCCGCAGGCCCGCCGCCCGACTTCGGCGATCACGGCGTCACCCACCCCGACCCGCCGGCCCCCGCCCGCGTTCGATGGGAGAACGGCTTGCTGAGGTCTCTCGGGTGGCGCAGGGGGTATCCGTCGACGGCGCCGTACTTGTCGGCGTACCACTCGATGGTGTGCTTGACCCGGGCCGGCAGCGGGACATCGCGGTACTCGTCGGCCTTGCGGTGCTTGAGCGGGCCGTAGGTCTTGGTGGTCCGGTTGACCTGTCGCAATGCTGACCATTTGCTGACTTGGGATGGTCGATCATGCCCCTGACCTGGAGAAAAACGTCAGACCCGTGGTATGTGGAAGAACTTCGAAATGCACTGCGATCAAAGCGACTTCAGGACGCCGCGCCACCTCGCGACCGCGGCCGTTGACCTACGTCGCAACCCGCCGCTGATGCCCGGCGGGCAGCTCCGTCCACGGCGCCCCGGTGCGGTACTTCCACGCGCCGTCGTCCGCCCGGGCCAGGGGGAGGGGAGAACCGCACGGCGTTGTCGTGGTCTCGCGCTAGTGTGCGGGGGTGAGCCTTCATGTGGTTGTTGGATACGGGCCCGCCGGGGCGGCCACCGCGCGGCTGCTGGCCGAACAGGGGCATGCCGTACGGGTGGTCACCAAGTCGGGCCGTCAGCCGGAGCCCGGGATCGAGCACGTCTCGCTGGACGCGACGGCCCCCGGACGACTGGCCCAGGTCGCGCACGGCGCGACCGCGATCTACAGCAGCGGTGCGCCGCCCCTCCACCGTTGGGCGAGTGAGTGGCCGCCGCTGGCCTCGTCGATATGTGCCGCGGCCGAAGCCACCGGGGCCCTCCTGGTCATGCTGGGCAACCTCTACGGCTACGGGCCGGTGGACGGTCCCATGACCGAGGACCTGCCGCTCGCGGCGGCCGGCCCCAAGGGGCGGGTACGGGCGGCGGCCTGGGAGCACGCGCGGAGCCTGCACGAGGAGGGCCGCATCAGGGCGGTCGAGGTGCGTGCCTCGGACTTCTTCGGCCCAGGTGTGACCGACGGAGGCCACCTGGCCTCGCGGGTCGTGCCGCGCCTGCTACGGGGCAGGTCCGTCACCGTGCTCGGTGACCTGGACGCGCCGCACAGCTGGACCTATGTCCCCGACGTGGCCAGGGCGTTGGTCGAGGTCGCGGGGGAGGAGCGGGCCTGGGGGCGGGCATGGCACGTGCCGACGGCCCCGGCGTTGTCGATCCGGGAGATGGTCGACCGGGTCGCCACCGAGGGGAGGACGGGGCCGGTCGCGGTGCGGAAGCTGCCGCCGGCGGTGTTGGGCGCGGCGTCGCTCTTCTCACCCCTGATCCGCGAACTGCGCGAGGTCCGCTACCAGTTCGACCGGCCGTTCGTGGTGGATTCGTCCGCTTACGAGTCCGCCTTCGCGGTGCGCGCCACCCCGGTCGAGGAGCAGGTCAGGGCCACCGTGGAGTGGTGGCGCGGACGAGCGGCGACCACGGGGTGACATCAGCCCGCCTTCTCCGGTGCGGACCCGCCGCCGCCCGGTCCGCCGCCGCTCGGTTCGGCCGGACGGACCGAGCAGGCGCCGGGGAGTCGGGCCGCCCTCGACGTCCCCTCCGCGGAGGCCGCTGCTCCGGCTGTGTCAGACCGCCGTGGAACACTGCGGAACATGACTCTTGCCGGCCTCAGTCTTGACCAGTGGCGGTCATTCGACCTGCCGACCGCACGTCGGGTCGCCCGGGAGGCGGCGGACCTGGTGGGCGGCCGGGTGGCCGCGCAGGGCCTGGCGACCCCCGGACGCCCCCGCTTTCCGGACGGCCAGGACCGTCCTGTGCCGTGATCGGGTCTCCTGAGCGCAGACCCCCTGCTTCGGCTGGGGGTTGGCCCATCGCTCTGACAGGTACGCCGTCGTCCCTTCGGCTGACACGGGATGCGTGATCCCGGTGGCTCGGCCAGGCTCGGCTGGGTCGGCGAACCAGACGGTTCCCGGCTCCGAACCCCAGAGGGAGTGACGATGAGCAAGGTGTCCGAGAAGGCGAAGCAGGCCAAGGGCAAGGCGAAGGAGACGGTCGGCCGGGTTTCCGGGGACCGCAGGATGGAGACCGAGGGCCACGTCGAGCAGGCCGCGTCCAAGGCCGGTGAAGCCGCGAGCAAGGCCGGGGAGAGCGCCAGGCACGCCATGGGTGCGGCGAAGGACAGCACCCGGCAGGCCGCCGACAAGGTGAAGGACGCCGTCAAGTGACGTCCCCCTGACCGGCCCGGGCATCGGAGCGCTCCGTGGTGCCGCTCCTGCTCGTCCTGCTGGTCGCAGTCGTCTGTGGACTCGTCGATGCCCTGGCCAAGGGCCTGTTGTGGCTCTTGGTGATCGGCATCGTGCTGGTCCTCGGCGGCGTGTCCCGTGGTCGGCGATCACGCCGGTGACCGGTGCCGCCGCCGGAGATCTCGCCGGGGCAGCTCCGGGCCGGGGGGGGGGCCGGGCCCCCACCGCCCCGCCGCGACCCCGGCCGCGGGGGTATAAAAAAAAAACAGAC
>NZ_JBHJVK010000120.1:0-13762 GCF_042264695.1 Kitasatospora sp. NPDC056138 | reverse complement strand
CGCGGGGCCCTGGGCCCACGGCCGGGCGGGGCCGGGCCGGGCGGCGCCCCCCGTCGGGCCCGCCCCCGGGGGGCGAGGAGGGGTGGGGGGGGGGCGGGGGCGGGTCCGAGTGGCGCCGGGGGGGCGGCGGTAATGCCATGGGGGTGCCACGGGCACCCGCGCCGTCACCCGGAAGCCGCCGTCGGGGCACGGCCCGGCCCGGAACTCGCCGTGCAGCAGGCCGATCCGTTCCCGCATCCCGACGATGCCGTACCCGTGCCCGGGGCTCCGGCCGCCGGGCACGCCGTGAGATTCGTGCGTGGCCCGCGTGTTCGACGAGGCGGGCTCGGGGCCGGCGTTGACCACGCTGAGGGCCAGTTCCGCCGCGCGGAACTCGATCGACACCCGGCACGCGCGCACCTGGGCGTGCCGCACCACGTTGGTCACCGCCTCCTGCACGATCCGGTAGGCCGACAACTCGATGTCCGGCGGCAGCCGGCGGCGCGGACCGGACCAGACGAGGTCCACCCGCACCCCCGCAGCGGTCGTGGTCGCGGCCAGCCGGGCCACCTCGTCCAGACCGGGCATCGGGGCCGACTGCTCGGCCAGGTCGGCAGCGTTGTCGTCGGCCTCGCGCAGCGCTCCCAGCAGCCGCCGCAGGCCCGCCAGCGTCTCCCGCCCGGCCGCCTCCACCTCGCCGAGGGCGGCCCGGGCCCGCGCCGGCTGGGTGTCGAAGACCCGGCGAGCTGCGCCGGACTGGAGTGCCACGATCCCGATGCTGTGCGCGACCATGTCGTGCAACTCCCGGGCGATGCGTAGCCGTTCCGAGGTGATCGCCTGTTCCGTCGCCCGCGCGCGCAGTGCCTCGGCGTGTGCGTGGCTCTGCCACACCGCGTGTCCGATCAGCCAGGCGATCACCGTGGCCAGCGCCGCCGTCACCGTGGTGCTGCCGTAGTCGTCCATGCCGGACAGCGCGCGCAGGCCCGAGTAGCCCAGCAGCGTCCCGAGCGCCAGCGCGCCGGCCGTGACCGAGGTCCGGGCTGGCCGGGTCGCCGCCAGGTAGCAGATGGCGACGTCGACCACCAGGTACTGCAGCAGGGGGATGTCGGCGACGGCCATCGCCATGACCGACAGGACGGTCCCGAACAGCAGCAGGCACAGCGCCGTCAAGGGCCGGCGCCCACGCCGGCCCGCGGCGAGCACGGCCAGCACCGCGAGCGCCTCGTTCACCTGGTCGCCGAAGGGCAGCGTGAGGACGGACAGGCCGTGGCGGGTCTGCATCTGCTCGAAGACCGTGTACGCCGTGACCGCGAACCAGAGCAGTACCATCCAGGTGCCCGGCGACACGTGCGAGAGGTACTTGGGCGGCACCCGGGTGAGGTTCATGCCGCGAGCGTAGCGATCAACCTTCCGGTGGCGCAGTCATCCACGGATGTCAGCCTGGGGTTGACATCGCATCAGGCCGGTTGTTGACCGTCGGCAGATGTGCGCCGATGCCTGTGACCGGCACCGTGGTCCCCGTGATCGAAGTCAGTCATCTCACCAAGCGCTACGGCCGCATCACCGCCGTCAACGACCTGTCCTTCACCGTCCGCTCCGGCCACGTCACCGGATTCCTCGGCCCCAACGGCGCGGGCAAAAGCACGACCCTGCGCATGATCCTCGGCCTGCACGCCCCGACCAGTGGCACCGCGACCGTCGCCGGCCGTGACTGCCGGGGCCTGCGGCGGGCCCTGCGCCAGGTCGGGGCGCTGCTCGACGCCGGTGACGTGCACGGCGGCCGCACCGCCCGCGACCACCTGCGCTTCCTGGCGCGCAGCAACGCGATCCCGGCCGGCCGGGTGGACGAGGTCCTGCGGGAGGTCGGCCTCATAGCCGCCGCCGACCGGCGGATCGGCGGCTTCTCGCTGGGCATGCGTCAGCGCCTGGGCATCGCCGGGGCTCTCCTGGGTGATCCGCCGGTCCTGATGTTCGACGAGCCGCTGAACGGGCTCGACCCCGAGGGGGTGCTGTTCGTCCGGGGCCTGTTCCAGCGTCTGGCCGCCGAAGGCCGCACGGTCTTCGTGAGCAGTCATCTGATGACCGAGATGGAGCACACCGCCGACCGTCTCATCGTGGTCGGGCGCGGCGAGTTGCTCGCGGACGAGACCGTGGCCGAGTTCGCCGCTCGCGGCTCGCGCAACACCGTTGAGGTCCGGGCCGATGATCCGGCCTCGCTGGTGGCCTCCCTGACCGCCGAGGGGGCGCAGGTGGTCCAGGCCCCGGACGGCCTGCTGACGGTGACCGGCCTCGACGCGGTCGCCATCGCGCAGATCGCCGCCGCGCGCGGTGTCCTCGTTCACGAACTGGCCGCCAGGAGCGGCTCGTTGGAGCAGGCCTTCATGGAGCTGACCGGCGCCAGCGTCGAATACGCGGCAGGAGAACGAGCATGAGCACCCGGACGGAAACCCACCCTGTGACGAGCGGCACCCGCCAGGCACCCGACGGCCCGCCGGTGAGGTTCACCGACCTGCTGGCGGCCGAGTGGATCAAGTTGTGGTCCCTGCGCTCGATCCCCTGGTTCTTGTTGATCAGCGCGGTGGCCATCATCGGCCTGAACGCCAACGGTGCGCGGACCTCCCGCTCCGAATGGGCGTCCTGGACGGTCGACCAACAGGCCTACTACGCCAGGGTCGGGGCGTTGCACGACGCGTTCACCCGGCCGTGCGCGTCCTTGGTCCTGCTGGCCATGGGGGCGGTGGGCGCGATCGCGATCCTCAGCGAGCAGACCACCGGCCTGCTGCGGACCACGTTCGCCGCGGCGCCGGCCCGCCGGGAGGTGATCGCCGCCAAGGTGCTGATGGTCGCCGGGGTGGCGGCAGGATTCGGCGTGTTCGTGGTGACCGTGTCCTTCTGGCTGGACGAGGCGATCCTGGCCGGGAAGTACGGCGGCGTCTCGATCGGTCATCCCGGCGCCTTGCGACTCGTGACGGCCTCCGCGCTGCTCGCGCCGATCGGCGCGCTGGTCGGCCTGGGGCTCGGCGCGGTGATCCGGCACAGCGTCACGACCATGGTCACGCAGTTCGTCCTGCTCTTCATCATCCCGACCTTCGTCCACAACAACACGTACTGGGGCGCGGTCATCGACAACGCGCTGCCGTTCAACGCGTGGGCCCGGCTGCTGCTGCCGGCAAAGGAGATCGGCACCCCCTACCCCTCCACACTCGGCGGCGCCTGGACGGTCTACGCCCTCTGGACGGCGCTCGCGGTGGTGCTGGCGATAACCACCGTGCCGAAGCGGGACCAGTGACAGACACACAACCGACGAGTGCACCGACAGGGGCCCGCAAACCCGAGAGCCAGATTCACCCACGGGCGACGATGCCGGTCGTCGGCCGTGGCCCGGCTGCCGCTCGTCAGTCGCTCCACCGTCCACTCGGCCGGACTGGCCTAGGTAGACAAGGGGTATGCCGGCCGGCTCCCGCCCCGGATCACGCTGACCGGGGGCGGACACGCCGCGCCCGCCGAGGAGATCGCACGGCTAAAGCCGCTGATCACCCGGGGCGAGACGGCAGGCGGTCAGCAGCGACACCAACAAGCCGGTGGGAACGGCCTGGCCGGCGTCCTACGACCCCGGCCAGGCATCCATACGCGGGCCACCCCGCGCCACGCCACCTCGAGCAACGTTTTATGCCCTCATCACAAGATCATCAGCAGTCAACGATCAAAAAATTTGGCCGGCCGGGTCAGCTACCCAAGCGCGGGGCATTGCCCGGTTCGGCCCAAGAGACCTGGGGAGAGTCCGTGACCACCACGCCGTTCACAAGCCGCAATGAAATGACGCGCCGTCGCATGCTGGGCGCCGTACTCGCGGTCGGGGCCGCCGTGCCGCTCGCCGCCGTGGGCCCCGCCTGGGCCGCCCCGGGCGCCCAGGGCACATCGGCCCCGACCGGTTTGGGCCCGGTGCAGTTCACGCTGCCGGAGCCCACCGGCCCGCACCAGGTGGGCACGGTGGAGCTGCACCTCGTCGACACCTCCCGCCCCGATCCCGACGCCGGCCCCGGCCAGTTCCGCCAGCTGATGGCCAGCGTCTGGTACCCCGCCCGCGGCGACGTCGATCGGTACCCGCGCGCGCCGTGGATGCCCGCCGGCGCCCTGCAGGCATTCCTCGCCTCCGGCGGCTTCCCGCCCGACGCCGCGCTGCTGACGTCCGGTCACGAGGGCGCCCCGGTACACCGCACGGGCCAGGGCCTGCCAGTGGTCGTCTACTCGCACGGCGCAGGCAGCCACCGCTCCGACCACACCGTCATCGTGCAGGAGCTCGCCAGCCACGGCTACGTCGTGGTGACGGTGGACCACATCGGCGACGCGTTAAGCCAGCTGCCCGACGGGCGAGTGGTCACCCCGGCCATGGACATCCAGCACACGCTGTACGCCGTGGACTACGCCACGGACATCCGCTTCGTCCTCGACTGCGTCGAGCAGCTCGCCGCCGGGCACAACCCCGACGCCGAGCACCACCCGCTGCCGGACGGGCTGTGCGCGGCCATCGACACCTCGCGCATCGGCATGTTCGGCTGGTCGAAAGGCGGCACGGCCACCGCCTGCGTCATGCTGGCCGATCGGCGGGTGCGGGCCGGGCTGAGCCTGGACGGACCGATGCAGCCCGGACCGAAGCAGCCCACCATCACCACCGACCTGGATCGGCCGTTCATGATGATGACCGCCAGGTTCACCCGCGCCCAGGACCCGAACGTGGCCCTGTTCTGGTCCCACCTGAAGGGCTGGCGACTCAACGTCCAGGCCGACGGCGCAACCCACCAGTCCTACGGCGACACCCAGGTACTCATACCACAGATGGCGAAGCTGATCGGCATGAGCGACCAGCAACTGAAGGCATGGATCGGCACCCTCGACCCCGCCCGCGCGGTGAAAATCCAGCAGGCATACCCGCTCGCCTTCTTCGACCAGCACCTGCGCCACCACCATCGGGGCCGCCTGCTCGACGGTCCGTCGGGCGCCTTCCCCGAGGTCCACTACCTGCCGTAGCGGCAGCGGACGGACCGCGGCGCTACGGGGCTGCGCCGCGGTCCGTACGGGACCTCATACGGAGGAAGAGGAGTTCGGGGTCTCCGCGGTGCGGCCCGGACGCGCGTCGGAGATCACCGCCTGTCGCCACGACAAGCTCACCGCCCACCTGCGGGCGGCCGGTCTCGGTGCCATCGCCGACCTGGGCTTCGTTGGACTCGACGACGGCGCTCCCGATGCCGACCCGGCGGTGATCACCGGCTACAAGGCGGCCCGGAACCGACCCCTGACCCGTGGTCAGAAACTTTCCAGCAAGGCGCTGGCCGCGGTGCGGGCCCCGGTCGAGCACGGCTTCGCCCATCTGAAGAACTGGCGCGTCCTCGGCAAGGTCCGCAGGGATCCGAAGTGGGCGACCGCGCTGGTGCGGGCCCTGCTGGTGCTGACCAACCGGGAAGTCGCCCGCTGAGGGATGATCTTGCTGGTGGACTACCACCCCGGACCTGCCCGAGCCTCCCTATACCTACGCACACCAGGCCATCTGACGTGCAGATTTCACGATGCGCCGCGCTCATTGGGCCAACCATTGAGGGGCCGTGCAGGGTTCGGCTTCAACAGTCGAACACCGACCAGCAGATGTCGTTGCGCAGCCGCTGGTCATCAAGTACGAGCTCGCGGATCTCCTCCGGGAGCTGATTGCGCTGCCACTGGCACTCGAGTCGCCCAGCGTTCTCGCTCTCGCCTTCCGGTGCCGCCGCACGTGCGGCCTTGATCGCGTAGGCGGCCGCGCCGAGCTCGTGCGCGGCGACGTGGGCTACGGCCCCGGCCTGGCCAGCGGCGTACGCGGCATGCCGTGCTGCCCCACGCAGGTCTCTGGCTGCCCCCATCGCATGGCCGCCCGCCGCGCGAGCCTGCATCATCTTGACCTCGCCACGCACCCAGGCCCGGGCATGCTCGATCGCCTGGCGCGGTCGCAGGTCCCCAGGCTGGGCCGACTCGAAGAGGCCAAGGACGTGCTCTGCACACGAGGCAGCCCACAGAGCGAGGAGACGGTGATCCGCATCAGTGAGAGTCCCACCACGGCGGATCGTCACGAAGCGAGGGTCCCGGACCTTCGGGAGGATCATGACTTACACTGCCTCCTGCGCGCTTCGGCGCCACTCGCTGGGGTCTGCCCTGGCGGCCGCCGCCTGGCGCAGGGAACGATCCAGAGTACTCGCCAGACCCCTACGACAAGCACAACAGAACCCGAGTACCACTCCAGCTGACTGGTCGGACGATCTTCACCGTGGACACCGGCCGCCGACTAGTACGAGTTCCCCTACTGCCCGTCACGCCACTCCGGTGACCTGCAACTTCACGATGCACACTACTTATTGGACATCCGCGCCGCGGTTGAGATCAATCCCGATTCCTCATGTGGCCGGTCAAACCGACAGTGTGTCGGTTTGACCGGCCACATTGCTTTACAGAGCGTGCTCTGGCCCCGCTTCGGCTCGGAGCTGGTCAATCGTTCAGTTCTGTGACAGGGCGAAGGCCAGCATCGCGGTGGAGGTGAAGTCGACGGAGGGTTCCACGGTCTGCCAGGCGCCCGCGTCGTCGAGGAAGCGGGCCTTGGCCCCGTCGAAGTCGGTCCAGGGAGTACCGGGGTTGGAGGAGCAGCGCTTCATGGTGGGGAAGGTGTTGAGTTCGGCGAGCTTGTCTGCTGCGTTCGGCCCGTTGACGACGGCGCCGCGCAGGATGTCGCCGGTGCCGTCGAGGCTGCCGCCGAGGTTGGCCAGTTGGTGTTCGGGGCAGTGGGGGTAGATCTCGCCTGCGCCGATCATGAAGGTGCTGCCCCAGGAGTTGGCGCTCAGTGCCCAGCCGCGCTGTTGTGCGCCGAAGGCGTCGGAGAACTTTCCGTCCCGGTCGCGCAGGAAGAACCGGAAGCGGTATGCCTGGTCTTCCAGGGGCATCAGCAGGTTCCGGGCCTGCTGGGTCACCCAGTCGCGGTTCGGGTGTGCGGTGATGCCCAGGATGTGAACCCGTCGTGTTTCGACTTCCATGACGAACAGCACGTACAGGCGTCGGCAGAAGGCGGTGTCCACGTGGAAGAAGTCGCAGGCCAGCGGGCCTGATGCCTGGGTGCGGAGGAAGACGGACCGGCTGTCTTGCGCCCGCTTGGGTGCGGGCGGGATGTTGCCCTGACGCAGTACCGCGCGGACGGTGGCCGCTGCCACGGTGATGCCCAGCCGGGCGAGTTCGCCCTGCACGCGCCGGTGACCCCACAGTGGATTCTCGCGGGCCAGGCGCAGGACCAACTCCCGGGTCTGCTGGGGTATCGGCGGTCGGCCGGGACGCTTGCGGGGGTAGGTCCACCTGTCAGCGATCAGCTCGCGATGCCAGCGCAGCAGCGTGGCCGGGGTAACGAAGAAGCTGCTCCAGCGTTCCCTGGGCAGGAGTCTCGACAAGGCCGCCAGCAGTACCAGGTCGCCTGGCTCGAGCTGCGGTTGACCGAGCTGGCGTCGGAGCACCGCGAGTTGGTGTCGTAGGACCAGGAGCTCGACGTCCTTCGCCGCGCTGCCGAGCAGCCGTAGGCCCACCAGCTCCAACGACCTGCGCGTCAACAGATGGATCCAGGACCATCGCATGACCACCGATCATGCCCCGACCCACTTCGTCCCCGCAGGGAAACGCTGCAGGTCAACGCCCCGAGCTCGGATTTTCACGCCGGACAGGCTCAGCCGCATCGCCAAGCGCCACAAGGAAGGCTACGCGGACGCCGTACGGGACAAGCAGCAGCTGGAGGCCCGATCGAGGCTCTGGAGGCGGAGCTGGCCCAGTTGCGCACAGCCGAGGAAGCCCACCAGTCCTGACGGCCCACCCTGCTCAACAGCTGCTCCCCTCCGACACGGCGGAGGAGCAGCTCACGAGCCGGGCCACCTCCCGCCGCTGCCACTCCTCCGTAGGGTCCGGACCGCCCGCTCCGCTGCTGGCGTCATCCCAAGCTGATGCTTATTAGTCACTCCGCAACCGGTATTGCTCGTGCGATCTATGTGCAGAATCGGACTCAGCAGCCGGCGGACCGCTGCCTACCCGATCTGAGGTGGGACAGGGCGCGGACGAGCAGATGACGCCGTGAATCTGGCGGCAGGCCATAGCTGCTCACGGAGCGTGATGAGATGCCTCCTGAGTGCGTCGGGGCCGTGGGTAGCGATGGCTCGGAGCGCGCTGACTCGATGGCCTTCCTCCCACACTCCGTGCTCGGGGACGAGGAAAGACTCTACTGAGATCGCCTGTTGTTCGAAGGGAGCCGTATCGAGGTAGGAGAGTCCGCCACTGCCGCACAAGTAGGTCGAGGCATTGACGGACGAGCACAGATCGGCGAGGCGGAGTGAGCGGCCTTTCCTGGCTGGCAGGTCACGGCTGTGTAGCACCGTCCCGTCCCAGTCGAGCAGTCGCAGGAGTGCGAGCGTGGAGGCTTTGGCGATGGCCGCAGTGCGGTCCGTGATTTCGAACAGGTCGAAGAGCGCGCCCAGTCGCTCTTGTAGCTGGAGCCAATACGGGCCGCGACTGTAGAGCTGTTGGAGCAGGCGCTGAACTCGCTGCTGGCTGCGGAAGGGTTCAACCAAGTGGGCGTCGGAGATCAGGGTGTCGCGGCCGTGCGGCAGGTGCGTGGGGAGCGATAGCCACTGCCACTTCCTTGGGTCGTTCAACTGTGCGAGTCGAGCGCGGTGTTGGTAGTCGCGGCGGACGAACTGGACATCGTCGTAGACGATCCAGACGTCCGCCGTGTACAGCTTTGCCAGGGTTGATAGGCGGGGGAAAAGGTTGGGCTGGTGGATGGCGCAGACGGCCGCGGTGAGCCTGCCTGGCCGTTGATCAGGAACTGAGGAGACGGCTGTCGAAGCCGTCGGCGAGGAGACGCTCATAGGCGTCATGCACCACCTTCGGTACTTCCTGCTCGATGGCGAAACCGAACGGCGGGTACTCGATGACCCGCTGCAGATCGCCGACCAGATTGTCAATGACGAGCTTGTCGTCGCCGATGACTTTCACATAGTCGTCCAGTGCCATCGGCGTGGACGCACACACAACCTCGACCTCGGGCCAGACCTTGCGGCACGTGGCGAAAGCCCGGCGCTCCATGTACGGCATGGCGATCAGCATCACGGACCGCACCTCGATACCTGCCTCAGCCAGCACCCGGCGGGAGAACTCGATGTTCTGGCCGGTGTTGCGGGCGTTCGGCTCCTGAAGAACGGCCTCGCACGGAACGCCGAGCTCCACCGCGTGCTCGGTGAAGTGCACGGCCTCCCCACGGGGAAACCGTTCGGGATGCGTCGGGTTGGGGCCGCCGGTGAAGACGAGCGTCTTGAACAGGCCCATGTGGTAAAGCTCAGCAGCGTAGGCGGGTACCCCGAGGTCGTGACTGCCCAGGCCGATGGCCGCGTCGCACGGCCGGGCGTCGTGCTTCATCTGGTGGAAGTCCCAGATGAGAGCGGCGTCCGCCCACTGCTGTTCGGTGATCGTAAGCTGCTGAATGTCCGTCACGTGTTCTCCAGGTCACCCGGGCCACAGGGCCACCGTCGGCCGCTCGATACTCCGCCGGATGCCCTCAATGCTGTGCAGTTGGTGACTCATACCGTACTGGGCGGCCAGCTGCGCGGCTCGGTTGAGCACGGCCAGCCCCTCGTCTGCCGTGGCCCGATCGGACAGAAGGATGTGCCCATGGGCGGTCGAAAGCCTTACCTGCTGCATCGGTGAGCTGCCGCTTCCAGAGCTCCGCGCGACCTCGATCAGCCGAGTCGCTGTGGCCAGGTCGCCGGCGCCCCGATGTGCCAGGGCGAGCTTCTGGTGGGCTACGGACCAGTCCTCTGGCTCACCGATGACCTCAAAGGCTCGGATCGCGGTTCCCATGACCTGCGCAGCGTATGCGTGCTGTCCCTCCTTGGTGAGCGCGGTACCAACCCACAGCTTGGCTCTGGCACGGTCTCGGCCGCTGAGCCGGTCGTCGATCGCCAACTCCTCGTATCTTTTGGCAGCCAGGTCGAGCTTCCCGGACATCTCGAACGTCACGGCGAGCGACAAGTCGAGCTGAGCAACCCGACGGGGGATGTCCAGATGAGCGAAGAGTGACCGGGCCTCGGTATAGGACTGCCGCGCCGACAGTGGCCCCGCCACGGCTCCTTGATCCCGTTGGAGATCGCCGAGAAGCGTTGTTGCCCTGGCATGCAGGTACAGGCCCTTGTCGTCGAGCTCTCGCAGCGGCCATCGTCCGCGCCATCGCCCGAGAAGATCAGCGGCGAAGGCGAAGTCCTGTCGGCTGAGCGCGGCAACGGTCCGTTCGATGTCCTCGGTCCAGGATTCGTATTCCCACAGTCGAGGACCCCGTGACACGGTGCGGTTCCGCACCAGGGGAGTGGCACCCTCTGACAGCAGGACCTCGAAGCGAAGTTTTGCCGCAGTATCGGCTTGTGCGAGAGCCGTGTCGAGAATCGCCTGAGTGTCAGGACGCGGCACCGTGGTCGATCCGTTCTTCTCCCAGTTCGAAACCGTACGTTGCGCTACCCCGAGATGATCGGCGAAGCCGCGAACGCTCAACCGGAGGGCCCGTCGGAGCGCCCGCGCCTCGACCCCGCTCCACTCTTGGACAGCCGCCATCACACCTCCCGGGTAGGGGAGCCATCGAAGCACGGCGAAAGCCGACGATGCGTCAAAACTGCTACGAAAGTGCAACAGCGCCACATTCCCAAGCCGCACCGCGGCACGGCAGCCTGAGTGTCAGCGCCTCAGGCAGCCGAGGCGGAAGTCTCGAGGGTGGTGGTTTCGGTGGAGCTCACGGAGCAGCGATCAGTGCAGGGGCCGACCGTTGTCGGCTATCTGCGGACAGCTACCGCCGGAGCACCTCGGCGTGCTGCCCTGTCGCGGGTCCTCTCGGACTACTGCAACCGTCATGAACTCATCCTCGGGGCAGTTCTCATAGAGGCCGAGGGCCGTCCGAGTAACGGTGATCCTGCCTTCCGGGCAATCGTGGGCTCTTTGGCGTCGGCAGGCGTGTACGGGGTGGTCATGCCGTCCATGTTCCACCTGGGACCGAAACCGATCGCGGGCCTGCGTCGTCAGCTGCTCACTGCGTCAGGCGTTCGCCTTCTGCTTGCACGCCGCGACAGCAGCGGCTTCACGTAGTCCAGGTATGCCCTGCGGGCTGGCGGAGGCTGCCGAGGTGTGGTTTACCTGCCTGGTCACCGCGATGGCTCTATGCCCTTGGCGGTCTGCGAGTCAGAGGATGTTCCACCGCAGGTCGTGATCACCGTGGCGGAGACCTTCGACTCGGCGGGCCACCTCGGCCAGAGCCGGCGTGCCAGCCGAGGCGCGTTTCGCGTTCGTGGTGATCATCCGCAGCTCGCGAAGGTCGCGTAGGACGTCGTATCCGTCCCACGAGGTGACGTCGAACCCGTACCTCTGGGCGAACTTCTCGTAGTGGGAGGCACCGTAGCCGAACCGTCGGCAGTGGATCTCCACGGTGACAAGGTCCAGCTCGGGTGGGCCGAAGCATGCAGTGTCCCAGTCGCACAGCACCGCGGCTCCTTGGTGATGGAGTGCATTGCGGTGCTGAGGATCGCCTTGAAGCAGGCCGGGCGGCAGGGCGAAGCGAACCTTGCTGAGGACTTGCTCCAGCTCATTCAGATGCTTCGACAGGTAGTCGATGTCCGTGGCTGGTAGTGCGGTGATCGCATCGAGCGATCGCCGGATGGCCGCGACCGTGTCGAGCGGTCGAACTTGGAAGGGAGGTGCGGGGAGTTGATGCAAGGTGCGGAGAGGTACTGCCAATTCGGCGGCTGGCACGGGGACGTCGGGCTGCGGCAGGTACTCCCAGAAGGTCACCGCGTGTTCGCCTACGAGGACTGGCTGATCTACAGCGAGCAGCGCGACAGTGGGAAAGCTCAGGCTGGTGAGCCACTGGACCAGCTCGACCGTGCGCCGCACGTTCGCCTGGGGCGTGCCGACGCGGGCGATCTTGGCGACCGCCTCCACCGCGGGAAGCCGGAACACCGCGTTAGTGTGGCCACGCAGTATCTGCGCGCCCGACGGGTCAAGGTCGACCTGCCGACACGCGCTCTCCAGGACGTCGGAGACTTCGGACTCGGCGAAGCCGCCGATTCGGACAATCGGAGCACTCATGCCTACAAGGCTGACGGGCGGGAGCCTCTCCTGTCACGTCGTGCTGGCCGGCAGTGCCAGGATCTCGCCGAGTTCGCGCACAGCCCGCACCGACCGGTCGTTCTCCGGCAGTACGTCGATGATGTCCTGGGCCCGCGCGCCGAGGATTTCAGTCCGGTGCGCAGCAGGAACCTTCAGGTAGGTCTGGCCAGCCAGCTGACACGCCTCGGTGACGCTGCGCTCGTGGATCAGGCACATCGCCTGCTCAAGGTGCAGCAGCGCCGGATCGATGCCGGTCCGATCCGGGTACAGCATCAGGGCCTCGGCTTGCGCGTCGCGCGCGCGGGTGGTGTCGCCGAGGTAGGTGTACGCGCCGGACAGGTACAGGAGAAGCCGGCGCAGGGGGAAGGCCCAAGCGTCATCGGACTCCGATGCAACCTGCCGGCATCGATCGAACAGCTGCTGCGTTTCCTTGATCGCCGCGCGAGCGGCCTCAGCGTTGCCCTGCCTGGCTTGAGCCCGTGCTGCGGCCGCTGCCGCGAATGCGCCCGTTGCCGTGGGGCGGTTGCGGTTGAGGAGCCGCGCCTCGTTGGTGAAGCTGACCGCACGTTCCAGCGGCCCGTAGTAGTACGGCAGCATGGCGGCCTGGACCCGAACGCGCGCCCGCAACTCCCAACTGCCGCTGTCGTCGGCTGCAGTGCGCGCCGTGCCGTACCACAACTGCGCCTGTCCCAGGCGCCCGAGCTTCATCAGCGCGTCGGCGATCAACGTGGCCAGGACCGCGATCATCTCCGACAAGTGGACCTGCACATGGGCAGGCTGCCGCTCACTGGCCAGAAGACGTACCTCATCAAGCTCGCGCAGGAGCTGGCCAAGCATCTCTACGGGCGGAGCGACGACGTAGGCGCGGCGGAGATCCATCAGCCGCTCGTCCAAGATCTCAAGTCGTCCCGCGCTGACCGTCGTGCTGGCGAGTGTGCTCTCGACTGCCCGACGGTGGGAGTCCACGAGCACATCCACCGCATCACCAGCGGCGATCGGAGCAGTTACCCGTGCTGCAGCACGGGCCGCGTTGGGCGTTGTCACAGCCAGCGGCAGATTGCCGGCGGTGGCAGGCGGCTGAGCTAGGGTGCGGTAGTCGCCGGTCATGCCCAAGCCCTTGGCATCCGTCTCGTACAGCCGACACAGCAGGTCGATGGTCTGCGCGCGAGGAATACGTCCGGTTTCCCAGGCGCGCAGCTGGTCAATGTCGAGTCTCGGTCGGGCCAGTTGCTGTGCATCACACCTCTGGACCAGCTCATCGACAGCGCGTTGAAGGGTCCAGCCACGGGCGAGTCGCTGCCCTCGGAGCGGACTGACGCCGCAGCAGTCGACGATCACGGTGACGATCGCTGCCGTCGTCCAGCCGCAGGCCACGCCAGTGGCACGGATCTGTGCGGAACAGGACGGCTTGTGCGCCATGATGCACCTCCCTGACGACTGCGGTGCCCGTCAGCGTAGTAGCGAAGTTGCTGATGGTGAGACCAAAACCGCAATTAGTTACTAGTGCCGCATCAGGCAACGTTCGCCCTGGTGACGACTTCGCGTAGGCGCTCGTCGGCGGCGTGCTTGTTCCGCCAGATGATGTAGCGGCGGA